>JAGOTX010000024.1 GCA_018061565.1 Pseudomonadota bacterium
GGCACTGATCACAGCCTTACGCCTTATAACAACAGCTTTTAGTGTGCAGCTTATCAGTTATTTTTACGACGAATCGTTCTTTTATATTGGTCTTTGCCTTGCGTTTTGTTCCTTCTTATCGTACCCGATTTTGATGCGAACATATAAAAACGGAAAACAGTATAAAAAGGAACTCTAATACTTTTATTATGAATAAAGTGTATTACCTAAAAGGTCATAATAACCGCCCATACCATCTGTCAATTTAGACCACGTAGCGTCCGTTGGACAAAGAGCCCCCTCTGCCATGACAAGAGTTGGAATAGCTTTTATCTGATTATTGGCGAGCGTAATATTAGCGGATACATTAGGGTCTGTTGCAGCTGTTGGCGCTTGAAGAGCTGCTAATGTTGTTTTATAAGCGGTAAAAACAGCTGCCGTTACCCCTTGTATTTGAGCAAATGGACTATTTGCAAAACCAGCTGCATATTGGGCAAGCTGTGCGCCGTATTGCTGATCTATTTTTCTAAGCCCAGCAACAGCTGTCTGAATACCTGATGCAATTTGTGCAGGTGTTAAAGTTACAGCTTGTTGTTGCTGATTAGGGATCAAATTCGTATTTTGTTGTGGTGTTGGATTCATATTAATCAATGAAGACCCACCACTAGCACCAGGATTACCGCCAATTAAACTAATAGGCGCTTGTACTGGTTGCAAAGGTGTTCCATCTAGCTTATAAAGATTGCCATTATTATCCATCAACTGCTGCCATGTTGCATCACTTGGGTTAAGGCTCCCTTTGTTTTTAATTAAAACAGGAATAGCCTGTATCATCCGCTGACAAAGTTCTATATACGTTTTACCAACAGGTGAATTGCCTGGTGCATTATATAAATTAACTTGTGCCTGCGCATAAGCTTGTCTCCAAGCAGGATTTATACTTTGAACTTGTGTTCCATATTGCTGATCCATCTGCGTCATAGCACTTACAACTTGATTCATTTGATCTTTTGTGTAAGCTGATTGCAATTGTCCTTGTTGTTGCTGAGCAAGTGTTTGCGCACTATTAATAAGACCTGGTGCAAGATTTCTTACATCTTGGGTCACTTGGTTAAATGCACCATCTATTCCTCCAGAATTATAAGCATTTTGAATACCATTTTGCAAATTTTGCATACCCCCATTTTGATTAATATAACCTTGAGCACCTGTTAATTGTTGCTGTAAAACATTGCCAACTTGTTGTTTTCCAAATTTTATAGCGTTTTGAATATCCTGATTTTGCTCAACATAGCTCTTGGCTTGATTCAAAATACCATCAAAAAAGCTGGCTTTTAAATGGCTTGTTAAAACTAAAGCCGAAACACTTAATAATAAAACTTTTTTCATTTGTTATATCCTTTTAAAATATGCTGCATAATTTTAAGCAGAATTTTCTATTTCTTATTTTAGAATATGCAACAAAGTTTAAGAAAAGGTTAATAAAAACAGAAAAATATAATAAATTTACATTGATCGTTCTGTTTTAACAATTTCTGTCATTGTAATCCCTATACGGTCTTCCACGGCAACAACCTCCCCCCTTGCGACGAGTTTATTGTTAACAAATATATCAATAGCTTCTCCAACACGTTTATCAAGCTCTACCACAGCTCCACGACCTAACTTTAACAGTTGATTCACAGGCATTGTTGAACGCCCTAAAACGGCCGAAATTTGAACTGGAACATCATAAACAGCGTCTAACGCTTCTGCTCTAATTGCTGTTTTTGGTGCACTTGGCACATCTCTATCATAACTTTGTTCAGGTTCTTGGTTTTCTGTTTCATTAATATCATCATCGTCTATCATGTTATATCTCCTCTATTGTTTCTTGAAATGTGGATTGGACATCCGTTTTTGATGCTATGTCTTCATCCAAAATTGTATTGATCAATCCATAAATTGTATTGAGGTCAAATTTTGCTCCACCATCATCCCAAACGGCATTAATTTGTTCTTTTTCTAAGTTCTTATCTTCATCAAATGTAACTGTGTCAATATTCATACCGTTTGAAAGCATCTGTGTTTTTAAAACGTCCTTCATTGAAGGCGCTAAATAGATGGTAATTTTATCTTTTTTAATCAGCACTTTAAAAAGATTTTGAAGAAATCCTTCCATTTCACATATGCCGTATTTTGAAATATAGCGTGGTAAAATTTTTTGAGAAAAGGCAAAAAATAAAGTTTTAACGTTATATTCAAGTTCTTCATAATGCTGACTTTGGGATTCAAAAATATCCTCAATTTTTTTTTCCATTTTCATTAATATATTATGAATAAGCACTTCATGTTCTGTTAATGCTTCTTCTCTTCCTTGGTTATAACCATCCTTTAAGCCTTGTTGATAACCTTCATCAAATTTTTGTTCTTTTATAACGTTAACTTCATTTTCTTCATAAACAATGATGTCTTTTTTTAATTCATCAAAGTTTTCAAGCATAAAAGTTTGTGTTGATTTAAAAATTCTACCCAACGTATGCGTCTCCTCGTTCAGCTTTACTATCCAAAATGATTTGACCACTTATAGAAAGTGTTTTTGCTTCTCTTACAATCTTATTTTGTGCATTTTCAACATCACGAATACGAACCATGCCCATTTGTTTAATTTCATCACGAATAAGCTTAGCGGCGCGTTCTGTCATACAATTAAAGAACACGTTTTGTATTTGTGGTGAAACGCCTTTAAGTGCAATAGATAAAACATTTTTGTCAATTGAACGCATAAGAATTTGAATACTTTGACGATCAAGTTTGACAAGATCATCAAACGTAAACATTAACATTTTAATTTTTTCAGCATTGGTTGCATTAACTTCTTCAAGCTTGCCCATCAAACGTGACTCAGATGCACGGTCAAGACTGTTAAAGATTTCTGCCATTAGTCCAAAAGAATCACGTTTGGACGTTCTTGCAAGGTTACCCATAAATTCAACACGCAATGTTTTTTCAATATCGTCAACAATTTCCTTTTTAACAACTTCCATCTGCAACATACGTGATATCACATTTACGGCAAGGGTTTCAGGCAAAGCCGCCATAACTCCTGCTGCATTTTCTGGTTTAATACGACTTAAAACAACAGCGATGGTTTGTGGATATTCATTTTTTAAATAATTGGCCAAAACATCATTACTGACATTTCCAAGTTTATCCCAAAGAGTTCTACCCGCAGGCCCTCTAATTTCTTCAATAATTATTTCGACCTGTTCTTTAGGCAAAATTTTAGAAAGGAGTCGTTCTGTTCCTTCTAATGTTCCAATAAGGCTTCCCGTTGTTGCAAGATGATCTATAAAATCGCGCAACACTTGTTCAACAACTTCTGCTTGAACACGCCCCAATGCAACCATTGCAAGCGATAAATGGTGAATGTCTGATGTATCAAGCCGTTGAAATACTGTTGTTGCAACTTCTTCTGGCAAAGCCAACATAAAAATAGCAGCTCTTTCAGGACCTGTTACACGTTTTGATATATCCATTAATCATCTCCCTCTTCATATAGCCAAGCTCTAAGAAGTGAAACTGTTTCATCTGGATTTTTACGCACTAAATTGCTAATACGCGTGATAGAGGATGATTTAACCCGTCCATCTACTTGCTCAAGATCAACATCTTTTTCAAAATCATCTAATTTTTGGGAAAGCCCAGATTTCTTTTTGAGTACATTCGATAAAGAAACAGTATCATTGACAGAAGATTCCGTATGAATAATTTGTGGAGCACCCCCCCCCCCTTGTATAATCAATTGCTGAGGCTGCGCCATTGAAACGACTTGTTGTGGAATATATTGTGGTTGTTGCATTTGCTGCGGCATAAAGGGACCTTGTTGATAACCGCCGTATGGTTGCCCTCCATAAGCTGGACCATAACCCGAATACCCTTGAGGGGGCATATATTGATTCTCTGAATGATGTGGAATTTCTTTATCACTTGAGGCCTTAACCATTGTTGGGGCCACAATTTTAAGCAAGCTAAAGACTGCAGGCTTTAAAAATGTAAAAAGTATAATAAGCGAAAAAATACCAACGATTAAAAGTTCAATCAAACGCTTAACATCAATCGAATGAAGCGTTTTTGTCATCCAATCAACTTCTTGCATTTTTATTTCTTCAGGAGTTGCAAATTTTAAGTTAATAACTTTAATGCTATCTCCCCGTTCAGACTTAAAGCCAACAGCTGTTTGAACAAGTTCTGTAAGCTGTTTAATTTCTTCATCAGAACGTGCTTCATAAGTCTTATTACCACTACCATCAACTTTATAATTTCCGTCAACAAGAACAGCAACGGATATTCTTTTGATTGTGCCGGTTTCTTTTACTGTTGTAATTGTTTTGTTGGATATTTCATAAGATGTAACTTCTTCTGTTTTATTGGTTGTATTTTTACTTGTAGACGCAGCACCTTGTTGTTGATTATTGTTTGCGTCCTTTTGTACATTAACTGCGTCCCCTCCTCCATTAGATTCATCTGATTTAATTCCTTCTTCAGATGTATTAACAGAGCGTGCTACTTGACCTTCTGGATTAAATTCCACCGCTTGGGATGTAATTTTATCAAAATCCATTTCGACAGAAACTTCTGCACGAATACGTTCAGGGCCTAGTGTTCTTTCTAGAAGTTGTTCAATTTGACGTGCTGTTTTCTCTTCATATTCTTCACGGATATTAACTTGTTGGGCAAAACTATCTCCGCCAGTAGAATCTTTACTCCGTGCAAGAAGTGTGCCTTTATCATCAATAATAGAAATTCTATCACTTGTCATATTTGGAACGGATGATGAAACCAGTGCTTGAATTGCTTGAATTTGATCAGAGGATAAACGTTGATTATTTTTCATCTTTAACACAACAGAGGCACTCGCTTGCGATTTTTCTTTTGAAAAAAGCTCTCTCTTTGCAATAACAAGATGAACGCGTGCTGCTTGCACTTCATTAATGCCCTTAATAGACCTTGCAAGTTCACCTTCTAATGCGCGTATTTGATTAATATCAAGCATTGCACTACTTGTTCCTAAAACATCTGAACGATCAAACAATTCATAACCAATACCACCACTCATAATAATACCATCAAGAGCAAGCTGCATACGAAGTTCTGCAATCATATTAACAGGGGCTAAGATTTGATTGCCGTTCGCTTTAATTTCATAAGGCGTACCGGTGGATTTTAGTTTTTCAACAACTTTAGCACCTTCAATTTCATCGATATTATTATAAAGAAGTCCCATTTCTGGTGTGTTTGCCATATTAATAAAATAGCTGACAAAGCCTAAAACAGATAATATAATGGCAATAAAACCAAGTGTTTTAAATGGACCAAGATTCCTTACTGTATTTAATAAATTTTCCACAAAAATAAATAGGACTAATATTCTTATAGCTTTAAGCTTACGCCTTACTTCGTAAACAAAAGGTTAAAATTTAGGAAAATTTTTCTAAATTTTTAAAAAAGGGAAATTTTTTCCGAAAAGTCTTTTTTCTATTTTTTTTATCATACAACTGTTTTTAAAATCTTGACGATTTAAAAATTAACCATTATTGTTTCTTTAATGCTTTAATTAACAAAACTTATGATCAATTCCTTAAAATCCGTTATTGATGAAATATTTCAAAATTTCTTCCCATTTTTTTTAGATAATAATTTAAAAAAAATTGCAGTTGCCGTATCAGGAGGTCCTGATAGCCTTGCACTCTGCTTGATTTTAGATGCTTGGGGAAAAGAAAACAATAAGCAAATTTTTGCCTTAACGGTTGATCATAAATTAAGACCTGAATCTGAGGAAGAAGCAAAAAAAGTTGCAAAATGGCTGAATTCTTACTCTATCAATCATTCTATTTTAACATGGGACCACCCCCCCCTCCAAAGTAAAATTCAAGAACAAGCAAGGGACGCTCGTTACGCACTTATGGAAAATTTTTGCAAACAAGAAGGCATACCTGTTTTATGCATAGCCCATCACTTAGAAGACCAATTTGAAACGTTTATGATGCGCCTTTCAAAAGGTTCTGGCATTCAAGGGCTGTCTTGCATGCAACCGATTGTTGAACGCAATGGTATTTTTATTGTGCGTCCATTTTTATCTGTTTTACCAGAAGATTTAAAAGCTTATCTTCAAAGCATCCATCAAGAATATATATCAGACCCTAGTAATGACAATGAATCTTTTGAACGTATCCGTTTTAGAAAAGCGCTACAACCCCTTATTAAAAATGGCTTTTCACTTGATCTTTTTAATAAAAGCATTCAACAATTACAAGATACAAATGAATGGATAAACGAATGTGTTGAAGATGCTATTTTTGACATTGTAGAAGAAACAGAAGAAGGTACCACAATAATCGATGTTCCAGCCTTTTTGCAATTAAGCCCAACACTCGCCATAAAGCTCTTTCGACATATATTAAAAATAACAAGCGATACGCCTTATCCTTTTTCTTACGATAAAGTAAAAGACATTGTTGCAAACATCTTCAAAGGAAGCTTTAAAGACCAGTCAGCCGGCGGATGCGTTATTTCACAAAAGAAAAATAAGTTATACTTTAAAAAAGACCCTCGCGTTTAAAAGGGTTTTTCTGACATCTTTTCTATACGGGCCTGATGCCTGCCACCTTCAAAAGGCGTTTGTAAAAAGATACTTAACAGTGGCAAAATGGTTTCTATTGTTTGATAACGACCTGAAAAACAAATAGCATTTGCATCGTTATGCTTTCTTGCAAGTGTTGCTTCAAAGTCAAAATGGGCAACAAACGCACGAACCCAAGGGAACCGATTCGCAGCAATCGCAATACCAATACCTGTTCCACAAATTAATATAGCGCGATCAATTTCTTGATTTTTTAAACAATATGCTGCTTTTTTTGAAAAATCCGGATAATCGACTGACTCATTTAAAAACGTTCCATAATCCAAAAGTTCAAAGCCATCGCATTTAAAATTACCTTTTAATTGTTCTTTAAGATCAAAACCACCGTGATCACAAAAAAGTCCAATTATCATACGTTTATTATCTTTTTTGAATAATTTATTCTGATAATTTATGTGCAGAATTCTTATTTTCTGGCGTGGTAATAGGATCTTTTGATTTTATCAACGTGCCACCTTTGATGCTTTCAACCTTGGCAGATCCAAAAACCACAACTTCCCCTGGAATTGAATCAAAAACAACAGCATCAATTGAACCATTTTCAACATACACAATAGCTTTTTTCTTTTCTGCATTGCTTATTTTTAGTTTTTTTATTTTTGTATTTGATAGGGTTAAACGGTCCCCTAATAATTCACAGTAATTAATTTTTGAATCTTTAATAACGCCAAATCCAGCAATAAAAAGATCGTTTAAAATGGCAACATCCTCCGCCTCAAAAGCGCCATAAACTTCAATATCTCTTGCAACAACTTTACTTAATTTTGCAGCACCATAAACGTTTACATCTTGAAATTTTGCTTTTGTTGCAAATAAACTTCCGTAAATATTTGCATCCCTATAATTAGATTGTTCCGTCTGAAAAGAACCATACACATTAAGTGGGCCTTGAACAATTACTTTTTTATTGGTTGCTGAACTATAAACATCTAAATTTTTAAAGGTTGTATTTTTAAAGTCCTTCTTTAAAACAAATTCATCAACAATATCATCTTCCTTGGCAACGTTTTTAAAGTACACATATCCCCAATAGGAAAAAAGACCAATAAACAAAGCGGTTATAACAACTAAAAAACGTTGTACATAAAACTTAAGATCTTCAATATTGACTTTGTTTGAAAAAAGAGATGCAAAAAACATCACCATATAATCGACAATAGATCCAAAAAGAGCATTCATAAAAAACCAAACTTTATTAAATATTTTATACAAACTTAGCTTTATTGATTATTTTTTGCAACCCCTTCAATAATAACAAAGGCAATAGCATATGGTTTTTCATCACTTAAAGAAAGATGAATAAAACAATCCTCTAAGTTTAAATTTTTTAAAACATCTTTTGCTTTTTTTGAAAGGCAAAAAGCAGGCTTACCAAAAACATTATTTGTAATTTCCATATCCGTCCAAGAAAGACCAAATGAATGCCCAAGTGCCTTAATAAAAGCTTCCTTTGCTGCAAAAATTTTAGCATATGTCAAAATATTTTCTTTTCGAGATTCTGCTTTTTCTTGCTCTACTTTTGTAAAAAGTCTATTTTTTGCCTTTTCATTAAAGACTTCTAATAATTTTTGAATACGCCTTGAATCAACAATATCAATACCAGTTCCTTTTATCATTATAATCTCATGAAATTAAAAGTTTAATTTCACCGCGAATGCCTGTTAAACCATCTTTTTTTTGAGAACTGGTTGACCCTAAAAATGGATACGCAGCAGGATGTTTTTGAATTCTTTCAAACGTGTTTTTAAAAACTTCTTGAAGGGCAAGCTTTCCTATTTTATCCGTTTTCGTTAAAACAATTTGATAAGATATTGCGCATTCATCTAACATATCTAAAAATTCCATATCATTGGGCTTTAACCCATGGCGTGAATCCACAAGAACATAGACACGTTTTAAATTTGACCGTTTTAACAAATAGTTTTTAATTAAAGTATTCCATTTTTTGACCACTTCTTTAGGGGCTTTTGCAAAGCCGTATCCTGGCATATCGACAAGGTAAAAAGTGTTGTGAATATTAAAAAAATTAAGTTCTTGGGTTCTGCCCGGCGTGTTAGATGTTCTTGCAACACCTTTTCTATTTAAAAGTGCATTAATAAGGCTGGATTTTCCAACATTAGAACGACCAGCAAAAGCAATTTCTGGCAAATTTTCATCTGGTAAATCTTTTAAAGATTGAATTCCCCTTAAAAACGTCCAAGACTGTTTAAAAAGCCATTCTGCTTCTTTTAATATTTCAGGGGTAAGGTGATCACTCATAATTAATGTCTTCTTTTTTTATTAATGTGCTTTAACACGTTCCATTATTGCGCCACAAGGAATCAATTTTTCTTCAATATTCTCATACCCTCTATCAAGGTGATAGATACGGCTAAGCGTTGTTTCACCCTTTGCACTTAAAGCCGCCATCACAAGGGATACTGAAGCTCTAAGATCTGTTGCCATAACAGGTGCACCACTAAGCCCTTTAACGCCACGCACCAAGGCAGATGATCCATGAACAGTAATATTCGCACCCATTCTACACAGTTCCTGAACGTGCATAAATCTATTTTCAAAAATTGTTTCTGTAATCATGGAAGCACCATCACAAAGGGTCATCAATGCCATCGTTTGCGCTTGCAGATCTGTTGGAAAACCAGGATAAGGCTCTGTCATAACGTCTATTCCATGAATAACACCTGTACTTTTGGCAACAAACCCATTTTCTGTTTCCACTATATCTATGCCTGCTGCTTTTAAAAGCTCCCCAACACCTGGAATAAGGGACAGTTTTGTATGGGTTAGTTCTAATTCACCACCTGTAATACCTGCAAGCATCGCAAATGTTCCTGTTTCAATTCGGTCTGGCAAAATAGAATGCGTTGCACCATTTAAAGATTCAACCCCTTGAATAACAATTCTATCTGTTCCTGCACCTTCAATTTTTGCCCCCATTTTAATCAAACAATTGGCAAGATCAACAATTTCTGGCTCACGCGCTGCATTTAAAAGAACCGTTTCGCCCTTTGCAAGCGTTGCTGCCATAAGAAGATTTTCTGTTCCTGTGACAGTAATAACAGGCATTGTAAACGTTGCGCCTTTTAAACCATCTGGTGCTTTTGCAATAATATATCCCTGATCAATTGAAATATCCGCACCCAAGGCTTTTAAACCATTAAGGTGAATATCAACAGGGCGTGTTCCAATCGCACACCCCCCCGGAAGCGATACTTTTGCTTCTTTAAACCGTGCAACAAGCGGCCCTAATACAAGAACAGAAGCCCGCATTTTACTGACAAGTTCATAAGGTGCTGTTAAACTTTTTATATTGCTCGCTTTTAATGTTAATTCATCTTTATTAAAATCAATCTCAACCCCCAGTTGGGATAGCAATTCATTCAATGTAAAAATATCTGCAAGTCTTGGGGTATTTTTAAGACAAAGAGGATGCTCTGTCAAAAGGCAAGACGCAAGCAAAGGAAGCGCTGCATTTTTAGCCCCCGAAATTTTAATTTTTCCCTTTAAAGGCTTTTTGCCTTGAATTTTTAAAACGTGCGCCATTATTAATCTTTTTAAATGTGTTCTTTAAAATATACCCAAATATATGCGTTTCCCGCAAGAAATAATTATGTTTTAAGGCAAAATGATTTATCAAAAAAACCAAACTCTATTTAATGTCAGTTATATCTTCTAACATAATATGCCCCTTGTTTAAAACTTTTTTCATCAGTGTTGAAAGGGGGTAATTTTTAAGGTTCTTTTTTAAAACAAAAACTTGATTTTCTTTCAGTTTAAAGTTTTGAACACTCTTAATTTCTTCTGATTGAATGTTAAGTTGCAGTGTAAAATGTGTAAAAACATGAATGATTGAATCTTTCTCTTTTAAAAGAGATTCAACCTCTATCCATGGGGACGTTGGCACACCCCATAAATTTTTTAACAATCGTTCTGTTTCATTTTTTTCTAAAAGAATGGCATCTTTTGTATGGAAGATAAAAGCTGTTCCAATTTTTTTTGGCTTTTTAATTTTTTGAGCTTTAAGGGGCAAAACATTTTGAAGGTTTTGACGTTTAGCCACGCAAGAACTTTTTAAAGGGCAAATATCACAAAGGGGGTTTTGTGGTTTACAAATCATGGATCCTAAATCCATAAGGCTTTGGGCAAAGTCACCTGGATTTTTAAGAATTGCAAATTCAAATGTTTTTTCTAAAACATCTTTTTTAAGGGATGGTAATAAATTTTTAAGACCAAAATATCTTGAAAAAACGCGAATGACATTTCCGTCAATTGGAATGACCGATTCATTAAATGCAATTGCAGCAACAGCTTTTGCTGTGTAATCACCAATCCCTGGATAATCTAAAAGACGTTTAAAAGTTGTTGGTATGCATCCATCATTTACAAATTTTTTAACGCATTTTTCCAAATTTCTTGCCCTTGAATAATATCCAAGGCCTTGAAATTCGGTTAAGACTTCGTGTTCACTCGCTTTTGCTAAATCTTCTAAAGTTGGCCACCTGTTAATAAACCGATTAAAGTAATCAATAACGGTTGCAACAGTTGTTTGTTGTAAAAAAATTTCGCTTAAATAAACAAAATAAGGATTTGGCTTTTCACCTTTTTTAGCACGCCATGGTAAACATCGTTGATTTTTTTCATACCAGTTTAAAAGTGCATCTTCCATTACGTTTTTATAAGTTTTATTTTTTTAAAAACATTGTGCACAATAATTGCAAAGGCACCATTGGCCATAACATTTGCAGATGTTAATATTGCATCTTGAAGAATATAAATAGTGGCTAAAAGGCTTGTTAATTCACTATTTAAACCAAGGTAGGTTTGCACAACAGGTAAAATCACTAATACACCACCACCAGGCACACCAACACCAGAAAATTTAACAATACAATAGTGCAGAACAAACACCATATAGGTTGAAAACAGTGGAAAATCACAGCGTGTCATTAACAATAAAGCGATTGCCGTTAGGGCAATATTTAAACCATCCCCAACCATATGAATATTAGCGGTTGATGGAATAATAAATTCTGAAAATTCTTCATTATTGGTATTGTCTTCTGTTGCTTTAAGGGTAATTGGCAGCGCTGCCATGCTGGACATTGTTGAAAGTCCAGTCAATCCTGCGGGTAGCATATTTTGAATATAAAAAAATGTTTTTTTAAAAGAAAAACGCGCAGCAATTAAGTACATTACAAAAACATAACCAATAATTAAGGCAAGATTAATGCAAAAAATCTTTCCATAAGAATCTAAAAGGCTGGATAATGCGCCATCAAAGTGTAATTTTAAAACAAACCCAAAAACATATATAGGCAAAAAAGGAATAAAGCACTTTTTAAGAATAAGCGTTGAATTATGTTTACCTTTATTTAAAAATCTAGCAATTTTTTGCTGTTGATGAGACTGTAAAAAAGTTGTAATAAGCCCAACAATCACACCCAGTAAAAGGGCATATTCATTTTTAATAATGCTTTGAATTGGCAACCTAAAAAGTGGCTCTATTTTTGATTCCAAATTTGATATTAAAATACATTTTTCACGGCAAATTTCCGGCAGTAAAAAATAACCAACCCCATATGCCGTAAGAACAGTCATCATATTCGATAAAATAACAAAAATAATAACACCAAGCACTAAAAGTGGTGCTGAAGATTTAAAGCCAGAAAGGACAGAACTTAAACAAAAGAAAATGATAAAAGGCAAAATAATCATTAAAAAATCTTTTAACACTAATGACAGCGAATAAAAAAAAGAAATATGATATATACTTAAATAAGGAACAATAAAAAAAGCAAGAAAAACAGAAAGAAAAAGTTGAAAAATACCACTCTTTAAAAACGTCACTTATAAACTACTTATATTAATGATTACCCGTCATTATACCCACTAGAACTGTTTTTTCGCAAGTAATAAGTTATTTATCGCTTATAATAAATTTTAAAATTATCACAAAAAAATAACACTATAACAAGATTAAAAATAGCAAAAACAAAGGTTATTATTAATTTTATTTTAACAGTTAAGCAATCATAATAAATTTATGGAGCATTATTTTTATGAAAGACATAGGGTATGAAAAAATATATTTTTGCAATTGGATCAATATTGACACTCTTAAATGGCGCAACCCCCCCCCCATCCATAATAGAACATCAAATGCCAAGGGTTATGTCTTCTTTTGACGATTGTGATGCTTGTATTGAAAAAGGACAACAGTTAGCAAAAGAAGAAACAATTATGCATTTTGGTTCACTTGGTGCTGCAATAGAATTATCAAACAATCAAACAGTGTGTTCTTTTCCTACCTCAGAGGAAACTCAAGACAATTCACACCCCCCCCCTCTTATTGAACAAGCACATCCAACGACTGATGATTTTCAACAAAAGTTAAAAAAAATGGAAGGTAGAATAACATTATTAACAAAAAAATTCGAAGAAAATTCTAAGAAACCTTTGTTAAAAGCCCCATCGGTTCCTAGCCCATCCCTTATGCCTAAAAGGGATGATTTTCCAATGCCAAGAATACCCCACCATTTATTTGATGAAAGACCTTTAATTCCATTACGTAGTACGGCAGGGAATCCTGAAGAAAATGAAGCAGATGAAGATGGACTTTTAACAACGTTTTTTAAAATTTTAACAGGTGATCCCTATTTATAAATTAAAAACCACCTTTGGAATTAAGAAATGTCATTCATAACACACTTCTTTTTTGATGATATTTATAAAGAACAAACACGAATTATTTTATGGATGCCTGTCTTTTTTATGATCGGCATCTTTTTCTATTTTTCTTTGCAGGATGAGCCTTCTCTTACATCCGTCTTACTTCCCCTTTTTTTATTCATTTGTTTAAGTGTTATTTTTTTTAAACACCCCATTTTAAAAATGTGTTTTATTTGCACGTTTTTTATCTGTTTTGGATTTTCTAACGCATATTTTAAAACGCATTATCTTAATACAAAAATGCTGAAAATAAAAAAAGATGACCAAATAATTAAAGGTATTATTACTGAACAAGAATACACTCCCGATAAAGATGCTTATAAAATCACCATTGACCTAGCTTGTAAAATTGATGACATAAAACGTATTCGGTTAACCCTTAAAGATACATCAAAGGGAATTCCTGAAGTAGGAGACTATATAGAAGCAACTGCAACGCTTTTGCCTTTTTCTGATCCCGTTTCTCTTTTTAGTTATGACTTTAGAAGAGCAGCCTATTTTAATGGTATCAGTGCGAGTGGAAGAATAAGTTCACTACATTCTTTAAAAAAGTCTGAAAATTCCACTATCAAAAAAACGCGTAACAACTTAACCGATTTTATTCGAAAGCATATAAACGGCCAAGCAGGTGAAATTGCGATCGCCGTTACAACAGGTTTTAGAA
>JAGOTX010000025.1 GCA_018061565.1 Pseudomonadota bacterium
GCCAGCCTTGGCATTGGCATTTTAAGGTTTGACTTCATGGGCCTTGGTGAAAGTGCCGGAAACTTTGAAGATACCTCAGTTTCATCCAATATTTCTGACATCGTCTCGGCCTATAATTTTTTAAGAAAAAACTTTACCCCCCCCCCCTCTCTTCTCATCGGTCACAGCCTTGGGGGCCTTGCATCACTTTATGCACTTGAAAAAACTCCATCCATAAAAGCGTGTGTAACACTGAATGCCCCCTCTTCAACCATTCATACTGCCAAACGTTTTGCTCAAGATAAAACAAAAGTTTTAGAAAATGGATTTGGCGAACTTGACATTATGGGAAAAATATACCGTGTTAAAAGCACATTTCTAAAAGATTTAGAAAAATATTTTTCACTTCAATTAGATTTTATTAAGATCCCCGTCATGGTTGCTCATGTATTAAACGATCCAATCGTTCCCTACTCTCATGGATTAGATATTTTTAATCAACTAAAAAGCCCCAAAAGCCTCATTTCGTTAGATGAAATGGATCACCTTTTAAAAAATAGAGATCATGCAGAACAAGTTGCACATATGATATACGGCTGGACAAAACGCTACTTATAAGTTCTTTCCTATTGTTAAAACTTGCATTAGAATAAAATTCTAATTTTAAATAAAATTTCAAATGACTGAAAAAACATATCCGAACCCAAATACCCTCTATCCCATTCAAAATGTAGATAGAACCATCTTTTTAAAAAACATTATACAAAACCCCAATATTATTGTTGGTGATTATACGTACTATGATGACCCAACGGATATTCATAATTTTAAGAAAAATGTGTTATATCATTTTGACTTTATGCAAGACAAGCTTATCATCGGTAAATTTTGTCAACTGGCAACAGGTATTCGCTTTATTATGAATGGTTCTAATCACCCTATGGATGGCATTTCAACGTATCCATTCAAAGTATTTGGGGGGGAATGGGCTAAAATAGATATGAACGTTAAAAGTAAAGGAGATACCATTATCGGCAATGATGTATGGATCGGCAATAGTGTTACAATCATGCAAGGCATTAAAATTGGCGATGGCGCCATTATTGGAACCAATAGCCTTGTAACAAAAGACATCCCTCCCTATACCATCGTTGGCGGAAATCCAGCAAAAGAAATAAGACGACGCTTTGATCCAGAAACCACTGAATTTTTAGTCAATCTTAAATGGTGGGATTGGTCTGTTGAAGAAATAACAGAGAATCTAAAACGCATCACTTCTGGCAATATTGCAGGACTAAAGAAGATTTTTGAACAAAAAATAATAGACCAAAGTTATAAAGGGTGATATAGTCTAGAAGTAGCTGTGACCTTTTATAAAAAGGAATACGCTCAATGCGGGCGTGGTGAAATTGGCAGACACGCAAGACTTAGGATCTTGTGACGCAAGTCGTGGGGGTTCAAGTCCCTCCGCCCGCACCACTTACTCTTTAAGCCAATCTTATTTTGGAATAATAATTATGGAAATTCAAAAACAATCACACGAAAATCTTGTCTATACCTTTTTGTTAACGATTGACAAAAATGCTATCGATCAAAATGTTACATTATTTTTACAACAAAAATCTAAAACATATAAAAAACCAGGATTTAGACCCGGTAAAGTTCCGATGAACATTTTAGAAAAAGAATTTGGCGAACAATTTAGAGCCGATTCAATTCATCATGAAATTCAAGCAGGTGTTGATAAAATATTAAAAGAAAACCCCTTAAAACTGATAAGACAACCTCAAATTGTTAGTGAAAACATTTTAGAGAATGGCAAAATAGAATTACAAATAAGATTTGAAGAAATGCCCCAATTTGAATTAAAAGATCTTTCTGATTTAAAACTTAGAAAGCTTGTCACAAACATTACAGAAGTTGATGTTGAAAACTTTATATCAAAGATGAGAAGACTTTCAGGTAAATTTGAAGTCGTAGACAGAGCAATTCAAGAAAGTGACTTTGTAACAGTTAAATTTACCATGACAAAAGATGGTAAAGTCGTTAATGATCTTGAAAAAGTTGAAGATCGTATAGATATGACAGATCCTGCTTTTGAACATAAGACCGTTTCAAGCAAACTAAAAGGTGAAAAAGTTGGCAGCATCATAAATGTCAATCAAAATTACAAACATGTTGATGGTGATGATAAAAAAGTTGACATCGCTTATGAAGTTTTAACAGTAGAAGCGTGCACTCCTTCTGATGTAGATGAAGCATTTTTCAAGAATGCAGGCGTTCAAAACTTAGAAGAATTACGTTCTGCGTTTAATGAATCCTTAAAAAATGCATCTGAAAGAATGTCCTTTTTATACTTAAAACGCCAACTTTTAGACCAATTAAGCCAGCAATATGAATTTGATGTTCCAACAACCATTGTTGAAGAAGAAGAAAAAAACATTCGTAAAAAAATAGAATCTGAAAGATTTGAAGAAATTGCAGATGGCATAACGGACGATGATGTTAGAACCCTTTCACTTCGCAGAATTCAATTAGGACTTGTTATCGGAAAAATTGCAACAGAACATAAAATAACGGTTCCAAATGAACTCCTTATCCGTGCAATGGTAAACATGGCATCAAAAAATGGTTCCCAAAATCCTGCTGCTCAAATCAAAGAGTGGGCCAAAAATCCTGGTATTCTTGATTATTTTAGAAATCAATTAATAGAAGGTGTGGTTGTTGATCATTTAATTAAAACAACGGTATCAGAAACTGTGACGGTTCCTATTAAAGAATTTTATGAAGAAATTTCAGAATATTTACCAGATGAACTTTATGATCTTGATTCTTTTGAACATGACATGGACGATGATTTTGAAAATGATTTTGAAGAAGATGAAGAAACATCTGTTGCTTAAAGACTTCATCCTTTTAAAAAAGACCGTGCTTTAAAACACGGTCTTTTTTTTGTATTAAATATTAATAAGTTTATTTGCTACATTGCGTTAAGTTACAATGTGTTGCCTTAAAAATAAGCACAGCTAAAATAGCTGCAATGATATTTGTTCCAAGAAATAACCACATCTGTGTTAATGCCCAACCGCCATGTATGACAGCAACACCAAATGTTCTTGCAAAATTAAGGGATGCATTCGTCACTGGAATCGCAACTAAGTGAAGTGCAATAAGTGTTACACCAATAAAAATTCCAGCAAACCCACTTGCAGAGGAAGAACACGTAGTTGTTAAAATAACATATAAAAGAACCGTTGTTGCAATTACTTCCATTATAATCCCTGAAATCATGTCATAACCTTTGGGTGAATGTTCACCATAACCATTAAGCGCAAATCCTTGGGCAATGTCAAAACCCGCGTTGCCAGATGCTATATTGAATAAGCAATACCCTGCGAGAGCCGCTCCTAATAGCTGAGAAGCAATATATGGTAAAACATCTTTCTTTTCAAACTTATGAGCAAATGTTAAACAAAGTGTTACAGCTGGATTTAAGTGACATCCAGAAACATGGCCAATACTATATATTAAAAACAAAAGTGTTATACCAAAACATATTGAAACACCTAAAAATCCAATCTGTGGGCCTGCTAAAATAGCACTACCACATCCTAAAAAAACAAGCAAAAACGTTCCAAACATTTCTGCTAAATAACGAGAAGGGACACATTTATTCATCTAAAAATAACTCCATAAAAGATGATTAATATATTTATTCTGATTTACAAAACAATAAAAATCAATACCATGTTAATTTTTATCAAATCTTTATTTGTTATTTAAAACAGATTCCCAATTTGATATATAATCAAAATCTCTATAATCTTGTGTAAAATGAACAGGCTCTGAATCGACTTTACCTTCTTTTTTGTTATAATATACTTGTGTATACCCTGAAAGGGGAAAATCTTTCCGTAAAGGGTGACCACTAAACTGATAATCCGTTAATAGCCGTCTTAAATCAGGATGATCTAAAAAATAGATTCCCATTAAATCAAATACTTCTCGTTCATACCAATTTGCATTCACAAAAACATCACAAAGCGTTTGAACAGGTTGATTATCTGCAACATTTATTTTTACAAATAACCGTTGATTATATTTATGGCTTAAAAGATGATAAATCACTTCAAAGCGTTCTTTTCTATCCAAATAATCAACAGCAACAATATCCACTAACTGTGTAAACAAAAACTGCCCATGATCCCTAAAAACAGTTAAAAGTCGAACTAATGACTTGGGGTCAATATGGATGCAATTCATACCATCAGTGTTGTAAGATTTTAAAATATCTTGTTCAGCAAAGTGAATCAAAGTTTCAAAAAAGTTCTTCTTTTGCATAGCAATTTTTAATGGCAGATCTTACTCTACATTAACATTCTTTACAAATGCAAACAAACGGATTCTATGATTTCAATTTATATAGAGGGATAAACTTAAAAGCGCTTCTTTTAAATCATTATCTTCAATAGCATTGAGATTTTCTCGAAGTTCTAAAGAAACAACATTTTTCTTTTCAATTGGCTTTAAGGTAACAGATTTTGCCTTAGATAAGGACTTTTGGTCAAAAGTAATATCAAAAACAAGTTGTTTACCATAAAAAGTTCGTATTTTTTCTAAAATAATACCTTTTTGAAAACCAATCATTAATGCTGCACCAGGTTCTACTTGTAATTGAAGAAGACCAGGATTGCCCTGCCCTTTTGGAAATGTTAATTTTTTAGGTTTTGTAAGAATGGCTATTTTCGTGCCTACAATTTTTTCCCAATCTAAGATAAGGGTCGCAAATGCATACCCTCCTTTTTGAAGGTGGGGTTTTGCAACCTTTTGAATGACTGAACTTAAATTCTTTGCATTCGCATAATAGGGAAGTTTGGTAAAAACCATTTAAACTTAAGCCTTCTCAATAATTTTTTTGCCTCCCATATAGGGAATTAAAACATCAGGAATAGAGACTGAACCATCCGCGTTTTGATAGTTCTCTAAAATGGCAACAAGAGTCCGCCCTGTAGGAAGGCCGGATCCATTAAATGTATGCACAAATAAAGGTTTATCACCATTTAAAGGACGATACCGTGCATTCATCCGTCTTCCTTGAAAGTCCCCACAATATGAACAGCTAGAAATTTCGCGGTATGCATTTTGTGCAGGTAACCAAACTTCAAGATCATACGTTTTTTGGGCCGCAAACCCCATATCACCTGTAGAAAGATACATAATTCGATAAGGCAACGCTAACTTTTGTAAAATAGTTTCAGCAGCAGATACCATTCGATCAAACTCATTTTCAGCTTGTTCTTTTGTTGTAATACTCACTAATTCAACCTTATTAAATTGATGAAGTCTTATAAGCCCTCTTGTATCACGACCGGCAGCCCCTGCCTCACTTCTAAAACAGGGCGTATAAGCAGTGAATCGAAGAGGAAGCTCTTGTTCGCTAACCATTTTAGAAAGCATGAGGTTTGTTAAACTAATTTCAGAGGTTGAAATCAACCAATGGCCTGTATTCGCTTCAAACAGGTCTTCCTTAAATTTTGGAAGCTGCGCTGTACCAAAAGCGGCATGACTATTCACAAGGAGGGGGGGGGATACTTCTGTGTAGCCAAAATTTTGAGTATGGCTATCCAGCATAAAGTTAGCAAGCGCCCTTTCAAGGCGTGCAATATCAGACTTTAGGTAAGCAAAACGACTACCTGAAACAACAGCAGCTTGTTCAAAGTCAATCATATTAAGGTCTTCGCCTAAATCATAATGCGCTTTTGGCGTAAACGAAAATGTTTTGAGGTTCCCAACTGTTTTTAAACAAACATTGTCTTCTTCATTAATGCCATTTGGGACATCCTCTAAAGGTGTATTAGGCTGAATGCTTAAAATAGAAAAAATTTTATCTTCCAATTCTTTTGCTTGTTTTTCAAGTGTTGGAATTTCTTCTTTTATTTGATTGGTTCTATCACTAATGTGGGATGTGTCTTTACCATTCTTTTTAAGAATACCAAATTCTTTCGCTAATGAATTTCTTTCAGACTGTAAATGTTGAAGCTTTGTTAAGAGTAATCTGTGCTCTTCATCCAAAAGCAAAAGATCTTCTGTGAAAGAGGAAAGCCCCCTTCTGTGATGACCATGATTATAAAATTCAGGATCTTGGCGAATAAGCTTAATATCAAACATTTTTAAAACACACTTTAAGTCTTGTTAGCATATACTATACGCATTTTAGAGCACTATTAACAGGAATAAATGGCATTACCAACTGTATAAATTTTTTGGGCGTAATTCTCAAAATTAAGTGTCCTACCTTTCGGGGTCAACCCACAATTCAAATCTAAAAAATATATTATTTACATTATAATTGTTAAAATTTAATAAGATCTTAAAAAATTAATTAAAACATATCTTTAGGGTCAAACCTAAAGGTAATTTCCTTCCATTTTTCATAATCTGAATGAGGAATCGGTAAGGGATTGCATTCAGGATCAAGAAGGCTTCTTTGTGCTGTTTCAGCAGCAACGCGGTAAAAAGGATCCGACTTCATCCGTTCTTTATCAACAACTTCTGCTTTTTTGACCATACCGTCTTCATTTAAATGAATTTCAACATCCACAACATGCTCCTTAGCGCCTTTAGATCCCGCATGAACATTCCAACACTTAGAAATATGGGATCTTAAAATGGCTATTTCAGAGGCTGTAAAAGCATCTGAAACTTCTTCCGCTTGGGCACCTGACTTAGACTTTTTACCTTTTTTTTTGTCGGTCTTTTCATTTAAAAGGTCATCCAAACTTTGTTTTTTCTTTTTGTCGGATTTTTTATCAGACTTAACGTTTTTCTTATCTTTATTATCTAAGTTAACGGTTGCTTTTTTTTCGCCATCTTGTTTCTTATTCAGTTTTTCAGCGTCCTTCTTTTTTTTATCTTTTAGATCATCCTTTTTCTTTTCTTCTTTTTGTTTTTTATCGTCCTTTTTTTCTTCCTTCTTGGCTTTTTCTTTATCTTTTTTATCAATATTTAGGGCGTCTTGATCTTTGGATGGGGTTTCTTCTTTCTTAGGTTCAACTTCTTCCTTTTTAGGTTCTTGCCTTTTTGGATCTTCTTGTATTTTTGGTTCTAGATCGGTTTTTGTTGCGGCTTTTTCTTCTACAATTTCTTCTTGTAACTCTTTCTTTTCTTCCTTTTGGGGGGCTTTTTCATCAACTTCTAATGGTGTTTTAGGATCTGGCTTTTCGTCTGGAATATCTGGCGATATAATGGGCGCTGTTGTTTTATTGCTTGGCAGCGCAAAATCAACAACCATCATGCAATCGTCTTTTATAACGCGTTTAAAAGGATTCGGCATACCAAAGTACATTAACATGAATACCAAAACGTGCAATGTCAACGATAGAATAAACGCCTTTTTCATATGACTTCTAATGTGTCCTTTTTATTGACATTTGATTTTTTACAGAAGATCCTTTTAAGGTTGATGCTTTATTATTGGGTGTTTGAGTTGGCATCTGTGCAATGAGGGAAACTTTATGAAAGCCAGCTTCTGCAATAAGCCCCATTGTTTCCATGACCTTTCCATAAGAAAGATTTTGGTCACCTCTTACATAAATTTTAGCATCAGGATTATTCTGTGTTAAAACATGAAGTTTTGTAACAAGATCTTCTGCTGTTAAGAGCGTTTCTTGTAAATAGATCTGCCCTTGTTCATTAACGGTTACAATTAACGGTTCTGTTTGATCATTCATTCTTGCAGCTTGTGTTTTTGGAAGATCAACAGGCACTCCAACTGTTAACATGGGGGCCGTTACCATAAAGACAATTAAAAGAACAAGCATAACATCAACAAGGGGTGTAACATTAATTTGACTATTGGGTATGAAGGATCGCCGACCCCTTTTATGATGACGCGATGATGTATTTAAAGAACCAGCCATTGTGTTTTACGCATTTTCTTCAAGTTGACGGGAAATAATCGATCCAAACTCTGTACAAAAAGTGTCAAGTCTATTGGCAAATCTGTTAAGATCGCTTGATATTTTGTTAAAAGCAATAGCCGCTGGAATCGCTGCAATCAAACCAATAGCAGTTGCAAAAAGTGCTTCAGCAATACCGGGGGCGACAACTGCTAAATTTGTATTTTGTTGTGCTGCTATGTTTTCAAAGCTATTCATAATACCAATAACAGTTCCAAAAAGACCAACAATCATACCATTAGAACCAAGAGACGCCAGAAAAGTCATTCTTTTTTCAAGCTCTTCCATCTCACGACCAAGTGTCACTTGCATAACACGTTCTATCCGCTGTTCAAGCGTTCCGCGTATTGTTCCTTTTGAAACAGAACGACGCCATTCACGCATTGCAGCACAAAATATGGCAGACATAGGATCATTGACACGTGAATGAATACGGTCAAACAAATCATCTAAAGAACCACCAGACCAAAAAGCTTCTTCAAAAATTGTTGCAGAACGATTGGCCCTATAGAGTCTTAAAACTTTTACAATAATAATTGCCCACGACCAAATAGAAGCAATGATAAGAGCAAACATAATCGCCTTAACAAGGGGTTCTGCAGATAAAAAAAGATCAAACATAGACATGTTATGTGATGGCATTTGACTGGTAACAACCCCACTCACCGCAATCGGATTCCCTACATGTTGAGCAGCTTGCATCGCTGTTGATTCCATAATTTTTACTCTTGATAATTAAACTGTTTTGCCTGCTATTTTAAAACAAATACAACCAGATAACAATCAGTATATTTTTTACATAAAAAAAGGTTGGCTTTAAACCAACCTTTTTTTAAGTTGTTTCCTATTAACGAATTATTAATAAGAAATAATGTGTCTGACTAACTCAGCTTCTTTTTATAATTGAATTATAATACATGACCCATCATAAAACAACCAAAAAGAAGTAAGAAATATGAAGAAAAAAATTATAATGCAAAAAAAATAATTTTATTATAATATAAATTCACTTAAGAATAGGAATATTAGCACTCATTAGCTGTTTATAATTTTTGACCTAAGGCGTTAGAATCGCACCGGACTGAAGGCCTAATTTTCTTTTTAGTTCCATTAAAGAAAGGCACGCTTGAGATGCTTCACTCCCTTTATTACCACCTTGAACAGATGCAACAGACATAACTTGTTCCATTGTATTAGCAATAATCAGGCCATACGCTATCGGTAATGTATAGTAGCAAGCAAGATCTTGAATTGATCTTAACACTTCCTGATACACAAGATCCGCACATCCTATTTCAGCTCTAAGCAGTGCGCCTAAAATAACGTAACCGTCTGGCTTTCGCCATTCTGTACTGACAGGACTTCCATTTTTAGTGGCTTCAATAACGGTTCTAAGCGCTAAGGGTAATTCTAACAAGCCAGGTACTGTTATTCTGCTGTGGGCAATACCATGATGCTCAAGTTCGAGCGCTGCACCGCGATAAAGTTCATCTGAGACATCTGAATAAAGACGTGACTCAATTAAAACGACATGGGGAATATGGGTGCCAAAACTCATAAAATTAATTCTTAAAAATTATAATACCCTATTACATCCAAGAATGAGATGTTTTGTCAATTGGTGTTTTTATGCGTATGAGCTTTTGTAAATGTGAAACTTAAGAAAGACCTCATGACAGATCTTGTGATTTATCTAACTTCAATTTATACTTATTTTGTGTAGCGTTTTTTAAACGCATAAATTGAATTTATAAAGAAGTTAGTGTGAATTAATGTCTCAAAATGAAGATGATGAAAACCCTTGGGCAAAGAAAAAAAAAGAAAGTGCTAATGAGTCTAAAAAGCCTTCTAAAAAGAAAGTGGATAAAGATCATAACGCGGATGATTTTTTATCTCAGATTAAAGAAAAGTTAGACATATCTTCAAGTGAAAAAATTAAGAATGTATTTTCAAATAATCTTGACAAAAAAGGAAATGACGATTCTTTATTAAATAAATTTTTTTCAAACAATGGTGGAAACACACCACAGATGCCACCTGTTTCTAAAAACATGCTAACTCTTTTAAGTGTTCTTGCCTTAGGCATTTGGTTTGCATCCGGCATTTATGTTGTACAAGAAGGCGACACTTCTGTTGTTTTACGTTTTGGAAAATTAGCAAGGGTCACAGGTCCTGGTCTTTCTTATCGTTTACCTTGGCCTATTGAGGGCAACATCATTCGCAAAACAGCAAGTGTTAACCAGATTGATGGCGTTGTGAAAACTGAAAAAGGGGAAGACGAGAAAACACTTGTCTTAACAGGCGATGAAAACATGATTCACGTTAATTATTCCGTATTTTGGAGAATTAAAGACTTACCCAATTTCTTGTTTACAAACAGAACCCCTGAAGAAACAATTAAAATTGCATCCGAAAGTTCCATTCGTGAAGTTTTAGGGCAAACAACGGCGCGTTTAGCCTTAACATCTGAACGCGAAAACATCGGCCCTCAAGCAAGGGAAGTTTTGCAAAAAATCCTTGACCTCTACCAAATGGGGGTTGAAATTGTTAACTTCCAATTGCAAATGGTTGAACCACCATCGCAAGTGATTGACGCTTTTAATGACATGCAAGCATCCCTCATTGATGCCAACAAACTTGAAAATGACGCTCAAGCATATGCAAATTCAATTATTCCCAATGCAAGAGGACAAGCCGTTAGCATTGTTCAAGAAGCAAAAGCCTATCATGAAACACAACTTGGTAAAGCAAAGGGGGATGCTTTAAGATTTGATTCCATCTATCATTCTTATAAAAGCAATAAAGAAATTGCCTTACAGCGTTTTTACCTTGAAGGAATGCAAAGAATCTTGAGCAATATTAAAAATAAAACATTTTTGTCTGATTCTATTGGCCAAAGCATTCTACCCCATGTATCCTTAAATACAAAAAGACATGATAAAAAAGAACAAAAAGGAAAATAAAAATGAACCAATTGAATATTTTTAAAGTCCTACCCTTTTTTATTTTAGGTTTTGTTGGCTTTTCTGGACTTTTTATTGTTCATCAAACAGAACAAGCCATTGTTTTACAATTTGGTGAATTAACAAATGTCCATAGCAAACCGGGTTTAAAATATAAAATTCCATTTATACAAGATGTTATCTATTATGAAAACAGAGTATTATCGTATGATCTCCCCCCTATTTATGTCACAACGGTAGAACAAAAGCGTCTTGTGATTGACGCTTACGTCCGTTATCAAATAAAGGACGCTATTCAGTTTTTTAAATCCGTTAAACCATCCAATGAAACGGGTGCTAAGGATCGCTTGAATATGCTTGTTGTGTCCTCTGTTCGTAACATTTTGGGTAAAGTTTCGCTTCCTCAAGTCCTAAATAAAGAAAGAACAAGCGTTATGAAACAAATACAAGATGAAGTTGCCAGCCAAGCAACAAATCTTGGGTTAGAAATTGTTGACGTTCGAATTATCAGAACGGAACTCCCCCAAGAAAACAGAAATGCCGTCTTTAATCGTATGAATGCAGAACTTGCACGGTTTGCAAAAGAAAATCGCGCAAAAGGTGAGGAAATTGCCCAAGGCATTCGCGCAAGGTCAGATACTGAAAAAGCAAAAATTTTAGCAGAAGCAGAACAAGAATCTAAAAAAATAAAAGGTGAAGCCGATGCTGAAGCCATTAAGATCACGAATGAAGCTTTTTCAAAAGATCCAAAGCTTTACAATGTTATTAAAAGCTTAGAGGCTTATGAAAAAACATTAAGTGAAGATACAAACGTTGTAATCTCAACAGATATCCCCTTCTTTAACTATTTTAAAACAACCCCCTAATAAAAATATCGAGGTATAAATATTATGAATAAATTTGTTAAAACGCTTCTTTTAACCACCTGTGTTGGACTCATTTCAGCCTATACAGTTGAAGCGTCCCTTTTTGATAAAATCTTTAAAAAAGTTGAAGAAAAAAAGGATGAGCCAAAGAATGAAGCCAAAGATGAATCAAAAGATGCTTCATCTGCTGTAACACCCAATGCTGAAATACCTTCAGTACAGGAAACTACAACATCAGAAACAAAAGAAGGTGAACAAAAAACTCTCTTTTCTGGTGATTCTAAACACAATAAAACACCTTGTTTTGACGTTAACAAAGGTTTTGCAGATATAGTTGAAAAAGTTCTTCCTGCAGTTGTCAATGTTGCAACAACACAAGTTGTCAATGATCGTGAAGAAATGGGAGAACTTCAAAGCAATATCCCAGGTTTTCAAGGAACGCCTTTTGAAGACTTATTTAAAAAATTTATGGATCAAAACAACAAACCACGAAAAGTACAATCTTTAGGTTCAGGCTTTATTATTAAAAAAGACGAATCTGCATTTTATGTTGTCACCAACTATCACGTGGTTCAAGATTCAAAAAAAATTAAAATATTTATGGACGACAAAACAGAAGTTGAAGGAAAAATTCACGCTTCTGACGAAAGAACCGATATTGCTGTTATTAAAATTAATTTAGATAGCCTCCCCTCTTCCAAACGGGATAAAGTTGTTGTTTTAGAGTGGGCAGATGCTGAATCTTCAAGGGTTGGAGATTGGGTTATTGCCATTGGCAACCCCTTTGGTTTTGGAAGTTCTGTCACCGTTGGTGTACAATCCCATAAAGGTAGAGATACCGTTTCAAAAGGTATGGGTGGGCGTTTAAGTGATTATATTGACGATTATATTCAACACAGTGCCCAAATCAACTTTGGTAATTCTGGCGGATGCCTTCTTGACACGAGTGGAAAAGTTTTAGGTATTAATACGGCAATTATTTCACCAACAGGTGGCAATGTAGGTATTGGCTTTGCAATTCCGTCCCATATTGCAAAAACAACAGTCAAGCAACTTATTGAATTTGGAAGAACCAAACGTGGCTGGCTTGGTGTTAAAGTACAAGCATTTACAGAAGAAATGGCCGAAAGTATTGGTAAAAAAGAACTTGCCAATAAACCAATTGTCATGCATGTAACCAAAGATGGCCCATCAGACAAAGCAAATATTCAACGCGAAGATGTTATTCTTGAATTTGATGGCAAACCACTTGATGGTCAATCAAGGTTATCGCGCCTTGTTGGTGAAACACCTGTTGGAAAAACCGTTCCCGTTAAAGTTTGGAAAAAAGGGGGTAAAGAAGTTATTGTAAACGTCACAATCGGTGAATATGAAGACGCAGAACAAAAAGGCCAACTTGATGACGAAAGTAAAGACACCAATTCAAAAGTATCAGATAATACAAAAACACAAGACGTTTTAGGTATCACAGTATCATCCCTTACCAATCAACTTAAAGAACGCCTTCATGTGCAAGATAAAAACTTAAAAGGTGGAATCGTTGTTTTAAAAATTGATCCATCAAAAGCTATGGAATATGGCCTCATGCGGGGTGATATTATTATTGAGATTAATCGAACAGAAATTAGCACGCCAAAAGATTTTAGTGAGCAAATTGAAAAAGCGAAGAAAAATAATAACAAACATGTTCTTCTTTTAATTACAAGAAATAATGGCGAACCACACTACATTACCATTAAAATTATCGATGAAGATCTAGATATTACAGATAAAAAAGACGAGAAAATAGAAACCATAAAACCTGAAGTTGAAAATGTAAAACCACAATCCCCTGAATCAAAAACAGAACATCCAGGAAACAAGCCAAAAGCGTTGATGTAGTTTAAATCTCATAAAATTATAAAAACCACCCTTTTAAAATGAGGGTGGCTTTTTCATTGCCTAATTTTGATTTGTAAGTTCTTTTATATTTTGATAAAGTATAACCTACTAGGGGTCATAGCTCAGTTGGTAGAGCGCTACAATGGCATTGTAGAGGTCAGGGGTTCGACTCCCCTTGGCTCCACCAAAATTTTATGTTCTGTTTGACATTTTATATATGTTAAAAAATAAAATAGTTTGTTTAACGTTGCTTATCTGAACTTAAACCCTTTATAATTGCGTTATATAAAACAATAAGTTTTGCCTCATGCCCTTTTATA
>JAGOTX010000109.1 GCA_018061565.1 Pseudomonadota bacterium
AATTTCATAATTCCATAAATAAATTTCCATATTACATCCATAATATATAATAAAAATTAACAAAAATTACATTTGCTGGTCTTTTTTAGTTTTTCTATTGGTTGATTGTTTTTTGAAGGGGGGGGGGGGGGGGGGGTAAATCTATTGTTTTAACACCCTTTTTTTGAACCTTTTGTGCTTTTATTTTGCTTTGTGAGATTGAATTTTGACCCTCATTTATGTGTGTGTATGCGTCTACTGATAAGCCGTCATCTTGTCGGGGTGATGGCGACATTTTGTCGGCATGGATAAGGTTTCTTTTTAAGCTTAAAGTATCCAAAAAATCACTTACTAGGAAACTGCTAAGACACCGTTTAAGTATATTTTTTTCTTGTTGGGCTGAGTCGTCAAATTCTTTTATAAAAAGAGAATATGGAGCTTGTGTGATTATTTCATTTTTTAAAGATATCATTTTTACTGCCCATTCCCTTCCCTACTCTTTCTACTTTAACACTTCTTTTTTAAATTTCTAGGTTTTAAAAACGCCCAAAAGATTTGCAATTCGTTGCACTTAGCTACGCTGACCTTCGGTTCGTGGTTGAATGTGGCAAAATAAAGAAAAGAAATAAAAAAAACAAAATCATAAGATATGTGATAAAAAAAATATGTCCACTATTATATTTTATAAAGAAAAAACTCAACTTAAAAAAAATGTTTTAATGATCTTCAAATTATAGTTTTTTGAATGCATCTGTGATAATATTTGAATAAATAACGTTTTTTGCAGCATGCAAAGGAATTTAAAACAAAAAAGGTTTAATTAATATGTTTCAAGTGATATTAAAAAAAGTACTGGGTAGTAACAGTGATCGTATTGTTAAAGGATTTAAAAAAACGGTTGATAAAATCAATGGATATGAAAGTACATTTCAAAATTTAACAGATGAAGCTATCTCTTTAAAAACAACAGAATTTAAAGAACGTTATGCAAAAGGCGAAACATTAGACAGCCTTTTGCCTGAAGCATTTGCAATTGTTCGTGAAGCATCAAAACGTGTATTCAAGCAACGGCATTTTGACGTTCAAATGATGGGTGGCATGGCTCTTCATAATGGTACTCTTATTGAAATGAAAACAGGTGAAGGTAAAACACTTGTTGGAACCCTTCCTATATATCTTAATGCGATAACAGGCAAAGGTGTTCATCTTGTAACAGTTAATGATTACCTTGCAAAGCGTGATGCTACAACAATGGGGCGCTTGTATGGCTTTTTAGGACTTACAACGGGTGCTATTGTTCACGGGCTTAACGATCATCAAAGACGCGACCAATATGCGTGCGATGTAACATATGGCACAAACCACGAATTTGGTTTTGACTATCTTCGTGATAATATGAAATTTCGCCTCAGTGAAATGGTAATGCGTCCATTTAATTATGCAATCGTAGACGAAGTTGATAGCATTTTAGTGGATGAAGCAAGAACACCCCTTATTATTTCTGGTTCTGCTGAAGATTCATCTGAACTATACCGCCAAATTAACCACGTTATTCCAATCCTTACAGATACAGACTTTGAAAAGGATGAAAAGCAAAGATCTATAACCTTAACTGAATCTGGTGTAGAACTTATTGAAACAGAGCTTTTAAGAACAGGTATTGCAAAAGGTTCTAGTCTTTATGACATTCAAAACGTTGCCGTTGTTCACCATGTTAACTGCGCGCTTAAAGCACATAAACTTTTCACACGCGATGTTGACTACATTGTAAAGGATGGCAAAGTCGTTATTATTGATGAATTTACAGGTCGTATGATGGATGGACGCCGTTATTCTGAAGGCATTCACCAAGCAATTGAAGCGAAAGAAAATGTAGAGATTGAACAAGAAAACCAGACATTAGCATCTGTTACATATCAAAACTTCTTTAGGCTTTATCCAAAACTTGCAGGGATGTCTGGCACAGTCATGACAGAAGCAGATGAATTTGAAGAAATTTATAAATTAAAAGCGGTTGAAATTCCAACCAATGTAGCCGTTGCAAGAATTGATCATGAAGATGAAATTTATCTTACAGCTGGTGAAAAATATAAAGCCATCATTAAACAAATTAAAGAATGTTATGACAGAGAACAGCCTGTTCTTGTGGGTACAACTAGTATTGAAAAGTCTGAATTTTTATCCAGTCTTTTAAAGAAGGAAAAAATTCCACACCAAGTTTTAAACGCCAGGTACCACGAACAAGAAGCATATATTATTGCTGAAGCAGGATGTTCAAAAGCAATTACAATTGCAACCAACATGGCAGGGCGCGGTACAGATATTAAACTTGGTGGAAACCTTGAAATGCGTATTGAAAGAGAAACAGCGCATCTTCAAGAAGGGGAACAAAAAACGACCTTAATTGAAAAAATTAAAAATGAATGTCAAATTGATCACCAAAAAGCGTTAGCCGCTGGTGGGCTTTATGTGATTGGTACAGAACGCCATGAAAGCCGGCGTATTGACAACCAATTACGCGGTCGTTCAGGTCGTCAAGGAGATCCTGGAGCATCAAAATTCTTTATATCTTTAGAAGATGATTTAATGCGCATTTTTGGATCCGATAACATGGCAAAAATGCTGCGTAAAATGGGTGCTCAAGAAGGAGAAGTTATATCCCACTCTTGGATGACAAAAGCCATTGAACGCGCACAACAAAAAGTAGAAGCCAGAAACTTTGATATTAGAAAACATCTTTTGCGCTATGACGATGTGATGAACGATCAACGAAAAGTGATCTATGAACAACGTAAAGAACTCATGGCATCAAACGATATTTCAGAGCATCTAAACGACATTTATGAACAAGTTTTAGAGTCTGTGATTGAAAGCTTTATGCCACATGAAAGCGTTGCAGATACTTGGGACCTAAAAGCCTTTAGTAATGATATTTATAGAATTTTCAACCTTGATTTGCCAATTCAAAAATGGGTAGAAGATGAAGGCGTTCAACAACGTGAACTTGCAAACCGCATTTTAAGTGCTTTTAAAGAATTTATGGACTCTAAACAAGGTCAACTTGGTGAATCATTCATGCGTATGATTGAAAAAGATACAATGCTTCGTCTTTTAGACCAACACTGGAAAAACCACCTTTTAGCATTGGATCATTTACGTCAAGGAATTAACCTTCGTGCTTATGCGCAAAGCAACCCACTGAATGAATATAAACGGGAAGCCTTTGCTATGTTCCAACGGTTAATGGTTGCACTAAAGGATGAGTTTGTTGAAACCATTTCGCACGCGACAAATCACCTACCATCTTTGGAAGATTTGGAAGAAAGCTTATTGCCGCATATAGACTTTTCTAAATTTGCAGAAGTAACAGCAGGTTTTGACCCAGGGCCAGATATTTTGGATGCACCTGCACCAGCACGACCAGGGACCCCAAATGTAACTGTTCATTCAGAAATTTCAAGAAATGATCCCTGCCCTTGTGGATCTGGTAAGAAATATAAGCATTGCCATGGTGCGATTGCTTAATTAGTCCATTCTGAAAAACACTTACAAATGAATATAGATAAGGATTTTCAAGTGGTTTTATGGTAAAATAAATGCAGGAAATGGGAGTATTTCCCTTTAAAAAGTTGTAAATTTTTATGTCAAAAAT
>JAGOTX010000026.1 GCA_018061565.1 Pseudomonadota bacterium
CGTGTTTATTTAAAAATAGTTCAAGTAGCACTCGCACCTGAAAAAAAAGAAAATATGAATAATGAACTTCTTCCTAATAAAATTATTACAGAAGATTCAACTTCTTTATTAGAACACAAAAAAGAAAAGTAATCTAAGCACGATTATACAAAAATTTGTTTTTAAATCTCAATAAAAGTAATATATCCTTCAATGATTTTAATTTTTAAAATCAGGGCTTGGCGGCAATAAAAATGTATCTATTTTAAAAGAAGGTGATGCCTTTAAGGAAGAAATTTTAAGTGATGCCTTTTCTCAAGCAATTAGCCGTTTTGATCGATCATTTGGTATTTATGTTCCACACTTTAAAATTTTAAAAAACACCAAAAAAATAGTAAGAAAAGTTTCACAAAAAAATTATTACTTTATATTTTGAAAAATCATTTCACTTTTTTAAATTTTACAATGTACAAGTTATTGGTTATTTTCTTCGTTTGTTGATTCATTATTATGGGGGACAATTGTTGTAGTACGACAAATTTGTGTGCAAACGGGATGGTATTTTGCTTATTACCATAGATCCTTTAATATCAAGACATTCTTTCAAGAAGCTCTAACGTCTTTTGCTGTTTTTCCATTTCTTTTGCAAGGCCTGAATAAAGAATGTTGGACTTTGTGATGTCTTGTGTGCTTTTAACAAGGGCTTCAACCAAATCAGTCCCTGTATATTCTTGCTCTAATGTTTTAAGCGAAATATTTTCTTCTTCAAATCTCAGAATTGTTTCTTCCATGTTTTTAGAAACGTTAGCAATGCGCCCCAATTCGTTTGATAATGTTTGAATTGCTTGTTGCACAACCATCAGTGCATTTTGTGCATTTTGAGATGTTCTTATATTTACACCTTCTAAATTGAGCGCATTTAAAGAAAGGCTAGGGCAAGTAATGGATGTTTGCTCTAAAGAAGTTCGCCCTGTTTGAAAGTGCAACACATTTTGTGTTTGGGATGCGCCGACTTTAAAAAGCATTTGTCCTTTAGATGTGTTTTGTGCAAACGCGCTTGCATTATCAATCGTTAAACTGATGCCATTTGGAAAATGAACAGCTGTATTATCTTTTAAAGGGAGTTCAACGATTGTTTGAAAACTTTGATTACCGGTATTAAGCGTAAAGGTAGAACTTGTTGTTGATAATGCTGTATAGGTTAATCCATATGTGCCGAAAGCAGCGCCTCCGTTGGCATTGATGGTCATATCAGAATAGGGACTGACGCTCATTGCACTAAAGGTTGAAGCTATGCCATTAATCCCAAGGAGAGATTCAAAGGCAGACTGAAGTCCACTTAGAGAAAAAGGCGTGGTTAAGTTTTGTGCAAAATTAAATGCAAGTGCGTTTGATGGGTTTGTAAGGCCATTAAAGACAAGTGCCGAACCTGGTTGAGGGTTCGTTATATTGGCTTTAAAAAATTGTACGTTATCGCCAGATTGTGCAATGGACAATGTTACTTGAAATTGATTGCCAACTTGTTCAACAAAAACATTTTGAGCAGTACCTGTATAGTTACCGGTTGTATAGGTATAATTTATTCCCCCTGTAAAATAATTTTGAACAGGATTAACGTTGGCAATTGTTGGAGAAAAAACCATACCCGACATAATGGACGAAATGCCTGATGCAATTTGATTGGCTGAAGGTGATGAACTGCCAATTACAAATGAAATGGTGTTATTATTATTTGTCATGTCACTCAGTGTTAAAACATCCCCTTGATTTAAACTTAATCCATTAATATCAACCGAAAATGTTTGTGTTCCAATCACAAGATCAATGACGTCTCCTGTTGCAGAAACAGACTGAACGGCACCATTAACGGACCCTAGAATTTCATGAAAGCTTGAAACATTTGCAGTACCTGCACCAAGATTAAAAGCAGAGCTATCTGAGGTTGCCGCAAGGCCATTACTATAAATGCCTTGTGGGTTCATTGGGGTTACATTTGAACCTGTTCCTGTTAAAATTTCGGTATTATTCCATTTGACCCGTTTTATAACTTCTTCAAATGTTGTAAGGGCCGATTGAAATGTTAAGTCCATAATGTTTTTATTATTGGCGCCGCTGACATCTGTATTTGCGTTTGCTATAGATTGAATCTGTTCTGTTAAAATATTAATGCCGGATGAAATTGAATCCGTTATGGAGTGACAAACATAGGATGCATCAAGGCAGGAATGGGAAAGTGTTTTTAAGTCACTCAGTTTTGATTTGATTTCTTGTCCTTTAAGGGCAGCGAGTGGACTTAAAAGATCCTCCTTTACTTTACCAGAGGACATTGAAGTTTGAACGTTTGTATAAGACTTTTCAGTTTTTTTAAGTTCTGTCATATATTTTGAGACGATAACCCCACCAGAATTTGAAATTTTTGGCATAACTGACCCCTTTTACATACGTTTTATGAACCTTAGCTAGATAGATGCAAGAATGATGCCAAAAAGGTTTATTCTTTTGAGTTATCGTCCTTCATATCTTTATCTTTTTTACTGGCACAATCACAAGCGACAACAAGTTCTTGATACCGAATATTTTGTTCTTTTGATAAAGGAATATTCGCCCGTTCAAGTTTGTCTAAGGTTTTACAAGCTTTAACACGGTCATTTTTTTGGCGTTCAGCTTCTGCTTTTCCAAGATAAGCTTCTGCTTGTTGAGAAACAGAGGCATTTGATTGATCAAGTATATAGTCATAGTTTTTAATTGAAAAATCCCATTTCGCTATTTTACGGTATGCGTCGCCAATTTTAACATAGGCGCTAAGGGCAATGGGTTGGTTACAGTATTGTTGAACAATTTCTTCAAATCCAACAATGGCTTTTTCAATATCTTCGTGTTTATCTTTTTCAAGCCATTTATTGGCTTCATTAAATTGGGCTTGAGCAGATGTAAACTCAATAATATGATTGTCTGTTTCTTCTGCTTTTTTGGTTGCATCTGCTGTTGTTGTATTTTTTTTAGATGCTGATTTTCCTTTTAAATCACTGACTTCTTTCATCAATTTTTCAACCGTATCTTGAAGTTGTTTAACTTGTTCTTGCAAAACAGATGGATCGTTTGAAATTTCTATATGAGAGGGGGGGGGGGCTTTTTTTGGGTCTTCTGTTTTTTTAAAAGTATCAGATTCTTTATCTTTTAACATTGTTTTTTCTGGTTGATTACTATGTTGTTTTTTAATTAATTCATTGTATTCTTTAACATATTTATTCAATGTTGATTCTAAACCATCAATATCTGTTTGAAGGGACTTCAATTGGTTTTTTAAGGATTTTTCATTCGGATTTTCTTTGCTTTTTTTGACTAAGTCATTATACTCGTTAACTTTTTTGTCTAATAATCCATGGATGACGTTTATTTCGGTGTCTTTCTTCTTTAATTCATCTTGTGCGTATAAAATACTAAAGAGTGAAAAGAAAATATAATACTTAAAGGACATTAAATTTTACCTCAATATTGAATAGAATGATTACATGCTTTTAAGTATATCAGAAAAAGAAGAAATTGAACTAGTAAATGTTTTTTATTATAAAGAATTGAATTTATTTTGAAAAATTTATAACACCTAGTTTTAAAAACATGATAAAGTCTAAGCCAGATTTTACATACCTTTTAATATTTGGATTTTTTAATGAGCCTTGAACCTTATGATATTAATAACGTGTTTGCAAAAATTTTAAGGAAAGAAATTCCTTGCCAAACAATTTTTGAAAATGACCATGTTTTAAGTTTTTGTGATATTAACCCACAAACCCCTGTTCACATTATTGTTATTCCAAAGGGCCCTTTTCAAAACTTTAGCGATTTTCACAGCCATGCAAGCCCTGAATTAATTGTTAGATTTTATGATGGCGTTAATCAAACAATTGAAAAATTAGCCCTTACAAATGGCTATAGGCTGATAACAAATAAAGGCGAAATAGGTTCACAATCTGTTCCCCATTACCACGTTCATATTTTAGCAGGCAAAAAAATGGGTGCTAAAATAACACCATTTTAAAGGATGTTTTAAAATGTACCATGCAACAGTTGTCACACTTTTTCCTGAAATGTTTCCTGGAGCTTTAGGCTTTTCAATCCCTGGACGTGCTCAAGATAAAGGAATTTGGTCCCTTGATACCGTGCAGATTAGGGATTTTGCTGTTGATAAGCACCAATCTGTTGATGATACGCCTTTTGGTGGCGGCCAAGGCATGGTTATTCGCCCAGATGTGGTTAACAATGCACTTTTAAAAGCCACAAGTTTAAGTAATGCGAATCGAAAAATTCTTTTTACTAGCCCAAGAGGCAAGCCCTTAACCCAAGAAGTTTTAAGAAAAAATTTAAAAGAGTTTCCAGATGGCGCTATTATTCTTTGTGGTCGCTATGAAGGAATAGACCAACGGGTTATTGATTATTGGCACCAAAATCATGGATTAGAAGAATTTAGTATTGGTGATTATATTTTATCTGGTGGTGAAATTGCAGCACAAGTCTACCTTGATTCAACCATAAGACTTTTACCCGATGCATTGGGTGCAAAAGAATCTTCAATGGAAGAAAGTTTTGAGCTAGACTTATTGGAATTTTTCCATTATACTAGACCTCATGTTTGGAATGGTATTGCAGTTCCGGATGTTCTTTTATCGGGGCATCATGCAAATATTAAGAAATGGCGCCATCAGCAGGCAGAAGAAATTACAAAGGCTTTACGGCCTGATATGTGGGAAACTTATTTAAAAAAACGTAAGAGTGCGTTTTAAGTACAAAATGAGGAGAAGAAAAAGATGAATTTAATTCAACAGTTAGAACAAGAGCAAGTTACTCATCTAACACAAAACAAGCAAGTCCCTGAATTTAAAGCGGGTGATACTGTTCGCGTACACGTTAAAGTTGTTGAAGGCGATCGTGAAAGAGTACAGCCTTATGAAGGTGTTGTTTTAGGACGCCGTAATCGCGGATTAAACTCATCCTTTAGAGTTCGTAAAATGTCTTATGGTGAAGGTGTGGAACGTGTATTCCCTCTTTATTCCCCAAATATTCGCGTTGAACTTGTCCGTCGTGGTGATGTCAGACGTGCTAAGTTGTATTACCTTCGTGGTCGTACAGGTAAAAGTGCGCGTATCGCTGAAAAGATGGATTATAATCGTCAACAAAAGTCTAAATAAATTTTAAGAAAAGGTGATTTTCATGAAAGTAGCAAACTCTTTAAAAACATTAAAAAGCCGCGATAAAGACTGTAAGACAGTTCGACGCAAAGGCCGTGTATACGTGATTAACAAAAAAAAACCACGTTTTAAAGCACGCCAAGGTTAATTAGATTTAACAACCGTTTTATGAAAATAGCTTTCTTATTTTTTAAGAAAGCTATTTTTGTTTAAAGGTGATCGATTTGAGACTATTGCAAAATAGATTTTATCTAAAAAATTTTAACCTTATTGTTACCCCGCGCAGGCAACAGTAGCAATTTTTATTTTGCAACGGTCTTTATAAAAATAGTTATTTAAAGATTTAAGTTTTGAGCCTCATCCATCAGTTTTTTAACTGAATTAATGGATGCATCAAAAAGGACACGTTCTTTTTCATTAAGTGGTAAGTCAATCACTTCCTCTATACCATTTCTGCCAATAATGGCTGGAACGCCAACATATAAGCCATTAACACCATATTCACCGTTAAGATACGCTGCACAGGGTAAAATTTTACGTTCATCAAAAAGATAAGAAGCTGCCATTTGAAGGGCGCTTGCAGCGGGTGCAAAATAAGCCGATGTTTTAAGGTATGTAATAATTTCCCCACCACCACTGCGTGTGCGATTAATAATATCGTCTAACGTTTGTTGGCTAATTTTTCCCTTATCAATAAAATACTGTAAAGGAATACCGGCTATTGTTGTAAATCTTGGTAGCGGCACCATAGAATCCCCATGGCCCCCTAACACAAAGGATTGAATGTCCGATGGTGCTACATTTAAGGCTTCTGACAAGAAATGTTTAAATCTTGATGCATCAAGCACGCCAGCCATGCCAACAACTTTATGGTGGGGGATATTGGATGCACTTTGTAATATGCCGACCATTATGTCTAATGGATTCGTAATAACAATGACAAAAGCGTTACTGGCATATGTTTTGATGTTTTCACCAACCATGCGCATAACTTCTGCATTTTTTTGCAAAAGGTCATCGCGTGACATGCCTTCTTTTCTTGGAAAACCTGCTGTTACAATAACAACATCAGCGCCTTCAATATCTTCATATCCATTTGCACTTCTTATTTTAATATTAATAGAATCTGCACTATTGGCTTGTGCAATATCCAGTGCTTTACCGGTTGCAACATCTTGAAAAGCGTCTAGCATAACGACATCGCCCAAATAACGTTGTGTTGAAAGAAGGGCTAAGATCCCCCCTATATTACCACTACCGATAAGGGCTATTTTGTTCTTTTTCATAAAATACGAACTCCAATAAAGAAAAGATTTGTCATTCCATTCTAGCATAAAGTAAAGCATTTTAAAAACACCATAAGAAAAAATGATTCAATATGGTGTTTGCAAAAAGATAAAAAGTTTTAGGCTTGAGTAGCTTTTTCAGATTCAGCGGTTGCAGGTAACGCAGTTTCGCTTTTTAGCGATTCTATTGCTATTCTCACCAAATCATCCATATAAAGAAATCTGTTTTGGGTTTTTTGACGTTCCATTTTTTGTAATTCATGTTTAGCAAGATCAACATAGCCCTTTTGTTGAGAGGCTATTGCAATGGGGCAGTCATTATATCCTACTGTTCTTTTAAATTCTTTTGATTCTTTTTGTCCTCTATATTTGTTTTGTAAATAATCTTCAGGTGTTGCTGCATAACCATCAACAGTTCCTTTAATTTTAAGCACATCCTTATGTTCAAGAGCAACAGCAAGGGATAAGACATCGGCAAGATTCTGGAGCCTATCATCATCAAAAGCATGGAGGGATGATCTTTTTAAATCATATAAAATCATATCAACAAGGCTATATGGTGAGCCTTCATGCAGTATTCCAAATGGTTGAAGATTATGGTTGAAACTAAAATCAGATAATATATCAATATGATTTTGAATATTTTGGCCATTAAAAGTTCTATTTAAAATTGTTAGAACCATATTGCAGACAATGTTTCCGTTATCACTTAAAGGATTTCCTTGTATAAGCATAAGTGATTCACCGGTTGGCTCAAACCCAAATTGATTTGCTTCTAAAACTGAAAGTTGGGTTAAAACAGAACTTTGGTCTTCTTCACTTTCAAGGGAACCGCTATAAATATCAGCAATTCTTTTTTTTACTGTTTCAGTATCCTTTTTAGATAGTCTAATGCTTCCATCAAATTCACCTGTCTTTAACAGTATTTCAATTGCTGCCAGGCCTTGTGGCATAGCACTAGAGTTTTCTTCAGTTGCAGCGGAGCAAGAAATAATACTTGCAAGTACAGCACACAGTGTTTTTTTGTTATAAATCATTTTTTTCTCGTTTCGAATTTATTTAAGGGTTCTATTAGTAATCAATATAATATTAATAATTAAAAAATCAAGTTTTTTTTAATTATTAATTTAATAGGATTCTTGTCGCTGCTTCTTATCAAATAGATTAGGTAAAAGAAAACAATTCTATACCCATTCTTTTTCCAGTTGACCTTTCTATAGGATGTATGCAAAATTATCACAATAATAATAAGATCGTTTTTTTGAGGATTTATGAATACAAGGTTTTTTCTTTTTTTTGCTGTATTATGTATTTCAGCATGTGAACCTGTTATTGATAGCCGTGGATATAATCCGGACAAAATGGATATAACTAAGATTAAAGTTAATAAGACAACAAAAGAAGATGTGAGAAGTTGCCTTGGATCACCTTCTGTTATTGGTGATATTGAGTCAGGCACTGTTTGGTATTATATTGCAAAGAAAACGGAAACAACATCCTTCTTTAAACCAAAGATACTAGAAGAAGATGTGCTTAAAATTACCTTTAATAATAAGGGGATTGTTCAAAAAATTATTAAGATGGATAAGTTGGACGGCGTTGATCTTGAAGCAGATAAAACACGTACAAGTTCAACAGGATATGAAGAAAGCGTTGCAACCAGCTTGTTTGACGACTTTAATAGAATGTTTGGCCAACCTAAAAAGAAAAAAACTGAAGAACAAGCATGATAACGCTTGAATTAAAGAATATTTCAAAACAATATGGAAAAGATGACACTGCGCTTACGATTTTAAATGGGGCAAATTTTACCCTTCATAAAGGTGAAGTTGTTGCCCTTGTTGCACCCAGTGGAACAGGAAAATCAACCCTTCTTCATTTGTTAGGGCTTTTAGATACCCCAACTTCTGGGGATGTTTTCATTATGGGAAAACAAGCATCCCATCTTTTAGAAAACGAAAGAGCAGCCATTCGAAATCGCCATCTTGGGTTTGTATATCAAAATCACTATCTTCTGCCTGAATTTACAAGCCTTGAGAATATTATGATGCCCCTTTTGGTTGCAAACAAAAATATGAAAGAATCAAAAGAACGTGCTTTTGACTTGTTAAAGCGTATAAATTTAGAAAAAAGAGCGAGTCATTTTCCAAGTCAACTTTCTGGTGGGGAACAACAGCGTGTTTCTTTTTTAAGGGCTTTGTCCAATAATCCATCCATTTTATTGGCGGATGAACCAACCGGAAACCTAGACGCTAAAACAGGGGAAGATGTATTTTTAGAGCTACTTCAGGTAGTTAAGGAAACAGAGCTTTCATGTCTTATTGCAACGCATAATCAAGAACTTGCCAAAAAAATGGATCGTGTTGTAACGCTTAAAGATGGTCAATGTATAGAGACATCTCTTTAAATATTATCGCTTTATTCTGTAATAAATTTGTTTTTATACCACCCAATAAAATTACGAACAATTGTTGTAATAATGGCAGAAAGTGGAAATGCTAAAACAATTCCAAGAAGCCCAAACCAGGACCCTAATGCAAATAGGGCAAAAATAATCAAAACAGGATGTAACCCTATACTTTGCCCAATAAGGCGTGGTGTTAGAAAGTACCCTTCAAAAGATGATAAAATACCAAAAACAATAACAATTTTTAACAAATCAGCAATTTCTGGAAAATGAGTAAAGCCTACGGTCATTGAAAGAAGAAAGCCAATGGCAACGCCAAAATAAGGAATAAAGGCCAAAAATCCAGTCAAAAAACCAATTAAAAATGCATACGGTAAATTAATCGCAAAAAGAAAAATGCTATAGGCAACAATTAAAATGCTGCAAACCAGTAGCTGCCCCTTAGCATATTGACCAAGTTTTGTATTGATATCTGAAATTTGTTTTTTAATAAGGGGTGCATATGTTGGCGGAATAAGGCTATTGATATGTTTTAGTAATTTATCCCAATCTTTTAACGAATAAAACATAACAATGGGGGTTAAGATTAGCATTGCTAAAATGTTGGCAATCGCAAGTCCATTTGTAAATAATGATAAAATAAGGTTGAGTGAAAAATTAAAAATAGATCCAAACCAATCAATAAATTGTTTTTTAATGTCATCTGGCGAAATAGCCCCCCCTAATGTGCTAAAACTTTTTAAATAAGGGTCAATAATATTAAAAAACTTTTTTTGAAGTTCTGGATACGATTTTATAAGTAAGATAATTTCTTTTTGAACAAAAGGAATCGCCCACATGGCAAACAAAATAAAAAGAACATACATAAAAGAAACAATAACAAATGCGCTAAGGCTTCTAAATATCCCCAATGCTTCCATTTTTTTCATTGGGACATGAAAAAGGTATGCGCCCAAAAATCCCATAATAAAAGGGGCTATAATGGCGTTTATTTGATAAAAAACATAAAGCAGAAAAAGAAAAATGCAAGACAAAACAAACCAAAGTTTAAAAGTCTTATTATTTTTTAAAAAATAGGATAAATCGTTTTGCATATTGTAGGCCAGATAATACAGTTAGAACCAAAGTGCCATAAATTATGGTGTCTGTGAAGATATTAAATATATCTGATAAGGGATGTATTTGTTGATAGGCATTAATACAAACAATCCAAGCACATAGGAAAAACTGAAAAAATGTATTTATTTTGCTTAAAATTAAGGGCGATAACGGAATATTTCTTTTTGTTTTAAGGACCAACAAGCTGCCTAAAATGAGGAAGATATCGCGTCCTAGAATTGTAAAGAATGCAATTGCTGGAATAATGCCTTTTTGATAAAACGCAACATAAATGAACGTGACCATTACTTTATCAGCAACGGGGTCAAAAATCTCACCAAAAAAAGATGTTTGTTTAAAGTGCCGTGCGATGGCACCATCTAAGAAATCTGTAACGCCGCCTAAAAAACATAGCAAAAAAGATACGATCCATGCGTCATTCATCAGGCTTATATATAAAAACGGGGCCATCGCAATACGAAGGCCCGTTATAAAATTAGACGCTGTAAACAAAGACACTTTGTTAGCCAACAATTTCACTTTCAGCGAAGAAATATGCAATTTCTTTTGCTGCATTTTCTAAAGAATCTGAACCGTGAACGGAATTTGCTTCAATGCTTTCTGCAAATTCTTTACGAATTGTGCCATCTGCTGCATTCGCTGGATTTGTTGCCCCCATAATTTCGCGGTATTTTAAAATAGCATTTTCACCTTCAAGAACTTGAATAACAACAGGTCCTGATGTCATAAAATCGCAAAGTTCACCAAAAAAAGCGCGATCTTTGTGTACGGCGTAAAAGTCTTCTGCATTTTTACGTGTCATGTGAATGCGGCGTTGCGCAACAATTTTTAGGCCACTTTGTTCAATTAAAGCGTTAATTTTACCTGTTAAGTTTCTGCGTGTTGCATCTGGCTTTAGAATTGAAAAGGTACGTTCCATGTTTGATTTCCAAAAAGTAAATTTAATAGTAAATATCTTTATACGATAAAAAATATCAAAATTCAATAATATGTTTTAAAATGTATGTTTTAAAAGGTTTTTTAAGATGTACAATTTTATTTGCAAAAGAGAGAATACTCACCTATAATGTAGTGTATCCATTTTTAAAGTAAAAAGAGTGACGTTATGAAGAAAGATATTCATCCTAAGTACCACGCCATTAAAGTTGTAATGACTGATGGTACAGAATTTGCAACACGTTCCACATGGGGTAAGCCTGGTGATGTTATGAACTTAGATATTGATTCTAAATCTCATCCAGCGTGGACTGGTGGCGGACAAAAACTCATTGACACGGGTGGGCAAATTTCTAAATTTAGCAAAAAGTATGGCAATTTTGGCCTTAGTAAATAAGGTTATTTGACAATGCAGCAGGTGGGCGACATCCAACCCTTTGATGCATTGTCAACACCTGTTCATGATGGTTTAAACCCTCCCCAAAGGGAAGCTGTGCACCATACAGAAGGCCCATTGCTTGTTTTAGCAGGTGCTGGAACAGGAAAAACGCGTGTATTAACGGCACGTATTGCCCATATTTTAGAATTAGGGTTAGCGCGTCCATTTGAAATTTTAGCCGTTACCTTTACCAATAAAGCTTCAAACGAAATGAAAGAGCGTGTTATGCACGCATTAGGCCACACGATTGATGGCCTTTGGCTTGGAACATTCCATTCTTTAGGGCTTAAAATGTTACGCCGTCATGGCGACGAAATTGGCCTTCGTGAAAATTTTACAATTTTAGATCAAGACGATCAGCTGCGTTTAATTAAGCAGCTTTTAAAAGTTAATCATATCGATGAAAAACAAACTGCTGCTAAAATGGTGCAAGTCATTATTAACAAATGGAAGGATAAAGGATTAACGCCCGAAAATGTTCCGCAATATGATCGTAATGTTATTTGGGATATTTATCAGCAGTATCAAGACAGAATGATGATTCTAAACGCTGTTGATTTTGGGGATCTTTTATTACACTGTTTAACGTTGTTTAAAAAAAAGCCTGAAATTTTAGCAAAATATCAACGCCAGTTTCGTTATATTCATGTGGATGAATATCAAGATACAAACGTAACGCAGTATCTGTGGCTTCGTTTATTGTGCCAAGTGCATGAAAATATTTGCTGCGTTGGGGACGATGACCAGTCTATTTATGGCTGGCGTGGCGCTGAAGTTGGCAACATTTTAAAGTTTGAACAGGATTTTCCAACGGCCCATGTTGTAAAACTAGAACAAAATTATCGATCCACATCAAATATCATTAAAACAGCGGCCCACTTAATATCCAAAAATAAAGAACGGCTTGGAAAAACCCTTTGGACAGATAAAGAAGAGGGGGAAAAAATTCTTATTCGCGGTACGTGGGACGCAGAGGATGAAGCACGCTTTATTGGGGATGAAGTTGAAGAGTTAGAACGAAAAAAAGTTTCCCTTCGCGAGATTGCTGTTCTTATGCGTGCAGGCTTTCAAACCCGTGAATTTGAAGAACGCTTTTTGCAAATTGGTATTCCTTATAAAGTTGTTGGCGGGTTTCGGTTTTATGAACGCCTTGAAATAAAAGATGCTATTGCTTATATTCGTCTTATTTTACAACCCGATGATGCTTTGGCTTTTGAACGTATTGTGAATTTACCCAAGCGCGGCGTTGGTGAGACAACTGTTCAAAAAATGCATAGCTTAGCACGGGATGAAAATATTTCGCTTCCAAAAGCGGCAGAAATATATGCCAATAACATTGCAAAGGGGCAGATACGTCTTTCACTCCTTCACTTTTTTAAACAGTTAGAAAAGTGGCGTCTGATTCTTCAAACAGGGGATATTCCCCATGTTGAGTTGGTAAAATCTATGCTGGATGAATCTGGTTACACAACAATGTGGATGGAAGATAAATCCCCCGATTCGCCAGGGCGCCTTGAAAACTTAAGGGAACTTGTTTCAGCACTCGAAAGCTTTGACACCCTTCAAGGCTTTTTAGAACATGTGAGTTTAGTGATGGATAATCACCAAAACGAATCGATTGATCAAGTAACCTTGATGACGCTTCATGCAGCTAAAGGCCTTGAATATAAATTCGTTTTTTTAAGCGGATGGGAAGAAGGCCTTTTCCCCCATTCTAAAGCGATTGAAGAAAATGGAGAGGCCGGCATTGAGGAAGAACGCCGTTTAGGATATGTTGGCATTTCTCGTGCAAAAGAACGTGCCGTTATTACCTATGCAAAACAGCGCAGAATTCATGGGCGCTACCAAAATAGCCAACCATCACGCTTTATTAAAGAGCTTCCAAAAGAACATATTATTAAAGTATCCCCAACAGGTGCTGAACAAACACACCTTTCAAACAATTCGGTTGTGACATTTACATCTACTGGTAAATCCCACAATTTTGATGTAAAAGATCGCATTTTCCATGAAAAATTTGGCTATGGGACCGTTTTAGACTTAGATGTTGATTACTTAACCATTCAATTTGATACAGGTTCCGTTCGTCAAGTGTTAGCTGCTTACGTTGATTTTGCTTGAAAAAATTATCTTCAAAAATCTCGTTTTTCTTAACTTTTTGTTAAGCTTTCGTGTGATACTCTAACAATAGAACGATGAGATTTTAAGTGAAATTAAAGTCGCTAAAAATTCCGTTTTAGGGGGCCGCAATAGGCGGGGAGGAATTAATCGCGATTCCTTGGCCATAGTCATACCAGAGGATAAACAGACTCTGGAACAATGCCCTTCGAACCTACTTTGAGAAGAAACAAACCTTGTATACAGGTGAGATTCTACTTGATTTGCCAAATGGCTTCAACCCATTTGGTTGGCAC
>JAGOTX010000027.1 GCA_018061565.1 Pseudomonadota bacterium
CTTTTTCCCCCCATTAAATTATCCAGCACCTGTGTTTTTATGTAGAAAAAGGGTAAAGGGGGAAACCCCCCCCCCCCCCCCCTCCTTACCTTTTTCCCCTGCTAATATAAAACATTAAAAGTGCAATGACTAAAAAATAGAAAGGCATTGCAAAAAGTGTTCCATTGTGGAGTATTGCCATCCCCCCTGTGGTAAGCGATACAATAATATAATAGTAAAATCCAAAAATACTGGATGCTGTTCCAATTGAATCTTTAAAGTCTTTAAGTGCAGATGATAAAGCATTTCCAGTAATCATGGGGATAAAGAAGAATATTCCGCATAACAAACCTAAACATATGACAATAAAAAAGCTATCTGAAATAGCAAAAAAGGGCAAAATAGCCAATAAAATGGCTATAACCATTATATAATTTGACGCTTTTTTAATTAGGTCATCTTGGCTGATGTGATCTATTAGTTTCTTATTGTACATAGCGCCTGCCATTACAAAAGTAGAAATACCCAAAAAACTAATCCCAAATAATACATCATCCATCTTTAGAATTTCTTTAAAGAAAAAGGGCGATTCTGCATAGTAAGAAAAGGAAATTCCATTAGCAAGACCTATAAACAAACCGTATTTAAGAATTGTTTGATTTTTAATCATTTTTTTCAATGTTGTAAGTATTTCAATTTCTTTCTTTTCATGAAGCGTTTCTGGCAAATAATAAACGACTAAAACCGTTAAAATAAGTGCCATAATTATTAGAAAGTAGAAAATTCCTTGCCATTTTGAAAATGTTAAAATGACGGTTCCAACAATTGGACCAAGCGCTGGAAATAAAGGCAAGCAACTTCCAACAGTTGAATAAATTTTTGCCAGATCTTTTCCTTTAAAGGCATCGCGGCAGATGGCTTGTCCTAATACGCTACCAATGCTGCCGCCAAATGCTTGTATAAAACGAGAAATTAATAGCATATCGATAGATGTTGCGAGACTACAAAGAATTGAGCCCATTAAAAAAATAAAAATTCCTCCTAAGATTGACGGTTTTCTGCCGTATTTGTCAGAGATAATTCCAAAAAACAAACTGCCAATAGCAAATCCTATTAAGTAAATAGAAAGAGTCATTTCAACAAATGATTCATGTGTTTTAAGAAATAAAGCAATCTCTGGAAGGGATGGACTGTAAACACTCTCCGAAAGTTGTGGAAGTCCAATAATAAAAATAATAAGCCAAATTGGCGGGAATAATGTACTCATAAGAAAAAACCTATTGATTGAAAATTGATAATAAAAAGCCTTTCAAAAAAATATTTTGAAAAAGTATTTATTTTATTTTAAACAACAACAATTTTTCTCATGAAATTCCAGAATTTTTAACAATTATAAATTTTATACTATAATAAATATTTAAAAAGACAAAGCAAATTTTTTGTATGTTTTTAAAATTAAATTATTTGTTAGATAAAACTTAATGAGTTTTTTTTAAAAATCAGCTACTATGGCTCTTGTATAAGCGCCCATAGCTCAGTGGATAGAGCGTTGCCCTCCGGAGGCAAAGGTCAAAGGTTCGAATCCTTTTGGGCGCGCCATTTAGGTCATTCGCGTCTATCAGAGCCACTCGAATACTTATGCAGTTTTTAAATCATGACCTTGCATAAAATACGCTGACAAGACTATACTTAAAGTAAGACACCTAAAATTTACAAACCTTATTTACCGTGATTAATTATCTAAATTATTTACCCATTCTTATTTTTATTGGTGTTGCGTTTGGCTTATCTATCCTTTTGGTTTTAATTTCATTTCTGCGTGCAAAAAGAAACCCTTATATACAAAAAGAAACACCTTATGAATGTGGCTTTGATACGTTTGATTTACCGGTTGAAAATACGCGCCATAAGTTTACTGTTCAATTTTATTTGGTTGCCATTCTTTTTATTATTTTTGATTTAGAAATTGCTTTGCTATTTCCGTGGGCCATATCATTATTTAAACTTGGTTTTTTTGGATTTTACACTGTTCTTCTTTTCTTACTGATTTTAGCAATTGGATTTGCTTATGAATGGCGAAAAGGGGCACTTGATTGGGAGTAATACATGAATAGACTAGAAGACTTAAAACCCTATTTGCCTGCTGATTTACAAAATGAGCAAGAACTATTTAATACAACGCTTAATAAAATTAACAATCAAGGGTTTATTATTTCAAAATTAGATGATCTTGCCGCGTGGGCGCAAAGTGGTTCCCTTTGGCCAATGACATTTGGCCTTGCATGCTGCGCCGTTGAAATGATGCATTCAGCCGCAAGTCGTTATGATATGGACCGCTTTGGTGTTGTTTTTCGTCCTAGTCCTAGACAATCTGATGTTATGATAGTAGCTGGGACTTTAACAAATAAAATGGCGCCAGCTTTAAGACGCGTTTATGATCAAATGCCAGAACCAAGGTGGGTTATATCCATGGGAAGTTGTGCTAATGGGGGGGGGTACTACCATTATTCATATTCCGTTGTAAGGGGATGTGATAAAATTGTACCCGTTGATATTTATGTGCCAGGGTGCCCACCAACGGCCGAAGGTCTTTTATATGCCGTTTTGTTATTGCAGCAAAAAATAAAAGACAGAGTTTAAAAAGCTGTATTAATTTCTATGCTTTCTTGTTTTTTTCTCTAACGTTTAAAAACAAGAAGATGGATGTTCCAAGAATAAGCATAACAGGAATAATCACAAAACTTTTTTGGTAGCCTAATGTGTTACAGGTTGAAAGAATTCTACCATTGGCTGCTGGCATTATATCTGAAAAGTATGAAACGCATCCCCCCAAAATTGAGTGGAAAAACATTCCAAAAAACATAATCACTGTATTGGCAAGCGCTGTTGTTAAGCTTGTCGCTTTAGAGGATGTAAATGTTGTTGCTCTGCAAAGTGCTGGCACTTGAAAGGATGAGAAAAATCCAAGTAAGAAAACAGAACCAATCAATAACCAAAAGGGTGCTAAACCGCTAATAATCGTTAAAAACGATAAAATCATAAATACGCCTGATAAAATAATTGTTTTATCAAGGCCTATTTTATCTGAACAAAAACTAAGCCCTGGAAGGCCTAGGGCAAACCCTAAATATATGAGTGAAACACTTTGACTTGAAATTTGATCTGATAGTTCATAAATGGACTTTAACGATTGCATAGCCCATGCATCTGCATACCCTTCAAAAGGGCCAACCATAAAGCCTGCTGCAATGGCAACAGTCCAAACCCACTTGTTTTGGAAAATTTCTTTTAAAAGAATAAATGTTGATTCTGGAAGGTCTTCCTTTTCACTTTTTGGAAGCACTAGATACATAACCAAACTTAATGAAATACCAACACATATGCTTATTGCGATAATGCTTTTCCAACCAAAATACTGCATTAAATAATGAACAGGTGCGCCTGCAAAAACACCGCCCACAAGCCCAAAAACAGAGCCTAAAGAAAGCATTTTATGAAACTTATTAGGGGCAAATGCAATATTGACTACTTTTACAAGGCCAATAAATGCGCAAGATGAACCAAGCCCTAATATAAATCTGCCCAAAATGGCGTAATAAAAATCATCTGTTATTAGAAGGGGAAGCATTCCAACAGAGCTTAAAAACGCTGCAAACGGCAAAATACGTCTTGGCCCAAACCGATCGAGCAGTAATCCCAGTGGAATGTGGGCAAGTGTATACCCAATGAAATAAACGCCGGCAAACTGACCAAATAACACAGGGTCAAAATGAAAAGATTCTTCTAAACTTGATTTTAAAACACTTGGTATGGCCCGTAAAACATATTGATAGCCGTAAAAAAGTGCAGCACAAAGCCACATTATCCAAAGTCGAGTTACCATAAAACCTTTAATTTTTCTTTGCGACACTAACTAAAGACGGACGAAGCAAACGATCATGCATGGTATAACCATTTTGCAAAATCTGAATAATGCTTCCAGGTTCAACTTCAGTAACGTCAACTTCCATCATTGCTTGGTGAAAATTAGGATCAAACTTCTTATTTTCTGGATCAATTTTTTTAATTCCCTGCCTTGAAAAAACAGTATGAATTTCATCAGCTGTCATTTTAAGTCCTTCAACAAAAGGTTTAATCGTTTCATTGTTTAAAGCTGCGGCTTCCATTGTTTTCAATGCTTGTTCAATATAGTCAGCAATAACAATAATATCCTTAGCAAAAGAGGAGGATGCATACTTTAGGGCGTCTTCTTTTTCTTTTTGGAATCGACGTCTTAAATTTTCTGCATCTGCAACTGAACGAAGCCATTTATCACGGTAACTTGCCAGTTCTTCTTCTAATGAAGGCTTTTGTTCATTTTCTATTGTATGTTCATGCGGACAAGGACAAGCAGAATCATGACCCTCTATATTGCTTTCTTCTTCAAAATTTTCTACTTTTTTTTCATTTTCCATAAAACTTAGAAGACCTTTAAATATTCAAACTGATAGAATTATAAACGCACAAGCACGTGTTGTGCAAGAAATATTTCTAAATATAAAAGAAGTCAAAACATCAAAAAAAACAAGTCTGTATCTTCTAAAAGAATAGTTCTTTTTAAAATAATGATAATTTCCTAAAATCAAGTCTTCTATAGGGCTATAAAATATTTTAAGAAAATAAAAACTGAATTGCTGTAAGAATAAATCATATGCTAAGGTAAGAATGGTATTCTTACATGCAAATAATATGTTTAAACCTTTATCACCCCATTTACAAATTTACAAAATACAACTTACAAGTGTGCTTTCCATTATGCACAGAATCAGTGGTATAGGCCTCGCGATAGGCTCTATTTTATTTTTCACTTGGCTTTATATGATGACAAATGGCATGATTGTAGACTTTAAAAACTTTATAAGTTCCTATCTAGCCCAATTTTTTGTTTTTTGGATTATCCTTGGTGGATGTTACCATTTTTTTAATGGTATACGGCACCTTCTTTGGGATTTTGGGTATCTGTTAGACATTCAATCTGTGTATATCTCTGGTTACGCGGTTCTTGTTTTAACAGTTCTTTCAACTTTTATTGTGTGGTTTTTTTAATATGAAAGCAAATATACATTGGTTAGATCAGCGCATTTCTGCTGGTCTTTTATTTTTTCTTCTTCCTTGGTTTGCCATTAATGTTGTAAATACCAGTCCAGAATATTGGATTCGCTATTTTTCAAAATCCTTATCTGTTATGGCGCTTATCCTTATAACGCTTTCCGCTCTTTATCATATGTACTTAGGCATTCAAATTATTTTAGAAGACTATGTTCCTCATTTAAAGCTTAGAAATTTTCTTAATCATTTCATGAAAGTTAAAATTTTTATTCTTTTAGTCTTTAGCTTTGTTTGTTTTGTAAGACTTATTGTTATAGGAATGCACCTCAATGGAAATTAATATAACCGATCATGAATATGATGTCATCATTATAGGGGCGGGTGGAGCTGGACTTCGTGCAACACTTGGGATGTGTTCAACAGGTCTTAAAACCGCTTGTGTGACAAAAGTTTTTCCAACCAGAAGCCATACAGTTGCAGCTCAAGGTGGCATTAGTGCAGCACTTTCCAATATGAAAAATGATAATGACGATTGGCGTTATCATTTTTATGATACCGTTAAGGGCTCTGATTGGTTGGGGGATCAAGACGCTATTGAATATATGTGCAAAAATGCTGAAAGAGCGGTTATTGAACTAGAACATTTTGGTGTTCCCTTTTCAAGAACAAAGGATGGAAAAATCTATCAACGTCCATTTGGTGGGCATACCATTGAACAAGGAAAAACAATGGCTAAACGTGCCTGTGCTGCAGCAGACAGAACAGGCCATGCCATTTTGCACACGCTTTACCAACAATGTTTAAAACATAGTGCTGAATTTTTTATTGAATACTTTGTCCTAGACCTTATGATGGATGAGGATGGCACATGTCGGGGCGTTACAGCCATTTGTTTAGATGATGGAACCTTTCACAGATTTTATGCCCACCAAACTGTTCTTGCAACAGGGGGTTATGGGCGTGCATTTTTTTCTGCCACATCCGCCCATACGTGTACGGGTGATGGCAATGCCATGGTTTTACGTGCGGGCCTTCCATTATCAGATATGGAATTTATTCAATTTCACCCCACGGGCATATATGGATCAGGGTGCCTCATAACAGAAGGTGCAAGGGGTGAAGGTGGTTATCTTACCAATTCAAATGGGGAACGTTTTATGGAACGGTATGCCCCCAATGCAAAAGATTTAGCCTCTCGTGATGTTGTATCCCGTGCAATGACAATTGAAATTTTAGAAGGTAGAGGTGTTGGGCCAAATAAAGACCATATTAACCTTCACCTTCATCATTTAGATCCTAAAGTATTGCATGAACGGCTACCTGGCATTTCTGAAACCTCTAAGATCTTTGCCAATGTTGATGTCACGAAGGATCCTATTCCCGTTCTTCCAACTGTTCACTATAATATGGGGGGTATTCCAACCAATTATCACGGTCAAGTCATTAGGGATGAAAAAGGAACACTCGTTGAAGGCTTAATGGCAGTAGGGGAGGCGGCTTGTGTTTCAGTCCATGGTGCAAACCGTTTAGGAACCAATTCTTTACTTGATCTTGTTGTATTTGGGCGCGCGGCAGCTTTAAAAGCAAATGAACTTATAACCCCCAATATGCCCCATGTTTACAAAAAACCAATTGAGGAATCTTTAAAAAGTTTTGAATTTCTTTTAACTTTAAAGGATAAAGAAGGTACGTTAACAACGCATGACGTTCGTCAAAAACTTCAAAAATCAATGCAAAAGTATTGTGCGGTTTTTAGAACAAAAGACCTTTTAAAAGACGGCATCGCTGAAATTACATCCGTTGTGGATGATTTTAAAAAGATTAAGATAACGGATAAATCTCTTATTTGGAATACAGACCTTATTGAAGCATTAGAACTTCAAAACCTTATTCAACAATCTTTGGTTACAATCTATTCAGCACTCTATAGAACAGAAAGTAGAGGGGCCCATGCCAGAGATGACTTTAAAGAAAGAGACGATGTTAACTGGTTAAAACATACCCTTTCTGTTTTAAAAGATGAAAAATCTGTTGATTTGTTTTATCGTCCAGTCACAATGACAACCCTAACAAATGATGTTGAACCAATACCTCTACAAAAAAGAGTTTATTAGATTAAATGTGGTGCGCTTCCCTTTTTAAAGGGAACGGTTTTCACTTAATATTTAAAAAAGCCTTCACCAGATTTACGGCCTAATTTGCCGCTTTTAACATTTTCTTTTAAACTTAAGGCAATTTTAAAGCGATTTTTTAATCCTTTTTGAAGTTCTTCCATTATGGCAAGAACTGTATCTAGGCCAATATAATCGGCTAATTCAAGGGGCCCCATGGGGAAATTTGCACCAAGTTTTAAGGCTTTATCAATATCTTCTTTTAAAGACACATCCTCATCTACCAGAAGGCAGGCTTCATTAATCATTGATATTAAAACCCTATTTAAAACAAAACCTGGGGAGTCTTTAGAGATAATAAATTGCTTTTTTAAGGATTCAATTACTGGTTTTATAATATCTAAAAGTCTTTCATCGCTTTTATCCCCTAAAATCAGCTCAATCAATGGCATTAAAATTGGTGGATTCATAAAATGAATCCCTAAAAAACGATTCGGTTCTTTTAGAAAAGATTGCATTTTTGAAATTGAAAAGGAAGATGTATTTGTTGCCAGAATATATTCTTTGCCATCCATTTTAGATTCAATATCTTTAAAAAGCGATTTTTTAATGTCAAGATTTTCTGGCACAGCTTCTATTATGAGTTGGCTATTTAAAAGACAATCTAGATTTGTGGATACGCTAATATTTTCCAAACAATTAATATCTGAAACAATACCTTTTTTATGCAGTTTATGGGTACTGTTTGTTATATTAACCATTCCTTTTTGAAGTGCGTCTTCTGATGCATCAACAAGAAATACTCTAAAACCAGAAAGTGCAAAAACTTGTGCAATTCCTTGTCCCATTTGACCGCATCCAACAATGCCAACATTTTGAATATGAATAAAACTAAACATTTAATTTTTTGTCCTCATTTTCCAGGTTCCCATAAAACATCATTTTGGCCTTTATCATTCAAAAATCGTGCCAAAACAAAAAATAAGTCCGATAACCTATTTAAATACGAAATAACAAGAAAAGGGGAATGATCTGGCCTTTCATCGCCAATTTGGCAAACCAAACGTTCAGCCCGACGTGCAATCGTTCGAAGAACATGTAAATATCCACTTTGTTTTGATCCACCCGGCAATACAAATGAATTAAGTGGGCTAAGATACGCATTATAATAATCAATTTGGGTTTCTAAAAAATCAATTTGATCTTGCGTTATGCGAAGAGGGGCAAAATCAAGTTTCCCGTCTAAATCAGGCATACAGAGGTCTGCTCCAACATCAAATAAATTATTTTGGATTTTTTTAAAAAGAAGAACTATGTCATCTGGCATATCTTCTAAAAGACTAAGGCCAATAAAACTATTAAGCTCATCCACTGTACCAATTGCATTAATTCTAATAGAAGACTTTAATACACGTTCACCATTGCCCAGAGACGTTTTTCCCTTATCGCCAGAACGTGTATATATAGAAGACAACAGAACCATTTTTTATTTTTAACCCCATATGGTATCACCGTATCTTATAAACCTATCATTATTATTTCGATCAAACAAACACTTTGTTTTTATTGTTTGGAGCCAAAAATTTTATTCCCCGCATTATTAAAATTTATTTTGCCAAAAATAACCAGTTTATTGTAAAGGGGTAACAAATTATAGTGGATTGAGATAAGTTTATAAAGTTGTGCCATGTTGCAAATAAGGTTACCTTGTTGTTCTACGCTGAGTTCTTTATTTCTTTTACATAATTCAAATGTAATGGAATCAATTAAAATGTCACGTTCTATAGGGGTAAGAGTTTGTACGCACTTTATAGTATCTAAAAACATTTGAAAATTCATTAATCCAAGTGATAAAATATTTTCCCATTTTACAATACGCGGCAATATATAGGTTGGATCATCTGTTGCTCTATTTGTTATACTTAATAGTATTTTTTCAAGCCTTAAATATTTGCTCTCATTCATTTGGGCTAATTCAAGTTTAAGATGAAGAAAGTCTATATTTTCTTGAAATTGCTTTTTGAATAACGCTGAAAAGGAGTTATTGCCGCCCGATGTCATTTCATTTTTCTTTTTAGCGTTCCATTCTTTTTTTTCTAAATCGTATAAATCAATATTATAAAATCCTTGGACCATATAAACATATTCGCATTCTTCTAATTTTCCTTCCGCAATATATTTTTGTGCGCGATTATAACGTACAATTCTTTCTGCACCATACTTTTCAAAAGATTTTAAAATGTCAAAAGCCTCTTGTTGTTTTGATTTTTCTAGGTCGAGTTTTAGTGCATCATATAAATAAGAAGGATCCTTATTTAATTTTGTTAACTGAACGAAACAAGAAAATTTTAAATTATTTGTTATGGATGGATTTTCAATAGTCTTTTCCAAACAACTAACAATTTCTGGCAATTTTTTTGGTATGGTTAATGATGCATTTTCATTGGTTAAAACATCACAAGGATATAGATAACTGTTTAAAAACAGCATGATAACGCAAAACAGAATTTTATGAACAATCATTTTATGAGCTCCCTTTAATTAGTATATTTTTTTATTATTCATGAATATTTTTAATAACCAACTCTATAAAAAACTTCATCAAGAATATTTGAAAAATGAATATCTTTAATGTCAATATTCATATTAATTAATTCCATTAAATAAAACTTAAAAAGTGAAAATTTTTCATCATCCCAAGTATAAAATTGTGATCTCCCCATTTGAAGAAGAAATGTATATCTTTGATTTTCAGAAATTAAATTAAATATTTTTTTTATGTCGCTTAACCTTATTTGAGTTATTTCTTGCTGAATAGATTCAAGAGGACCATATGTAACACTTAAAGTTTTTATTAATTTAGGTGAAACAATAGCATATTCATCAAATATAGAATTCATAAAATCTTTATAATCTAAATCATTATTTGTTTTTTTACCATAAAGTGCTTTTGTTCTAGATAAATGTTCGTACATTTCCTCAGGATCTTCTATGTATAATTCAGATGATTGAGGAGACATTGATTCAAGAGATGTATCTAGGGATGGAGGAACGGACGTGGGAGCTGATGGAATATGTGTTGAATTTGTTGAAAAATATTCAATAGATGCACTAGAATAAGCACTTCCCAATCCAAAAAAACAACAAAATAAAACAATATTTTTTCTACTGCTTTTAAGTTTTAACATAAAATTCATTAAGCCCTCTAAAATTTTAAGGTTCATTTCTTATAAAATCATTATAATTATGAAATGGTTAAAAAACAAGGTAACATTTAAGGAATATAAAATATATATTTTTATTTTATATTCCTTAAATTGGTTAATATTAAACAGATACAGATACTGCTATAGGCTGGAATAAGTTTCTGACATTGCATAAGCTATCGTTTATAACATTTAGAGTTAATGCTACATCCTTTTTCAAATAACGATCTGATAAAACAGACATAAATTTAAGAAGCTGACCAATAGTCTGAAAACGGATTATTCCTCGTGTTCTTTTTACTTCGACTGTTTTATTTATAAAATCTATTATGAGTAGCTCACTTTTTAACAAACCAGGAAGAGGAAATCTCATCCATGAGTTATGCATGTTTACATTTACATTAAAAGTTCCAAGACCAAAAAATTTTCTATCCATATAGCTATCATTTAGGGCCATCATAAGGTAATCCATTTTATTTTTTACATCTGGTGTTAAGACACATTCATCGTCTTTTCCTTTTAATAAGCTGTTATTGCTACCCATAGCAAAAGCAGATATATTAAACGAAATTTTTAATAAAGAAGCATGCGCCCTAGACGTATAAGGAATATCTGTCATTTCAAGGACAATCCAACCGATGTATTCTCCGCCCTGTTTTTCGGATCGCGGTAAAAAAAGAGTAAAATATTCACTTAAATCAGACTGTTCTTTTTGTTCAACAACTGGTGCTAAGGTAAATATTTCTTGCTGTTCAAAAAAACGATTAAAATTATCCAAATCTCTAATAAGCATTTCATAGGTGTGATTTTCATCATTAATTTTTGATTGTTTTTCTGCTTTCATATTTTCGCTAAGTTTAGGATTATTAAGAACATTAATATTTTTATCTATATCTTCTTTTAATCGAGAAGATACATCATTCAAAAATTTTTCAAGTGTATTTCTAAAATAAAAAATATTTTTAAAAACAATCATACAATCGTTTGTAACATGCATTTTTGAATGAACAAGTGTATAAATGTTATTAATGTATGCAGACAAATAATTTTGTAAATACACTGTTATTTCATTTTGATATTCTGCCATTAATTGAGGCGATAAATCTGCATCATAAGCACTATATAAAGTGGAATCCCTTGATTCTTCTGGGTTCAATAATAATACATCTTTCAATATTTTTATTTTTTCATTTTTTCCAGCTGATATTTTATTGAGAGCGCTTAATCCACTCCCTACTAAAGATATAATTGGGTTTAGTCTGCTACCACGTGTATAAGCTCTTAAATTCTTTATTATTTGCGCTGATTCAGGTTGATATGTGTGAAACATTAACAATAACGATTCCGCTGATTGTGCAGAATAATTCATTTTACCATTCTCTAAAACAGGTAAGTAAAGAGAATATATAACTTCTCTTATTGATTCTTCATCTAAGAAACATTCAATACTTTTTAAAAATATTCCAGCAAAGCTATTAATAATATTGGGTATTAATTTTAAATTATATACCATATCTTCTTCATTATTCTGAACAAGATACCTTGTTATGTTGTCTCCTAAAAAACTTTTCCAAATATTATTTCTTATATCTAAAGGAATCTGTAAATTTATTTTTATAAAAGCTTGTTTTAAAGAGTCTTCAATGTTTATTCTTAAAAAGTCTTCTATCGAAGAAAACATAAACGTATTATCGGGAATGCTCGTTTCTAATAATTTAATAGCCATTATGAGAAAAGTATCTACATCTATGTTTTCGTAGATTTGAAATTGTCCATCATCATTGTTAAAAAGATCAGAATCGTCGTCATCATCATCTTGAAACATTATTTCAGCAACATTTTTTCTTAGCTCAACAGTTGTTATTTGTTCTTCTGTTGCAAAAGTTTCAGATCCTAAAATAAAGATAAAAGCTATTTGTTGAATCCATATATTCCTTATTATTTTTTTAATAATCATAAAATTTTCCTTTCATGATATTGTAATTTTTTGTAAAAATTTAAAACCAATGATTAATATAGTTGTTTATTAATAAAAAATCAACAATATAATATATAAATAAATAGTTAAAAAATAAATAAATTTGTTTTTTTATTTTTGTCAATTTTAAATAAAAAGATAAAGAAATTTTATTTTTCCCCAGGCATAAGATTCTTTTCTGATTTTAAGTAGATTTCTCGTCTGATGGGGTCCGCCTAAGCTCCCAAATCGCCATTGTCCGCCCCTCCGCCTCACACGAAGCAATAGTCACCCGGACACGTGTTCATCTTTTTTAAAAAAAGAGACAGCGGTGCCAATCAAATGGATTGAAGCCATTTGGCAAATCAAGTAGAATCTCACCTGTATACAAGGTTTGTTTCTACCCAAAGTAGGTTCGAAGGGCATTCTTCCAGAGTCTGCTTATCCTCTGGTATGACTATGGCCAAGGAATCGCGATTAATTCCTCCCCGCCTATTGCGGCCCCCTAAAACGGAATTTTTGTCGACTTTAATTTCACTTAAAATCTCATCGTTCTATTATTAGAGTATCACACGAAAGCTTAACAAAAAGTTAAGAAAAACGAGATTCTTTTAAATTTTATCGACTTATTTTGAGTAAAATTCGAATTTTTGATTGTCTATGTTTTGTGTAAATTAATATGACAGCTTTTAATGACACTAAAATCTATACTCAAATTTTGTCATTACAGTATGATTTTGTGAATCATTTTTAAATGCACCGTTATAAGTTACAATAAATTTCCAGTTATTTTCTAATAAAATAGAAGCATTTGCTGAAAAATAATCTGTATTTGTTTTTTCGTGTTCTGTTGATGGAACTGTAATGGGCAAAATTCCTGAAAGTGTTTTTTGGGGACTATGATTTGTATTACAATATTCTTTTCCTTTTTCATACACAAATGTTACGCGAATTCTCATATTTTTATTGCGTTCATTAATTCTAATGCCTATACCCCCATATATTTCCTTTGATATACCTTTATTGTGTGCGTTATGAATTGTACCAATCGTATAAGGATTAGTATCATTTAAAATAATTGTGTTTCCAACATTAAACCGAAAGGATAAAATATCTCCCGAAACTCTTATAACTTGAGAAATCATCATATCGAATGTATCTGTTTTTGATTGGTATGTTTGTTGATTAAGGTTTTGTCCAACACGTTGATATTGTGTGTTTTTATCCTTGTTTAAAAGATATAGAACATCAATTCGTCCGTCATACCATGGGTTATAAAAAGCATATCCGCCAAGAATAAGGCCCTTTGCCTTTGTGTTGTTTTTAAATTCTGTGTTGCTTTCTGTTTTTTCTTCAGAATATCCTGTTAATATTCCAAAAGAGAGTCTATATTTCAA
>JAGOTX010000110.1 GCA_018061565.1 Pseudomonadota bacterium
ACATTTTACGCCTTTGTGAAAATGCTTTTTCTGTTATTTTTTGAAGATTTTCACATAAAGATAAATCAACATCACTTTTGGGGTAAAACGTTAAAACAGAAGAAAAAACTTTAGGGGGGGGGGTAAATAAATGAGGGGAAAGATCAAACCCATGATCAATCATACAAAGGTATTGAGAAATGATTGATAGTCTTCCATACTCTTTAGAATGGGGGTTCGCTATAATGCGATCTGCCACTTCTTTTTGAAACATTAAAGTCATCGATTCAATACTATTTATTATATCAAACCATTTTGTTAAAAGCGCTGTACCAATATGATAAGGAAGATTCGATAATATTGTTATTTTTTGCCCCTTATCACATACAAAGTTTTTAAAATCAATTTTAAGGGCATCTTCATGGTGAATGATAAGATTGGGATAATGTTTTTGTAATTCTTCCATGACAAGAATGGCTTTTGGATCCATTTCTATAACATGTAGAACCTTTGGGTTTTGTTCTAAAATAGCCCGTGTTAAACCACCAGGGCCAGGGCCAACCTCAACAACAATTTTATTTGTTAAAGATGGGGAACATCGCACAATTTTTTGTGTCACATTAAAATCAAGTAAAAAATTTTGACCTAAACTTTTACTAAAACCTTTATTTTCTAATAGGCCAAATTTTTGAACTGTTTTTAAAAGTGAATCTAAAGGGGGGGGGGCTACCATGCTATTTATTGCTCACCTTTTAAAACCCGTGCTTTTTCACGTTGCCAATCCCTTTGTTTAATTGTTTCGCGTTTATCAACATTTTGTTTACCTTGACCGAGCGCAATTTCAAGCTTAATTGTGCCTTTTTTGTTAAAATAAAGGCAAACAGGAACGATTGTAACACCTTTTTTACGAATAGCACCAAGCCACTTGTTTTCTTGTTTCCAGTGAAGTAAAAGTTTTCGTGGACGTTTGGGTTCATGGTTAAAATGTTTTGCTCCTAAATATTCTTGAATATTGGCATTAATAAGGTGAATATGGCCATTCATTTCACCTGCATAAGATTCATTAATACTGACTTTGCCTTGACGAATAGATTTAACTTCTGATCCCGTTAAAATAATACCAGCTTCTAATACATCTAAAAAATGGTAATCAAACCGTGCTCTTTTATTTTGTGCTATTATTTTTCTATTTAAATCAGTCATTTTTTTTACTTAATATTCTTGTTCTTCAATATAACGTTGTGCATCAAGTGCCGCTTGGCACCCAAGTCCAGCCGCTGTGACAGCTTGTCTATAGATTTTATCAGTTACATCCCCTGCAGCAAAGATTCCTTTTATATTGGTTTTAGGTGTTCCTTTTTCAACTAAAAGGTACCCTTCATCATCCATATTTAATATCCCTTTAAAAATTGCAGATTGTGGGGTATGGCCAATGGCAATAAATATCCCGTCACATTTTATTTCTTGGGTTGAATCATCAACAGTACTTTTTAAAATAGCACCTGTTACGTATTTGGGTAATTCATTACCAACTATTTCTTCAACTGTATGGTTCCATATAACCTTAAGTTTTGGATTTTTAAATAAACGCTCCTGGGCAATTTTTTCAGCCCTTAAGGAATCGCGTCTGTGAATAAGGGTTACAGAATTTGCAAAATTGGTTAAAAATATTGCTTCTTCAACGGCGGTATTCCCCCCCCCCACCACAACGACATCTTTGCCTTTAAAGAAAAAACCATCACATGTTGCACAAGCAGAAACGCCAGCACCTCTAAACTTTGTTTCACTATCAATGCCTAACCATCTAGCTGTTGCACCGGTTGAAATGATAACTGTATCAGCTGTATATTCTTGATCATTGCTATAACACTTAAAAGGGCGGGAATTAAAGTCAACTTTTGTAATAACATCTTCTATCATCTGTGTGCCATATGCTTTTGCTTGTTGTTGCATTTCATTCATTAACCAAGGTCCTTGAATAGCATCTTTAAATCCTGGATAATTTTCAACCTCTGTTGTTATTGTTAATTGCCCACCAGGCTGATGCCCTAAAAACTGAATAGGATTTAAATTAGCACGCGCTGCATAAATTGCAGCTGTATACCCTGCAGGACCAGATCCTATAATTAAAACACGTGTATGCATATTTTTTCTCTTAATTTCTGTTTTATAGATAATAATGAAGTAGCTCTTTACAGATTGCAATAAAATTAAACACTTATAAAATGCAAAGCTAGCCTATAAGCCGGGTTCTGTCCAAAAGTTAAACTTTCTGGATGATCATTCATCTGGGCTAAAAATTACTTTTTAGCTCTAGCAACCTACCCGGATAACAACGTGGACAAACACACGCGATTTTAAAAAAATCAGTTATCCCTATTTGGTCTTGCTCCGGATGGGGTTTACCCTGCCACGTTTGTTGCCAAACGCGCGGTGCGCTCTTACCGCACCATTTCACCCTTACTAAATAAATAGCGGTATAATTTCTGTGGCACTTTCCCTAAAATATTCCTTAAAGAATACCCCGCCGGACGTTATCCGGCATCCATTTTGTCTGGAGCCCGGACTTTCCTCAAATTATAAAATAATCTGCGATCATCCAGCTAACTTTGCATGCCCCAATTCTACGCGAAAAAAAATCAAATTCAATCATAAAATATGAATCATGTTTCTTTAAATGAGGTTTAAGCTGATAAAAAGGGTTTACGAACAAAAAAAAATTGTTCCATAATAATAGATGGATTCATCACTATGGAGTGTTTTTAAGTGAGTCACCCTCTTATTCAAAAACTAAATGATATAAAAGAACAATTAATTAAATGGCCAGATGATACTTTTTTTGATGCCCATGGAAAACAACTAAATTCTGATGATGCATTTAAAGTTATTGAATCAGACCTTAGAGAGGTTTTAAATAAAATAATTGTTTTACCAGATGAAGAACGAAGCCTTTTAAAAGACACAATTGAAGAGTTTAAAAATACAATGGCTAAACGACAAGAAGAAGCAGAAAAAAACTTAAAAGAACTTCGTGAAAAAATTGCCCTTAATAAAGACACAACAAAAGCTATGCGCGCATATGGAAAAGCCTTTAAACGACAAGAGCTTGCAACACAAGAGCCTTTAAATGAACCCCATAGCTAGTTTGTTAGTTGTTATTTTTGGAATAATTTTATTTATACGCATTTTATTTTGGATGAATCAGAAACTTCAAAAAAATAATAATCCGTTTTTAAATAAAATCATTCCACTTAAAAAACAAAAAGTATCCGTTGAATCAGTCATTCCTATTGATGAAAAATATAAAGTTGCTGTTCTTTTAATTGAAGAACAAGAGACAACGCTCCTTCTTGGTCCATCTAATGCGTTAGTTCTTGGTGAAAAAAATAAAAAATCAAAAGAAACATTGATACAACAAACTGAAAATTTAGCCTCATGATTAAAAAATATTTTTTAAAATTAAGGAGTTGTTAAGAATTGGTTTGTTATTCTAAAAATACTGAAGGACCCTCAATCGGAGGGGAGGGATTAGTCGCGATCTCTCGACCGCAGCCATACTGCTACAAAGGTAGTGGAACAATG
>JAGOTX010000111.1 GCA_018061565.1 Pseudomonadota bacterium
ATGTCCTGGCATACGCCCAGCAACAGGGTGAATTGCATACCGAACGCGTGCACCTTTTTCAATTAACAAGTCAGCCATTTCACGAAGTGCGTGTTGAGCTTGCGCTACAGCCATTCCGTAGCCTGGCACAATAATAATAGAACTTGCATTTTGCATAATATAGGCGACATCTTCAGCGCTTGATATTTTAACAGGTTTATCTTGAACAGACGAAGAACCGTTTGCACTTGTTGTTGTTTCAGTTGAACCAAAACCACCTAAAATAACATTAACAATCGATCGATTCATTCCTTTACACATAATGTAACTTAAAATCGCGCCTGATGAACCAACAAGGGCACCTGTAATAATTAAAAGAGGATTACTTAGCGTAAAACCAATACCACATGCGGCCCATCCAGAATAGGAATTAAGCATTGAAACAACAACAGGCATATCTGCCCCGCCAATGGGTAAAATGAGCAAGAACCCAAGAATGAGGGATAAAACTGTTAACCCAAAAAAGGCGATATCAGAATTGCTCGCCATTAAAAGGATGATAAGGAGCACAATTGTGCCACCCAAAAGCGCATTTAACAGGTGTTGATTTTTAAATGTTAACGGTTTACCTGATACAATGCCTTGTAATTTTAAAAATGCAACAATTGACCCAGTAAATGTTATAGCACCAATTGCAGAGCCTAAGCCCATTTCAAAAAGACTTATTATATGAATATTGCCAATTGTGCCAATATTAAAGGCTTCTGGATTTAAAAAAGCAGATATTGCAACAAAAACAGCTGCTAATCCGACAAGGCTATGAAATCCCGCAACAAGCTGTGGCAAGGCTGTCATTTGAATATTTTTTGCAATATAAGTACCAATCACACCACCAAATGCAATTGTTATAATCACAGGAATCATACCAGATGATAAGGAAAGAAGCGTTGTAAAGATAGCAATTGTCATCCCAACAATACCATAAAGATTACCAACCTTAGATGTTGCAGCAGAGGACAAACCTTTTAAAGACATGATAAAGCAAAATGCTGCAACCATGTATAATAATGAAGTTAATGTAACAGACATAAAAATTTTCCTTTCTTTTTATTTTTTCTTTTTTGCTTGGAACATGGCAAGCATACGCTGTGTGACAATGAATCCGCCAAAAATATTAACAGACGCTAAAAAAATTGCACTTAAGCCAAACGTTGTTGAGATGCCAGATGCACCACCCACTGCTAAAAGGGCACCAACAATAATCACGCTTGAAATAGCGTTTGTAACAGCCATTAAAGGGGAATGTAAAGCCGGCGTTACTTGCCAAACAACAAAGTACCCAACAAAACAAGCCAGCATAAACACCGTTAGCATTAAAACCAAAGGATCATGGACCAGATTTTGGGGCATAGATGCTGCTGCATTTTGAATTTGAATACTCAAAGATTTTGAGGCATCAGCCATTTGTTGCGCTAATGACGCTAAATCACCTGTTTTTTGTGTTAAAGAACTCATATCCATCTTATATTCTCCTTTATTTCTTAGTTGGCTTTATTTTTGGTATTTTTTTTTCTTTATGATCATCTATTGGCTGATCTTCTGCATCATCTTTTTCTATTATGTCTTTAAAACGAGGGTGACAAATTGCACCATGTGCTGACAGTAAAACACCTTGCATTAACTCATCTTCCATATCTGGAATAAAGTCATTTTCATTTTGTTTAAAGAGTGTTTTAAAAAATGTAAAAAGATTTTTAGCATACAGTTGACTTGCATCATAAGCGATACTGCTTAAAATATTTTTAGCACCTAAAATTTTAACGCCGTTTACATCAACCGTTTGGCCAAATTTTGAAAGCGCACAGTTGCCACCACTTTCAACAGCAAGATCAACGATAACAGATCCTCTCTTCATGAGAGATACCATTTCTTCTGTTACAAGAAGGGGTGCTTTTTTACCTGGAATTTGAGCCGTTGTAATAACAATATCCTGTGATTTTATAACTTCTTTCAAACGGTTTTCTTGGGCCATTTTATATTGATCACTCATTTCTTTTGCGTAACCTCCATCGCCTTTTCCGCTTTCTTCAAAATCAACTTTAATAAATGTTGCACCAAGGCTTTTAACTTGTTCTGCTGTTTCAGGCCTTACATCATAAGCACTAACGATGGACCCTAGTCTTTTTGCTGTTGCAATCGCTTGAAGACCTGCTACACCAACACCTAAAACTAAAACTTTTGCAGCCGCAATTGTGCCAGCCGCTGTCATCATTAAAGGAAATGCGCGCTTAAATTCAAAAGAGGCATCAATAACAGAACGGTATCCTGCAAGGTTTGCTTGAGAGGATAAAATATCCATACTTTGTGCACGGGTAATACGGGGTAAAAGTTCCATTGATAAGCAAAAAACCCCTTGTTTTGCAAGTTTTTGAATGCTTTTTAATGTTTCAAAGGGTTTAAGCTGACCAATAAGGTAGGTTCCTTTTTTTAAAGTATTAAGCTCTTTTTCTTCTGGTAAATTAACGCAAAAAACAACGTTAGCGTCTTTTGTTATATCTTTGGCAATAATTTCTGAACCAACATTTTGATACTGGTCATCACTAAATCCAGCAGCTTCTCCTGCACCTTTTTCAATGCGAACAACAAGTCCCATTTCTTTAATTTTTTTTGCCATATCTGGCGTAATACTCACACGGTTTTCGCCGTCTTTTTTTTCCTTAAGGGCAACAACTATCACTTTAACGTATACCATTTACTTTAATCTTTTGTGAAATTCTACCATACTTTTAAAGATATACGTAAGACATATAGCGCAGGTATTTTAATTTGATTATAGAAAAGAGGGAATGAAATGTATATGAAATACATATTGACGCATAATAAAATTATAAAGCCAAAACTATATTTGAAAATCTTTGCTTTTGACCAATAATATTGTAAGGTAAAAATCAAAAGGATGATTGATATGATTTTAGCTGTTTGTTTATTGTTAGAGCTTTTAGCAGGAATGGAAGTGGATTTATTTGTTCCAAGCCTTCCTCTTATTCAAAATTGTTTTAATATAACCCCTTTTATTGCAGAGCTAACATTTGCACTTAACCTTATTGGATATTGTTTTGCGTCTTTTCTTGCAAGTCCTATTGCCAATAGATTAGGCAAGAAAAAAGCAGTCCTTTTAGGATGTGTTGTTTTTATAATTGGTAGTTTGTTTTGTTCATTTTCACCAACATTCACCCTTATATTATGTGGACGTTTCTTGCAAGGTATTGGCATAGCGCTGCCTTGTGTTTTGGCATATGTCATTTTAACAGATCATTATACTGAAGAACAACAAGTTCGTTTTATGGGCTACATGAATGCAACAGTTACGTTTGGAATGGCTATCGCCCCTGTTATTGGTTCCTTTGTTGCAAATAAATTTGGGTGGTGTGGAAATTTTCATACACTAACTATTTTTGGATTTTTGGTCTTTTTCCTGGTTTTGTTTTTACTGCCAAACGATAAACCAAATAACATAACCCAACGTTCTTTAATCGCATATAAAACAGTTTTAAAAAATACACTCAATTGGCAAATGATG
>JAGOTX010000028.1:0-9325 GCA_018061565.1 Pseudomonadota bacterium
AACCTTGATATCGAGGTTTATTATTCCATTCTAACAGGTGTGTAAGATTTCTTTCGGATGTATTCCTTTCCTAACTTGCTAATGTCAAGGGATCGCTCTTAATCCCTCCCCGCCTAATGCGTCTTACTACTTTAATGTAGCAAACAAATATTAAGAAAAGGTTAATTTTTAAAGCTTTTTTTAATCGTATTAAAAAAGACTTGCACAATTTGCCTAAAATAAGTATTAGACGTTAAAAAAATTGCAAGAATGATGAAAAGTGTTCCAATTAAGGCTGAAAGAGTTGGAATTTCACAAAAGAAAAGAGTTCCCCAAAGGGCATGAAAAGGAACTTTTAAAAATTTATAATTTGCAAGGTAGGACGCTTGTGCATATTTATATGACTTAACATACAATATTTGTGACGCTCCATATAACAAGCCAATAATACTTAAAATCAAGCCATCATATGCAGTTTGTGGTAAAACAAAGCCAAAGGGTAAAGATATGAATAACATTGTTAAAAATAAATATAAAGACGTTGTATATTCCTGGTTTTTAAGCGTTAAATAGCGTGCTAAAACAGCAGACATCCCAAAACAAAAAGCACTTCCTATTGGCAACAAATAAAGCCAATTTTTTGTTTCAAAATGGGGGTTTAAAATAATATATGCACCTAAAAAACCAAAAATAAGACAAAGAATTTTCCCAAACGTTTTTCCTTCTTTAAGAAAGAAATATCCTCCAACAGCAGAAAAGAGAGAACTTGTTAAGCTTAAAGCTGAAACATCTTGTAAATTTAAAAATTGAACAGATGGAATCCAAAGAAAAGAACCACATGTACCAGCGATTGCTCGTAATAGATTATATTTTAAGGATGACGAATAAAGGGATTGTTTGAGGGCAGAAAATGAAGGGCAAACAATCATTAATACAAAAAGTGAAAAAAAACTTTTATAAAATAAAATTGATATGGCGTCATATTTGTTTGATAAGTGATGCACAAATCCATTTCCAATTGACATAAAAATCATTGAAATAATTAAAATCATGCCCCCAAAAAACGATCGTTCTTTTAAAGATTCAATTTTATTTAAAAGATGTTTCATATGGATAAATGCCCCATATTTGATTGTTTTTAAGCCATCCAGAATATTTACCCTTTTCAGATCGTGATTCAACAAAAACCCATATTCCTTGAATTTTTTTTAAAGCAACAATGCAAGAAGGCTCTAACCTTGCAACGGTTGCAGAATCATCTGACGGTTTAGCTTTTAAGTTTTGAATGTCATGGACAATAATCGCATGCCTTTTGCCGGATAAAAGGCTCATATGAATCCAAGAAACGCAACCATCAATATCTTTAATTTGGCGCCACGTATCAAATTCTGCAATAATTTCAATGGGTAAAAATTGCCGTTGATATTTCCATTCAATAGGGTACTGCTTGCCTGGCCCCACATGGACATTGATGTTATTAGAACGAAGCGATGCAAACCGGGGCAAAGGTAAATTTTTTTCACGTGCTGCAAAAGAAGATTGCATAAAAACAGTATGAATAAGAATAATAAATAGGAATTGTTTTAAAAATAAAGAAAAAAAATCTTTTGCCTTTTTAAAAAAAATTATCATATCTAAAAATCGAGCCTGTTTTTTACTTGTTATAAATCTATTTGCATTAAGTGCAGTATAGCAAAAAAAATAGGAATTTAAACGCTAAAAATATTTTTTTTACAAAACATTTTATAATAATTTTGCTTAAATTTTAACAAATATATTTTATTCATTAACGCGCTTTATGTTTTTTTCTTTTTTTATAATAAAAAATAGTGTAACAGCTGAAAGTGTTGAAAACACCCCCCCCCCAAGAAACGGCATAGAAGCATCAAAAACATGTGAAAGATGCCCCGCTAAAGGATTTGCCAGAAGAATCGCAATACCAGTACTAAAATAATAGACAGAAAAACCTGTTCCCCTTAAATGAGTTGGGGTATTTTCAGCAATAAGGGCGGATAAAAGACCATGGGTTATCCCCATATGAAGCCCTGCTAATAAATAGCCCATTAAAATGCCATAAGGCGAATGGGAAAAATACATAAAGGCATTGGTCATAACAAGCACGATAATGCCAAAAAACAATATCCACCGTCTATTAAAACGGTCCGCTAAAATACCAATGGGATAAGCAAAACAAGAATGCATCAATTCATAACCAACCATAAAAATGGGCAGCATTGTCACATCAATACCAACAGACCTTCCTTTAAGCACTAAAAAAGATTCACTAAAGCGTGACATCATTAAAATAAAAGACACAATAATCAGTTGCCAAAATTCAGCTTTTAAAAGTCGCATTTCAGAAATTTTCCAACGAAGGGTCCTTTCTTGATTTTTATTTAATGATTCTTTTAAAAAATCCTTGATGTAAAAAATGATAACAATAAGCGATACAAATACTGGGATAAGGGATAACCAAAAAACAAAACGATAGTTTTTGTGTGATATTGAAAATAAATAACTGGCAAGAAGACTGCCTATTACGGCACCAAATATGTAGAGCGATTGACGAAGACCATAACACGTTGCTTGCTTATTTTTGGGCGCAATATCTGCAATTAAAGCATCAACAGGGGACGATCTTACTCCCTTTGCAAAGCGATCAAGGGACTTTGCAAAAAATATCCACCATCCGTTTGTTGCAAGCGCAAAAAGACTTTTAAATAAAAATGAAAAAAGTGTTCCAAAAATAAGAAGGGGTTTTCTTTTTTGAAAATGGTCACTTAAAATTCCAGAAATCACTTTAGCAATAAAAGCACAAGAAATAGCAATGCCTTCAATCCAGCCTAAATGTTTGGTGGATACTTTTAATTCTTCCGTTATAAACGTTGGAAGAAGAGAAAACACCATACAAGATGAAACACTCCATAAAAGACACACAATCGATAATGCCCAAAGTGTTCTATTTTTGGATACGTCATCAATAACATGATACATTTTTTTTATATAATGACGGCGTTTTAAAAACAAAAAGAAAGCCTTCAAAATCAAGCAATACTTTCTTTTATAAAACACTTTTGCTGTGAAGATCAATCATTATCGTTTTTGAGAGAAGGAAATTGATTTTATTTTAACTCTAATGCTAGTATGTCTCTAAGCTTTGTATGAATGGAGAAAAAATATGTTCAAAAAAGTTTTAAGTTTATCGTTTTTATTTGCGTCCATTTTGTGTGCACGATTTGCGACAGAATCTGAAACGACTTATGATGTTGAAGAATGCAAACAAACCTATACCATTAATGAAGATGGTAGCTATGAAGTTTTAAGTGAAGTAACCTACTTTATTAAAAATGAAATGGGTAGAGATCAACTCGCAAAATCTGCCAGTCAATATAGGGAAAAAACTGAAAAACTCGAAGTTTTAGAAGCTAAAACAATTTTTAATGGTAAAGAATATATCGTTAAAAAAGAAGATATTGAAGACAAGGAACTGGCCAGTTCAACAAATGGTTTTGAAAGCAAAAGACAAGTGATTATTGCTTATCCTCAAGCCCAAGTTGGTGCAAAACTCTACAAAAAAATAAAATTCAAGTCAAATCTTATTATTACAAAAAACCATTTTTACACCAATCTTTTCCCCATTGATGACGGTTGGGTAAAACATACTGAAGTTACAATTGATTCTAAAATTCCTTTAAAATTTAAAGTCAATGATCCTTTTTGCCTATTAGAGTTTAAAACAGAGGACGAAAAAGATGGCTATTTTACAAAGGCAACATTAACCCTTAAAAAACATTCAACCGATTGGGTATTAAGGGATATTCCAGGTCATCTTTCAAATAAAAAACAAACATATGTTAGCCTTTCAAGTTTGGACAAATGGGACAACATTTTAAAAGATTTAATGCCTCATTATGATGAAGTTATGAATGCGGAGCTGCCACCGCTTTATCAATCCATTATTGAAAAAGCCAAGGAAAAGGAAAACGATATCCAAAAAATAGAAACGGTAATATCAGAACTTGCTAATAATGTTCAATATTTAGGATCTTGGATGACGTTTAATGGTAGGTATATACCCCGTTCTTTTTGTGAAGTTGAAAAGAGTCGTTTTGCAGATTGTAAAGACTTTTCCAGTGGAACAGTTGCTATGCTTCGTAAACTTGGATTTAAAGCAGAGGTTATTTTTGTATCCCGTGGTGAAAATCAACCCGATTACGAAGGACTTCCCGCCATGTTTTGCAACCATGCAATGGTAAAAGCTATTGGAACAGACGGAAAAATCTACTGGCTTGATCCCACAAATTTTGTAAGTACAACATTTATTTTACCAGATGATGCAAATCGTTCTGTGATTGTGCCAATTGACCATGAAAAGAAACTTGCAGCGTTAGAAAAAACAGCACCTGTTGAAGCTTTTCACGTTCAAAAAGTTGATCATATTAAAGTAAGGAATGACGGTCGTTTAGAACACGATATTTCTATGCGCTTTTCTGAAACGTATGCTATGACGCTTGGTTTAACAGGTATTCATCTTCGCCTATCCCCTGAAGTAATTGAAGATTTTCTCTACCAACAATTTGTAGAAGGCACTGTTAAAAAGGAAGACCGATTAGGTTCTAAAATTCCAGAACTAAAAGACCGTGTTATTCGCCCTGTGAATTTTTCAGTTCAATTTATATCAGATGATTTGGTCAATAGTAACCTTGGGAAAGCCTATTTTTATAAAAGCCACGATGGTTTTTTAAGTTCAATTGTTAATATTCGCCCAGAAGAAAACGTTAATGACTGGCTGCTTGATTTATCACAAACAAAAGGTGTTTATGATAATAAAACAATCATTGTGGGTAAAAAAATTAGGAATCCAGAATCTTTATGTTTTAACCTTGAAACGCCATGGTTTAGGGTCACAAGGGAAATTATTTTTAAAGATCACGATTCTATTATTTCTGAAAAAATTGAAGTTTTAACAGATTTTATTAAAAATGAAGATTTAAAATCAGAAGAATTTTTAAAAGCGCAAAGAGAACTCATTTCAACCTATCGGGAATTTATTATTGAACTAGAGGAAGAAAAAGGAACATTTGATTGCCTTATTACAACAACAAAAAAACAGATTTCATCTGTTATCGAAAAAACAAAAACACTTCTTTATAAAGAAGGTTAATTTTTGTGATCCACTTTAACGAAACAAGGGTGCTTTCTTTCTATCGAAAAAATATAGTCTCCCTTGTTTTGGATGTGGATACATATAAAGAATTTTTACCTTGGGTTGTCGCCTCTTCCATCACAGAAAGGGGTGAAAACTATTTTACAGGTTACTTAGAATTTTCTTATATGGGAATGCAAAAAGGCTATTTATCAAGAACCATTGTTGAAGAACCGTCAACAGATTTTACCCTTATTAAAACAATGGCATTGGATGGCCCTTTTAAAAGTTTAAAATCATTATGGCACATTAAACACTTAAACGATCACTCTTGTCATATTGACTACTCAATCGACATTGCCTTTTTAAACCCGATGTATCAAACATTTTTTTCAAAAGTCTTTAACGACATTGCCAAACAAACAATCAATGCATTTGAAGAACGTGCCCAAACATTATATATTTAAAAAATAATTGTTATTTTTTTTAAAATTCCCCCTTTTTCTTAACCTTTTGTTAATAATCCCTTGCTAAACTGACAGTAGAGGAGTGTTTTACTCAAACACATATAGTCAATTATGAGATTAAGAATGAATGGTAAGAAAATGAAAAGGAAATCTATTTTTACAATACTTGTGGCAATGCAATGTTTTTCATTGACCACCCCTGTTGCTGCATCAGCACCTGCAGCTGTCGTTACCCCGCCAACGCAAAGTGTTCCACCCACAACGGTTCCACCACAAGGGGTAGCAACGTCTTTGCCATCAAGTCAAGTTTTCCCTTTTCCCTTAGAGGTTATTCAAAAAGCATTGGATGATGGATCAGCCATTGTGTTAATGACAGATAATGATACATCAATTGTCTGCACAGCAAATAATGGAATTGGCAGACTTATTATTGCTGAAAAACCAACTTGTGAAACAATCAATCCAAAAGGTGGTAAAGGGACCGTTCAAACAGATAACGTTTTAGGATTTTCCTCCTCTAAAGGGTTTAACTGGAAGGAAGGTTCAAAGTCAAATCCGGACGAATGGTACACACTCAATGGTCAACCAGCAACAAGTGATGCAAACAATCCAAATCTTGGCATTTGCGGTATAAAAACCGAATCCTTAAGGCCAAAACAAGTAGGCATAGCCGTTAAAGGAAATAATCAACCGCATCAATGTGTTTTTTCTGACAAAAATCTACCATTGGCAGATCCATCAATTCTCGTTTTAGTAAAGTAAGGTGATATTATGTTAAATAAAAAATTTACTCAAATCTTTTGTGTTGTTGCATCGTTTTTGAGTGCAACGTATTCATATGGCAGTGCCCCCAATCCATTTAATGGTATTAGTTATAATCAAGACATGGTTTTGATTCCTATGGGGCTAGAAAATGGACGTAAAGTCTTAAAGTCACCAGATGATCAAAAAACAGTTTGTGCAGCTTTTGTTCCACAACATAAAGTTATGCGTTTTGGATACGTTGATGGTCCTAACTGTTTGACACACTATGCAGGGTCAAAACCTATTGATTTAAATAGTGGTAATGCCTTTTTGGTTCACTTTAAAAATAATGGATCTTGGGTTGATTTACCTGTCGCTAAAAATGATAAGTTAGTACCAGTAGAAAAAGCGCCCTTACAACAAAATGGTTCAAAGTCATATCCTGCTTTTTTGACGACTAATAAAACAACAGGGGCATATTTTTCAGAGCATAATGGAACATGGAGCTCTGTTAATGGACAAGAAGTAAAAGAACCGAGTGATAATAATGTTAAAGTCTTTATTCCAGGGTATAAAGCGCCAGCTGCAACACCTGCACCAGCAGGATTTGATGCAGAAATGTATCTTGGCAATTACATAGATTTACAAAATGCAGCACCAAAAGATGGAAACAGAGCAAAATGGGCACAAGATCATTATAATGATTACGGCAAGAATGAAAAGCGTGTAACAGATAGAAAATTACCAAAACCATTGCCAACCCATGGTCTTCCTGATGATTTTGACGCAGATCAATACTTAGCAAACTATAAAGACTTGCAAGACGCATCAAAAAATGATGGCAATAAACCTCTATGGGCAGCAAATCACTATAAAAATTTTGGAATAAACGAAAAGAGGTCTTATAAACCATTGCCAGCAAACCAACGCATTGATCTTGGTGGTGGAACCTTCATTATGCCAATGGATGAGGTTAAAAATAACTTTGCAAATGCTAATATTTTATCTACAACAAAATCAGCGGATAGCTTAAACCGCAATAATGTGGATGTATGTGGCGTTCCAATTGCAAATGGTAATGATAAGCAAATCGCTATTGGGTATGTTGAAAATGCAGACTGCTTATTTGACGCTTGGGGCAATAGAAAAGTAAAAATAGGATCTGGTGCATACTATGTTAATGCAAAAGGAACATTTAAGAAGGGTAAAAGCTTCATGCTCTTTAAGCCAAATACAGGTAATCATCCAACAGGTGTTTCAAAATTTGGTAATAAATTTGGTAAAACGCACCCAGGTTTTAATGATATGTACTATGGCTTTGAGGTAAGTAAAAAAATATCAGATGACGGTGTTCTAGGATTTGATCCATCAGACCCTTCTGGTAAGGATGAAGACCAACAAAGCGCAGCAGCAGGTCCAGTCATTCAAGATGCAAAGAGCGTAAATGCAAATGGCAAGACATATTATTATGACAAATCACTCGATCTAGTTTCTGCTTCACAACTTGCGGGTAAAACACCCTTAAAAGATCCAAAAGGAAATCAAGTTTGTGCCGCAGTTGTTGATACAACCCCAGAAATTAGGTTTAATTTTGGTACTGTTAATAACAAAAATGAATGTATGATTCCAGCATGGGGATCTAAGAATCTTCCAATATCTTCAAACAATGTTTGGCTTGTTATAGCAAATGGAAATTGGCAGCCATTAAATGATAACGTTAAACCACTGTTATTGAGTAGAAATGAAGATAGTCGGTCAGCATCTCCAATGGCAATGGGATTAGCACAAGTTGATGGTATTGCTGCAACGTATCAAGTTAATCCAGGTACTGCTTGGTGGGCAGATGGTTCAGCAGAACATAGTCGAAATGATAAGACCAAGATACAAGTCTTTATTCCAGCTCCTGCTTCCCAACGCATTGATCTTGGTGGTGGAACCTTCATTATGCCAATGGATGAGGTGAAAAATAACTTTGCAAATGCAAATATTTTATCTACAACAAAATCAGCGGATAGCTTAAACCGCAATAATGTGGATGTATGTGGCGTTCCAATTGCAAATGGTAATGATAAGCAAATCGCTATTGGGTATGTTGAAAATGCAGACTGCTTATTTGACGCTTGGGGCAATAGAAAAGTAAAAATAGGATCTGGTGCATACTATGTTAATGCAAAAGGAACATTCAAGAAGGGTAAAAGCTTCATGCTCTTTAAGCCAAATTCTGGAAATTATCCAACAGGTGTTTCAAAATTTGGTAATAAATTTGGTAAAACACACCCAGGTTTTAATGACATGTACTATGGCTTTGAGGTAAGTAAAAAAATATCAGATGACGGTGTTCTAGGATTTGATCCATCAGACCCTTCTGGTAAGGATGAAGACCAACAAAGTAACGCTCCCAATCCATTCAATGGAATTGCTTATAGCCAAGACATGGAATTAATTCGTAAAGGCCAAGAAAATGGTCGTACAGTATTAACAGATCCAGAAAAAGGTAAAACAGCATGTGCTGCCTTTATACAGGGACCTAACATTCTTCGATTTGGATTTGTCGATGGCAACAACTGTATAACGAACGCTGGAAATGCAATACCAGTTGACTTAAACAGTGGCAATGCTTTTCTTATTAATTTTAAGAATGATGGATCATGGGTTGATCTTTCTGCTGCACGAAAAGATAATCTTCTAACAAAAGAAAAAGCGCCAACAACGCAACTTAACTCAAAAGCTTATCCTGCTTTTATCACAACCAATAAAACAATAGGTGGTTTTTACACAGATCAAAATGGTGTGTGGACACCTGTTAATGGTCAGGAAGTGAAAGAAGGTAATGAAGGTAACATTAAAGTCTTTATTCCAGGTTATAAAGCGCCAGCTGCAACACCTGCACCAGCAGGATTTGATGCAGAAATGTATCTTGGCAATTACATAGATTTACAAAATGCAGCACCAAAAGATGGAAACAGAGCAAAATGGGCACAAGATCATT
>JAGOTX010000028.1:9425-13449 GCA_018061565.1 Pseudomonadota bacterium
TTAATGCAAAAGGAACATTCAAGAAGGGTAAAAGCTTCATGCTCTTTAAGCCAAATTCTGGAAATTATCCAACAGGTGTTTCAAAATTTGGTAATAAATTTGGTAAAACACACCCAGGTTTTAATGATATGTACTATGGCTTTGAGGTAAGTAAAAAAATATCAGATGACGGTGTTCTAGGATTTGATCCATCAGACCCTTCTGGTAAGGATGAAGACCAACAAAGCGCAGCAGAAGCTTTAGCAACACCTGCTCCAGCGGTCCCAGAACCGGCAGCAGCAACACCTGCTCCTGTTGTAAACCCAACGCCAGCAACGGCAGCAATGCCTTCACCGGTAACGCCAGCGGCAGTAGATAACAGTAAATCAATGACTTTATCTCCTGCAGAATTAGATATCGTATCTATATCAAAAACAGATGCTGAAAAAGCCATTTTGGATGGCAAAGTTATTGTAACCGATTCTGAAGTTCTTTCTCAGTTGAATAAGCAGCCATCGTTAAGTCTTTTTGCAAATCCATATGGTTGGTCTGATATGGATAAAGGCTTTGGACTTGATCCTGTTGCACTATCAGAAAAAAGTGGTGTTATCTGCCGATTCTTTAAAATGAATAACCAATATATTGGTAACATTTATAAAGATAATGATCCAACCAATAAAGGTGTTTTCATTTGCCGTGCTGCAACTGATATTAATAATCAAGTTGTTAAACAAACCGTTTTTGAAAACCTTGGTGCCAGAAAAGGCTTTGCAACAACATGGAAACCAATTATATCAATCGATCCAAAAAATTGGGAAACAGGGTATAAGTCTATTAATGTTGGTCAAATGGTAACAGAAAAAGATAGAACCTTTAAAGCCTTTGGTATTTGCCGAACTTTAAAAAATGGTACGACAGATGAATACCACATTGGTAGAGCCATAGTAGATGGTACAACAACACATTGCTATCTAAAAAGAGGTGGTATGCAAGTTGATCTAACACCAGATGAATTGCAAAAAACAGAAATCATGGTTCGCCCATCGAGTGTGACGGATGCGCCATCTGTTGTTCTTTCAACAGTTGTTGGCCCCAATACTGTAGTCCCTGTTGCCACAGCAGTAGCGCCTGTCGCGAGTGTGCCAGTTCCTGCAACCGCAGCAGTAATGCCTGTTGCGACAGCAGCGGTAGCCTCTGTTGCAACTGCACCAGCACCTGTCGCCCCAGCTGTAGTCCCTGTTGCCACAGCAGTAGCGCCTATTGCAGCAGCAATAGCTAAATAAACGTCAATAAGAGAGAAGCATTTAACGCCTTTATGCTTCTCTCTCTCTTTTTGCATTTAATATAAACGTGTATCGTCTAGCAATTTCTAACAGTTCATTAAATTTACCAGATGGGCCGCCATGACCTGCACTCATTTCTGTTTCAAGTAGTAGAATGTTTTTATCTGTTTTTAAATACCTTAATTTTGCAACCCATTTTGCAGGTTCCCAGTAAGTCACACGGGGATCATTAAGACCAGCTGTCACATAAAGAGCAGGGTAATTTTTCGCCTCAACATTATCATATGGGGAATAGGTCTTCATATAATCAAAAAAATTTTTATCGTGTGGATTACCCCATTCATTATACTCACCAGGTGTTAACGGTAATGAATCATCCATCATTGAGTTGATGACATCCACAAAAGGCACCATCGCAACTGCTGACTTAAAAAGATCCGGTTCCATATTGATAACCGCACCAACCAACATTCCACCAGCACTCCCCCCTGCAATGCTAATGTTTTGCTTACTCGTATAACCTTTGTTAATAAGGTCTTTTGCGCAGGCAATAAAGTCTTCAAACGTTTTCTTCTTCGTTTTAAATTTGGACGCTTCATACCAATGGCGACCAAGGTCCCCCCCCCCTCTGATATGCGCAATCGCAACAATATAACCACGTTCTAAAAGGGGAATATAACTTGCTCTAAAGTTAGGATCAAGTGCATACCCATAAGATCCATATCCATAAAGGTAAACAGGGGCATTTTTTAGGTGTGTCGTTTTCTTATAAGCAATAGTATAAGGGACCTTAACGCCATCTAGGGACGTTGCTTCAAGGCGGTCTGTTTCAAATAAAGAAGGGTCAAAACCTGGGATTGATCGCGTATGTTTTAAAGAAAGCGCTTTCGTTTTTAAATCAAGAAAAACTTCCGTTTGTGGTTGAACAAGGGATGATATGATTAAATGTCCATAGTCATCATTATAATCATTGTGTGCAAAATTAAGCGTAAAGCTTTTATAATTTAAGGAAATTTCTTCAACAACTTTATTTTGTTCCATCAATAACTTTGGCATACCATTTTGTTTTGCAAGAATTAAAAGAGCATTTTTATAAACAGCCGTTCCAATTAAAAATAGATCCGACACTTCAGAGTCATTAAAAATAGGATCAACATAATTCCAAATATCACCCTCTTGAGGCTTAAATCTTAAAAGTCGTTTATGCGGGCCTCTATCGTTTATCAGTAGTATGTAGTGGCCTTCTTGTGAATCAAGACTGTATTTTATTTTTGGCTGCCTTTTAAAAGGGGTTTTAAGGCAAATCTCAGAAGTGTTAACATCTTGAATATGTACCTCGTTACTTTCGCCTTCTCCAACGCTGATTAACAAAAGTGTTGAATCACTGCTTTTTCCAATTGAAACGTGATTTTTTGTATCTTTTTCTTCAAAAACAAGCATTTCCTTTGCATCTTTTTCAAATAAGTCAAAGTAATAGACAGTATTTGATCTCCAGTTTGCATCTACTTTTTGAAAGAAAAATCGTGTTCCTTCATTGTTCCAAACAAGACCATTGCTTGATACATCATTCAACGTTAAGGGAAGGTATGTTTTTGTTGTTGTATCAAATATTTTTAAACTATAACGTTCTGATCCATTATAATCAAATGCCATAGCAATATAACGGTGATCATGTGATGGTGAAAAAATACCGAGACTAAAGTATTCTTTACCTTCCGCTTCTAAATTTTCATCTAACAACAATTCAACAGTGTCTGTTTGCTTATTTTTTCTAAAGTGCTGTTCGTAATTTTTACCTTTAGGTGTTTTTGTAAAATAAGAAAATAAGCCTTCACTAATGGGGTAAGTTTCAAAATCAATATCAATTAAGTCACAAAGTTCTTGGTTAATTTTATCAACGGTTTCTTTATGGAGATTAAAAAAGTTTTCTGTATAAGCATTTTCTTGTTTTAAATGAGTTAAAATTTCCTCATCTGTAACGCCTGTTTCTTGTGTCCATAAAGGTTGACGAAGCCAATGATAGGAGTCTTCAAATGTTTTATTATGGTATGTGTGTTCAAAACGGGCACGTTTGGCAACAGGCGGCAAACAAGAATCAGATGACATAGAAAAAACCTTATATAAAGTGGAAAAACTTAAAAGAAAGATAGCAATTTTAAGCATAACTCAACAAGAAAAACTTTTTGTAACTCTGTTCAGTCTAGAATAGAAAATTGATTTAACGCAACAGTGATTGTATACATAGAGATTATTGTAAACTTGTTTGGCAATATCTTCAGCGACTTCAAACCCTTTTAGCCACCTATTGTTTTCTTTATCTTCTATAGCTCTGTCACGATTTAAAACCTTTATTTCTAATACTTTCTCTTATCCACATCGTGTTAGATAATAAACTCACCAAACAAAAACTTTCTGGAGTTATCGATAGAATAGGATGGAATAAAAATCCACTATGAAGGTTTGAGCTTAAGGGGCCTAATCCTTGTATATCTGTTTTTAAACTATAATTTAATTTCAGAAATTAATTTCAGACCTGTCTTGCGGTATAAATTGAATCATCACGTACGCCTTCGCCTCCTCGTGATGACGGGCATATGGTTTATCACTCTTTGTTGGGAATATAAAATCAGAATATAATTTTTTCAGACTGAATCATTTTTTCAATAATTTTCTTTAGTTTTTCAAATGCACCTACTTCAATTTGGCGAACACGCTCCCTTGATATATTAAGCTCAATAGCTAATTCTTCTAAGGTTTTAGGT
>JAGOTX010000029.1 GCA_018061565.1 Pseudomonadota bacterium
GTTGGGTTGCTATTGTTTCGTGGTGGAGGAGGTGGGGGCCGTGATCGATTTGGGTTTCTGTGGGGGCCCCTCAGAACACGAAGAATGTCCAAAATGAGTTTTTTCGTTAAGTTTCTTTTAAGAAAGTTCCAATCTATCGCTAAATTTTGGATTTCTTCCAAGAGAAAACAATCTATTTTTTTAAATTTTCTTAAATAAACTTGTGCAGTGAATATAAACAATTCATGACAGAAATTTTAGAGATCCACAATTTTAAGGAATATTTAAAAGACAATAAAAAAAGTAGACATAGATAAGAAAAGCTGCTAGAATCAATCAGTCGGGACGTAGCGCAGCCTGGTAGCGCGCTTGGTTTGGGACCAAGATGTCGGAGGTTCAAATCCTCTCGTCCCGACCAGAACTCCAGAACTATTTAAGTTCAAAATTTGAAAATTTTTTCACAATATCATTAATATTAGAAGCGTTTGATGTGATGTTTTGTGTTATCATGGATATTTTTGTAATATTTTCTTCTGCATGAGATGATATGTCTTTAACGTGTCCTAAACTACCAACAAAATGATGAAATGCAGATACTAAATCAGTTATATTCTTATAAACATCTTTTGCTATTAAACTTTGCTCTTCTACAGCTTTATAGACAATGCCACTTGAATGATTAACATCAAAAATTGTTGTATTAATGTCCGTTATAACGTCGCTTACTTGGCCCGTGTGATTTTGAATTTCTTTTATTTTTTGTTTAATTTCCTCTGTTGCCTCAGATGTTTGGGTTGCTAATTTTTTAACTTCCGATGCGACGACAGCAAATCCTTTCCCCGCATTGCCTGAACGAGCAGATTCAATGCTTGCATTGAGTGCTAAAAGGTTTGTTTGATTGGCTATTTCACTAATGAGCAAAACCACTTCATCAATTTTTGAAACAGATTTTATTAAATCATTAACAATACTTTCGGCATTTTTTGCTTGGTCTCTGCTTTTTTGAGATGAAAATGACATTTTGTAAATTTGTTTTGTAATATCTTCCATTTCACTGGATAGTTGTTCAATAGAGATGGATGTACCTGATGCTTTGTTGTGAATGGATGAGCATGTATCAGAATGTTCCCTTGTTTTGGATGCGATATTTAATATTATTTTGTTGATTTCAAGCATATAATCTTTTAGGTTTATGGAATTATTTTCTAAACGATCTGTGACGACTTCTAAATTTTGATTTAAAATAGAAGAAAAATCATTAATAATAGTCGAATTTTTAAGGCTTACTTCTTGATTTTCTTTCATAGGTTCAATATTAATAGTGTCAATTTCAAATTCAATAATATCATCAACACAATTGGTAATTTTTAAAATCAAAAATGGGTTATACCACTTTACATCATTTATATAGTTCTTTAGAATTTTTTTTAAAAAACGTAAGTGATGCGTATAGATAAATTCTTGTCCTTTGGGATAAAAATCAAGATTTTTTTTAAGATCTTCCCTTAAAGAATCATCTAAAGGGTGAGTAAAAAGTTTTTTTACATGAGATTGATACTGATTTTTATAAAGTGTTGAATCTAATACTGATTTTATATCTTGAGATGTGTTCTCTTTGTTTTTTAAAAGATCAAACATTTCTTTTATAAGATTGGGTAAGTTATGTTCAATACAATTCCATGTTTTTTTGCGAACTCTATAAAATTCTTGATCAAAAAAAGACACAAGCTTAAACCTTCATGATATTTACCTTCTTTATTGTAAGCGATAAAGGTTTCTAAAAAGTTAATTCTTAAAATATTTAATATTGTTATTGTCTAAAGGATATATTAGAATGAGTCGGACTGGTTTTGTCCTCTTCAGGTATCACACTTACCATAGAATGATTATTTCTTTCAGGCGTTAACCCAGAAATGCTAGCATTTTCAGATAAAGTCATGGCATCTTTTCCCTTTTCACTTTCAAATTCTGAAAAAACAATATATCTGGATAAAAGAATTTCTAAAAGTTGGGAATAGACCATGAATCGAACAGGGGTAATGCGATAGCTTATGCCTGAAATTGATAAATAACTGCATATTTTTTGACCTCCCTTAACATTAAGAAATATATTATCATAATTTCTAGAAAATGAAAAAGAACCCGGTTTTATATCTATGAATTTGGATGTGATTTCTTTTTTATTGTTTTCAATTTTTTCTACGTGTATGCCAATGCGAACAGTTTCATTAGGGCTGCCTATTTTTGTTAGATTGATTAAAATTGGTTCTTCTTCTTTTTGGTGATATATTGCAGGTTCTTCAAAATCATCAAAGAAATAGTCGGTAGCACTTAACCAAGGTATGGTCATAAAAAAACAAAAAAGAATTCTCATCAAATACGACTTTCAAATATTGCTATTGTACTTGCAGGATGCTATCACTTTTAAAAGATTGTTGCAATGAAGTTTTAATTTTGTATAATTTTATATTTTTAAAGGCTGTTTAAATATCAAAAAACATATTTGAAAATAATATTTCGCGCCGACAAGAAGAATAACCAGAGCGTAACTACATATGCGTTATCCAAAATTTGAAAGAGACATCTCGATCAGGGTATTCATAGTAATGCATTCTTTCCTTTGCTTTTGCGACGACATCTTGATATATATCTTTATGATTGGTAATAGAATAGTCCATTAAGTCAGTGTCTGTTCCAAAGAAATTAGCCCCTGTTTTTTTATGTGTTTCAAAATGAACACGAGAAGACCTGACGTCATCCTCATTAAGGATCGATAAGAAAGCTAGTTTTTCTTTTTCATAAACTTTTTCAAAATATTCTTCAAGTCCTGCAATGCTTGCTATGTACATTGGCCAAATGAATCCATTAATAAACAATTCTAAAATATGGCTTGCAATATGAGCTTCCATTGTATTGTCGCCACATTGTTCACCGTCTAAATAGTGAAATGTAATGTTTTTCAACGGTATAAAAGAACTAATTTTGTCAATTAATAAAATAACTTGATCTTTAATCTTAGCCATTTCTGCTTTTAACATTGGCTTTGTTGGAATAAGATGTGAAATTTTAATGATATCACCCTTTATTAAATCAAAAGATTCTGGCGATTCAAAATTGAATTGAACATATGCAGGGCATTTTTTGATATCTTTTGTTTGAAAGGGGGTAAAGTTTGGCTTTACATGAATTTGATTCTTGCGTACAACAAGTGAAAAAGAAGAGGTTTTGATATAGTGTTCAAAGTCTTTTTTATGAGTAGGTTCAAGCAAATTTAAAGGTAGAATATAGGATCTAATCTTTTCTTCTAAAGAAATTTGGGTCATTAGCTTGCCTCTTTTAATGTGAGAAGTTCTTTTAATTCTTTATCGTTTAATTCTGTAATCCAGCCTTCGCCTTCACCCACAACGCTATCTGCAAGGGCGATCTTTTTTTCTATCATCATATCGATTCTGTCTTCAATTGTGCCTTCACAAATAAAAGTGTGAACGGAAACAATTTTTTCTTGGCCAATTCTGTGTGCTCTGCTTGTTGCTTGTTCTTCAACGGCTGGGTTCCACCATCGATCATAATGCACAACGTGATTCGCTGCCGTTAAATTAAGCCCTGTTCCACCCGCTTTTAATGACAGGATGAAAATTTTATTTTCTTCATTTTCTTGGAATGACTTAACCATATTTCCACGGTCTTTAGCAGGTGTTGATCCATTTAAAAACAAAACTTTTTTGCTTGTGCGTTTTTCAAGGTCTTTGACTAATAGATCGCCCATTTCTTTGAATTGGGTAAAGACTAAAGCTTTTTCATTTGCTTCTAAAATATCATCCAGCAAATCGTGTAATACATCAAGTTTTCCAGATTCACCAAGTCCTGTTTTTGAAAAATGACCTGGGTGGTTGCATATCTGTTTTAATTGCATCAATGTTTTAAAAATTAGTCCCCGTCTTGCAAGGCCATCTAAGGATTCAAGTTCTTTTAACATGGTATCAACGCACGCTTTATAAAGTGATGTTTGTTCTAAACTTAATGAACAAATAACACGATGTTTAATTTTGTCAGGAAGATCTAAAATAATGGTTTTATCTGTTTTAAGACGTCTTAACATAAAGGGGCCAACAACTATTTTTAGCTGTTGAGCTATTTTTTTAGCATCTTCTTGTTGGTCTGTTTTATTGCTGTAGGATAGCGCTTTGCTATAATTTGTATTAAACCAGGATTTGCTTCCCAAAAGACCATGGTTAATAAAATCCATTAAGCTCCAAATATCTGTTGGTTTGTTTTCAATAGGTGTACCTGTTAGTACAATTCTATGACGTGCTTTTAAACTTTTAACTGCCTGTGTTTGTTTTGTATCTGCATTTTTAATGTTTTGCGCTTCATCTAAAATAACAGCATCCCAAACTTGTTTTTCTAAAAAGGAAAGATCACGGTCAACAAGGCTATAACTTGTAATAACAATATCTGCATCGAATTCTTCTTTTTTACGGTCTGTTCCATGATGAATAACAACGTTTAACGATGGCGAAAAGACAGAAAGTTCCCTTTGCCAATTGCTTAAAAGTGATGTAGGGCATACAAGTAAAAAGGGCAGTTTTTTAGATGTTTGTATTTGCCTTGTGTGTAAAATATAAGCGATTGTTTGGATTGTTTTTCCAAGCCCCATATCATCTGCAAGGCATGCACCAAGGCCAACTTGCCGCATAAAAGAAAGCCAAGAAAAGCCTCTTACTTGATAGGGGCGAAGAACGGCATCAAGCCCTTTTGGTTGTGCAAGATCCTTTATTGGTGTTTGGCCTTTTAATTGGTCAAATACTTTTTTGAGCCATCCTGATGCAATGTTGTAATTGATGCCAAGACCAACATCTGCTCTTAACAGGTCAAAAGGTGTTAATTTTTGTTTTTGAATTTTTTTAACGTGTTTTAAAAATAAATGCAATTTTTCAGGATCAATAGGAATTAATATATCCCCATTCATGTAATGCATTTTTTTTTCATCTGCGAGTTTTTGAAGTTCTTCTAATGTTACTTGCTGGTCACCTAATAAAATTTTCCATTTCACATTTGCAATAGCTGTTGGGGAAAAAAGGCTTACATCTTCTTCAATATTTTCAGGTGCATCAATTGTGACATCTGCCGTTGGTGCAACTGCAATATGGGTCATGCCATCTGGTAAAGAAACAGCACAGCCTGTTTTGGTTTGAATATTTTTAAATTCTTCTAAGGATTTTGAAAGGTGTTCAAATTTTATATTTTCTTCTTCGTTAATTTCTTTTTTTAATTCTGAATAATCTTCAAACAGTTGGGATAATACATAAAAATTAGTGGATTGATTGGCTGTAAAATCTTGCCAATCTGTTGCTTTACCTGTTGCCTTACTGATGACTTTTATTTTTTTAAGGTATGTATGCGGTTCTTCTTCATGCGGGACAAGGGATAAAAGCAATTTGTGTGTTAAATGATCACGACAGGCATAGTCGTTTGGCGATAACATTGCGTTATGAATATCTTTTTCGTTATACTCTAAATCAAGCAAAGGAATTGCTGATGGTTGATTTTTTGTTAAGCCTTCTAATATATTTTTTTCTAATTTAGGTAGTTTCTTGATGGCTCTGTCGTCTAATTTTTGAACACGGGACTGAATTGCTTGAACAAATAGGTCCAACATGGTTCTAATAAACTCAAAATAGCCAACTTCTTGTGGTTTAAAGAGAAAAAAAACTTCAGGCATTTCTGATGTTAAGTGTTGTATGTAATAACGAATTTTTTCATCTAAATACATATTCCAAGCAACATTGATTTTGTTAGTGCTTTGGCTAATATTAACATAGTAAGAACGTGCATCAACAAGTTCACCTGCAATGCGCATTAAAAGGTGGAGAAGTGTAAAGCTGTTGCTAAAATAAATATTGATAAATTCTTTTTTGGGAAATTCTTTTTTAATACGTGTTGGTGCAAATGGGTCAAATCCACAAAAATCAATAACATAAGCTTTGACTTGATAGGTTTCAAAAGTTTCACTTTTACCAGTTACATCGACCATATCATTTATTGTGGGTAGTCTTACATCAAGTGTTTTAGGGCCTAATAGATATTTCTTTTTGACAACACATCGTTCAGCAATTTTTTTTAAAACTTTTAAGTTAGTACCGATGACTTTATTGTTTTTTTCAACAGTGATTTTTTCTGTTATTCCCCAAACATAAAAAAAACCATCTTGATAAGATACATTGACGAGCATTATTTTTAATTCCACCTATAAACATCAATTGTTTAGCAGATTTTTGGATATTTTTCAAGGACTTCTTTCTTTTTTAATATATAAATAAGTATATTCATGCTTCAAAGAAAAAAAATCAAGAAAGTCAACAAAAAACTTTACAGCCTTTTTAAAATATATTATAACTAACTAACATGCTTCCATTTTGTTTATTTTAAACAATGGGTCAGATATGTTAGGAGTGTAGCTCAATTGGTAGAGTATCGGTCTCCAAAACCGAGGGTTGGGGGTTCGAGACCCTCCACTCCTGCCAGTGTTAGTTTGTTTTTGTATTGGAGATCTTCAGGAATATGGCAAGCTTTGATTTTATTACTAAGGCCGTTCGGTTTGTTGGTGAGGTTAAATCTGAAGGAAAGCGCGTTACGTGGCCTTCGAGAAAAGAAACCGTCATGACAGCTGTAGCTGTTTTTGTGTTAGCTGCGATTGCGGCAGTATTCTTTGTTCTTGTGGATTCAGCAATACATACCGTATTAAAATATTTTCATGTTGTTAGTTAAGGTAAGGATCTGATGTCAACCGCACGCTGGTATGTTGTAAATGTTTACGCAGGACTTGAAAGAAAAGTTGTTCAAGCAATAGAAGAATTAGCATCAAAAAAAGGATTAATGCATTTTTTTGAGCAGATGCTTGTTCCGTCTGAATCTGTTGTTGAAGTTAGAAAAGGCCAAAAAGTTAATGTTGAAAAGCAATATTTTCCAGGATACCTTTTGGTCAAGATGGTTCTTAATGATGAAACGTGGCATTTGGTTCGTAATATTCCGCGTGTTTCAAACTTTTTAGGTATTAATGGCAAGCCTTCACCAATTTCTGAGGCTGAAGTGAATAGAATTTTAAATCAGGTTAAGACTTCTACAGAAAAACCAAGACAAAGCTATAATTATGAAGTTGGTGAAAATATTCGCGTTATTGACGGTCCTTTTTCAACGTTTCAAGGTGTTGTTGAAGAGGTTGAACAAGACAAAGGCCGCCTTAAAGTTTCTGTTATGATTTTTGGAAGACCAACACCTGTTGAACTAGAATTTTCACAAGTTGAAAGATCTTGATGAAAAAGCACTTATTCAAAGTGCTCTTTTAAAACTTTAAACCTGTGTGGGAAAGGTTTAGTCGCCTTGCACCACGCACTTTATAAAATAAATAGAGGAATAAAATGGCTAAAAAAATTACAGGGTATATCAAGTTGCAAGTTGCAGCTGGTAAAGCAAACCCATCCCCACCAATTGGTCCAGCTTTGGGTCAACGTGGTTTAAACATTATGGAATTTTGTAAAGCGTTTAATGCGCAAACACAACAAATGGAACCTGGCATGCCAATTCCTGTTGTGATTACAGTTTATGCGGATAAAACATTTAGTTTTGTTACAAAAACACCGCCAAATTCATACTTTTTAAAGAAGGCTGCTGGTCTTTCTTCAGGAAGTAAAACGCCAGGTCGTGAAAAAGTTGGTAAAATTAATATGTCCCAAATTCATGAGATTGCAAAAATTAAAATGCCTGATCTTAATGCAAATGACATTGACGCTGCAGCATCTATGCTTGTAGGTACAGCGCGTTCAATGGGCCTTGAAGTAGTGGAGTAGACACATGGCATTTATTGCAAAAAGAATGAAAAAAATTAAAGCAGCTGTTGATGTTGCAAAAGTTTACACTTTAAGTGAAGCAGTCACATTGATTAAATCAAACGCAACGGCAAAGTTTAACGAAACAATTGAAGTTGCCATTAATTTAAACGTTGATGCTAAAAAAGCAGAACAAAACCTTCGTGGTGTTGTGCAATTACCAAACGGAACGGGTAAAACCTACCGTGTTGCTGTTTTTGCAAAAGGTCCAAAGGCTGAAGAAGCTCAAAAAGCTGGTGCAGAAATTGTTGGTGCTGAAGAGCTTGCTGAACAGATTCAAAAAGGTAATATCAATTTTGATCGTTGTATTGCTACACCTGATATGATGGGGCTTGTTGGTCGTGTTGGTAAAATCTTAGGCCCACGTGGTATCATGCCAAACCCAAAAACAGGAACTGTAACAATGGATGTTGCAGGTGCTGTTGCTGCTGTTAAAGGTGGTCAAGTTGAATACCGTACAGACAAGGGTGGTGTTGTTCACGCTGGTGTTGGTAAAGCAAGCTTTACAGACGCTGCTTTAGAAGAAAATATTAAAGTGCTTGTTGACATTGTTACAAAAGCGCGCCCAAATGGTGTTAAAGGTACATATATTAAAAAAATGTCTATTAGCTCTACAATGGGTGCTGGCGTGCAATTTGCAATCCAAGCATAAACTATTCAAAGGGTAGGGGGTAAAACTTCTGCCTTTTGATAACGAAGTCACTAAATTTCAGTGCTTCGTGTCAAAGACCGTAGGTGTGGGAAACCATTTAAGTGCGAAAGCGGCCTACAGAGATGGAAGTAACTTGAATAACAAATGTTTGTTCTTGTCTTCTTCTGTTTAAGTGCTCAGTTAATCTGGGTTATGTAAAACTGTATAGGAGTAAAACAATGAACCGGACTCAAAAAGAAGAGCTGGTAATTGAGCTGAAAGACCGTATGGAAAAGTCAGCTTTAGTTGTTGTCACCCGTCAATCTGGGTTGACAGTTTCTGAAGTAACGAACCTTCGTTGTCAAATGCGCAATGCTGGTGCTGAATTTAAGGTTTATAAAAATACCCTTACAGAAATCGCCATTAAAGGAACAGATGCAGAAGGATTGTCCAGTTACTTGACAGGTCCAATTGCGTTAGCATTTTCCGTTGATGCCCTTGCAGCAGCAAAAGCTGCTGTAAAATTTGCCAACAGTAACGATAAGTTACAAGTTCTTGGTGGGGTTATGAATGGAAAGGTATTAAGTGCCGCTGACGTAAAAGCACTCGCAACGTTACCATCGTTAGATGAATTACGTGCGACGCTTATTGGGCTTATCAGTGCACCTGCAACAAAGATCGCAAGGATTCTTATTGAACCTGCGTCCCGCGTTGCGCGTGTTATTGGTGCAAAAGCTAATGCATAAAAACTTTAATACATTCTGTAAGACAATTATTTAAGAGGTGAAAACATGTCTGCTAAATTACAAAAAATCGTTGATGAATTATCAACATTAACAGTCTTGGAAGCTGCAGAACTTTCCAAGATGTTAGAAGAATCATGGGGCGTTAGCGCTGCAGCTGCTGTAGCTGTTGCTGCTCCTGCAAACTCTGGCGCAGCAGCTGCTGAAGAAAAGACAGAATTTGATGTTATTCTAGATGATGCTGGTTCAAACAAAATTAACGTGATTAAGGTTGTTCGTGAATTAACAGGTCTTGGGCTCAAAGAAGCAAAAGATCTTGTTGATGGCGCTCCAAAGCCAGTAAAGCAAGCTATTTCCAAGGCTGATGCTGAATCCATGAAAAAGAAATTGGAAGAAGCTGGTGGAAAGGCTTCAATGAAATAATTATATTTCATTACTTCCCCCCGTTGTTTTAAGATGATCTTTTAACAACGGGGTTTTTTGGCATGTATAAACATGCCTAGCTATTAAGGTTTTGTTAACCTTATTTATATGCGCAAATTTATTAATACTCTTGGTTAGGAGAATAGGATGGCCCGATCCTTTACTGGTCGCAAAAGATTTCGTAGAAGCTTTGGAAAAATTCGTGAAGTGGCACCTATGCCCAATTTGATTGCACTACAAAAGCAATCGTATGACAGTTTCTTACAAGCAGATGTAGCCCATGAAAAAAGAAAAAATATGGGGCTTCATGCTGTATTTTCTTCTATATTTCCGATTAAGGATTTCTCTGGAAAAACACAATTAGAATATTTTCGTTATGACTTTGACAAACCAAAATATGATGAAGCAGAATGCCGTCGACGTGGTTTGACATATGCGTCCTCTGTTCGTGTCACATTTCGTTTAATCGTCTGGGATTTAGATGAAGATACAGGTGTACGTTCAATTCGTGATATTAAAGAACAAGATGTTTACATGGGGGATATTCCCTTAATGACAGACCGTGGTACCTTTATGGTTAACGGTGTTGAACGTGTTATTGTTTCTCAAATGCATAGAAGTCCTGGTGTCTTTTTTGACCATGACAAAGGAAAAACACACGCATCTGGAAAAATTCTTCATGCAGCGCGTGTTGTTCCTTACCGTGGTGCATGGTTAGATTTTGAATTTGATCCAAAAGATACCGTTCATGTTCGTGTGGATCGCCGTCGTAAGATGCCAATTTCAACATTTTTAATGTGTTTAGCTTCTAAAGAATATGAAGATTTTTTAAGCAAAAATGCCAAGAAAAAGGATAATAAATTTGAAGGCTCACAAGGCGTTACAAGAGAAGAATTATTAAATACGTTTTATGAAACTGTTGATTATGCAAAAGTAAAAGACGGTTGGTCAATGCCATTTATTCCAGCGCGTTTTAAGGGTATTAAACTTGTTGCAGATTTAGTGGATGCAAAAACAGGTCAAGTTGTTTGTGAAGCTGGTACGAAATTAACGCCGCGTCAAATTAAAAAGTTTGAAACAGATGGATTGTCAGAAATTTTTGTAAAGGAAGAAGTTCTTCTTGATCAACATTTTGCACGCGATATTGTGAATGAAGATACAGGTGAGATTTATATTGAAGCTGGCCAAAAAATTACAGTCGATGTTTTAAAAGCAATAAGCGACAGAAAATTAAAAAAGATTTCAACACTTTATATTGACCACGTCAATGTTGGTCCATATCTTCTTAACACATTAGAAGCTGATCGTTGTCAAAATAGAGAAGACGCATTTATGGACGTTTATCGTTGTCTTCGTCCAGGTGAACCGCCAACCGTTGAAGGTGGTGAAATTCTTTTTAACGGTCTATTCTTTGATAGTGAGCGCTATGATCTTTCTGCGGTTGGTCGTGTCAAAATGAATGCCCGCTTAGGCTTGAAAGCAGATGATTCTGTAAGAGTTTTAAGAAAAGAAGATATTATTGCCATTATTAAAACCCTTCTTGAATTAAAAGATGGTCGTGGTGAAGTTGATGATATTGATAACCTTGGTAACCGTCGTGTTCGTTCCGTTGGTGAATTGTTAGAAAACCAATACCGTATGGGTGTTGTTAGAATGGAACGTACCATTCGTGAACGTATGGCTGCGATTGAAGTTGATAGTGTTATGCCAAATGATTTGGTGAATGCAAAACCAATTTCATCCGCAATGCGTGAGTTTTTTGGTTCTTCACAACTTTCACAGTTTATGGATCAAACAAACCCCCTTTCAGAAATTACGCACAAGCGTCGTCTTTCTGCATTGGGCCCTGGTGGTTTATCTCGTGATCGTGCAAGCTTTGAAGTTCGTGACGTTCACCCAACACACTATGGTCGTATTTGTCCGATTGAAACGCCAGAAGGTTCAAACATTGGTTTGATTAACTCTTTAGCAACATATGCACGCGTTAACCAATACGGATTTATTGAAAGCCCTTACAGAAAAGTTGAAAATGGTCGCGTAACGGATGACGTTACCTACATGACTGCTATGGAAGAAGGTCGCCATACAATTGCACAAGCCAGTGTTGAACTGAATAAAGACGCTACAATTAAGGAAGATTTTGTCATTTGCCGTCAGGCTGGTGAAACGGGTATGTTCCATAAAGATGACGTTGATCTTGTTGACGTATCACCAAAACAAATGGTTTCTGTTGCTGCATCTTTAATTCCATTCCTTGAAAATGACGACGCGAATCGTGCATTGATGGGGTCAAACATGCAACGTCAAGCTGTGCCACTTTTAAAGTCTGAAGCGCCACTTGTTGGAACGGGTATGGAACACACTGTTGCTCGTGATTCTGGTGCAGCTATTACTGCAAAGAGAACCGGTATTGTTGACCAAGTTGATGGTAAGCGTATTGTTATTCGTGTAACGGAAGATGATCACGATGAAAATACATCCGGTGTTGATATCTATAATCTTTTGAAGTTCCAACGGTCAAACATGAGTACCTGTATTAACCAAAAAGCGTTGGTTAAAAAAGGAGATATGGTAAAACCGGGTGATATTATTGCAGATGGTCCAGCAACGGATCTTGGTGAATTAGCCTTGGGTCGTAACGTTTTGGTTGGATTCATGTCCTGGCAAGGGTATAACTTTGAAGACTCTATTGTTATTTCAGAGCGTATTGCGCGTGATGACGTTTATACATCCATTCATATTGAAGAATTTGAAGTGATGTCCCGTGATACAAAGCTTGGAAATGAAGAAATAACACGTGACATTCCTGGTGCCAGTGATGAAGCCCTTCGTAATTTGGATGAATCCGGTATCGTTTATGTTGGTGCAGAAGTTAATCCAGGTGATATTTTGGTTGGTAAAGTTACACCAAAAGGTGAAGGCCTTGTAACGCCTGAAGAAAAATTGCTTCGTGCAATTTTTGGTGAAAAAGCGTCAGATGTTAAAGATTCATCTCTTCGTGTACCGCCTGGAATTCAAGGAACCATTGTTGATGTTCGTACATTTTCACGTCGTGGTATTGAAAAAGATGAACGTTCTATCGCGATTGAACGTTTAGAAATTGAACGTATGGCAAAAGACCGTGATGATGAACGCTCTATTTTAGAACGCAGTTTCTTCCAACGTTTACAACAAAAGTTGCTCGGTCACAAAGTTGCATCTGGTCCAAAGGGAATTGAAAAAGGTTCCAAGATTGATCTTGCATTCTTAGAAACTGTTCCAC
>JAGOTX010000112.1 GCA_018061565.1 Pseudomonadota bacterium
GAATGCCAGGAGCACCTGGAATGCCAGGAACACCAGGAACAGGGGGCAGCACAATCATTCAAAATTTTAATATCAACATAGGCGAACAACCCCCTAAAGGTTTTTCACTTGCAACAGGATCAGATGGCAAGCCCGTTGAACCAAAAACAGTTATCGGTCCTGATGGAAAACCAATCACAACGGTTGAAGCAAAAGATGCTAATGGAAATCCTGTTGTGTTAGAACAAACCATCGGCATGGACGGCAAACCTGTTGTTACAACAATTTTAAAAGATTCAAACGGTCAAGAAATTAGAACACCCGTCGCACCTGAAAATTTACAACCTATTGAAGGTATTATAGATTTTACAAAGATTGATATTGATGACATTTTAACCAATCCTAGAAGAGGGGAAAATTTTAAAGTATATAATAAAATTTTATCTGAAGCTATGAAAGACCCACAAACAAGAGACAAACTTAAAATTATAAGTGATATAGAATCAGAACGTGCTGTTTTAAAGTTCTTTGCTCAAAGCAAGAAAGAAAAACATATGGCCGAAGCTCAAAGTTTGCAAAAACAAATGCTAGAAGCCAAAGCAAAGCAAGATGAACAACTTAGAAAAGAAGCATTAGAACGCGCAAAACTTGCTGAGTCTGAAAGAGAAGAAATGGAAAGACTTTCAAAAGAAAATCAAGCGCTCTATATTAAAGTTTTTGGGATGACGCCATCTGATCAAAGAGGTCAACTCGTCGAAAATATGGCAAGTATTGCAAAAGAGCATAATGTAGGCAGTGATTCTGTTCCAACAGCACCAACACAAATGCCTGCTGTAACAACTGCGCCAATGCCTGCTGGAATGCCACAAATGCCAGTTATGCCAACAAATCCACAGTTAAATGCAGCAGCTTTACCCGTTGTTCCAACATTTGCAGCACCAACATTACCACAAGGGTTACCGCAACTACCAACAGCTAGGGGGGCAACAATGTCCGCTTCACCAACGCCGGCGACAACAACGCCAGCAGCGGCTCTACCACCAGGATTTAAAGCGCCAACATTCACAATGCCAACTCCTCCAGCCTTTAGTGCGCCAAATCTTCCAACATTCGCACCACCCCAACTACCAACAAATCTTCCAAAATTATAAGGATAGTAAACTAAATAAACGCAATTAAAACGAATAATCTGTCAAAAGCTTAAAAATTAATGGCTATTTCAAAACAAGCATTATCCTTGCTGTTTTTATTAGTCATCAATTATAGTCTTTTTCTTATAAATAACAAGATAAAAAAAGATAAAAAAAAATACTTTTTGTTAGAATGCTTATTGACCCTAGCTTTTATTGGGATTTAATATGGATTTATTGATTACGTCTAAATTGAAAGAAAAAAAACATGAACAAAACAGAATTAGTAGATGCGGTTGCAAAAGCTTCTGGACTTAAAAAAATGGATGCTGAAACAGCTATTGACGCTACATTTAGCACCATTATTGGATCTTTAAAGAACAAAGAAGAAGTTCGTCTTCTAGGCTTTGGTTCTTTCGTGGTTGCACAAACAAAAGCAACAACGGCAAGAAATCCAAGAACAGGTGAAACAATTCAAGTTCCTGCAAAATTAAAAGCTAAATTCCGTCCAGGAAAGCAAATTTCTGACGCTTTAGAAATTAAATAAAAATACATTCATAAATGTAGATACATTTTAAAACGATGGTTTTTTAGAAACCATCGTTTTTTACATTTATAAGACATGTATAATGGAAATTCCATCTTTTTCATTCCTTTCTCCAACAAAGGCACTGATGCCCACACATACCCTGATCACTAAAAAAGAAGGTGAGATAATCCTAAATTTAAAACGTAGGACGTTACATTTTAATTAAGTCCTAACTATATTCATATGAAATCCCTTAAATCTTAAAATACCCTATTGGTTTTTAGAATACTTATGCTAAAATTTTATATGAATTTTATAATGTTGTGTTTGCCGATGGTGCGTTTTTTTTCATTCACTCTTATTTCTTTTTTGAGCGTTTTTTTATATGGCGGGGTACAACCAAAACCTTGGCAGATTGGCTTTCAAGAAGCGAATGCACCTTTGATGGAAGAAATCACAAAAGTTCACAACCTGGTTTTTATTATTCTTTGCATTATTGGAATTACTGTAACCATTTTACTGATTGCTGTTATCTATAAATTTAGGGAATCTAAAAACCCAAAACCTTCAACAACAGAACATCACACCGTTCTTGAAATTATCTGGACGGTTATTCCTGTCCTTTTGCTTATTGTTATTCTTATTCCATCGATTAAAATTCTCTATGTTTTTGACAAAGCAGAAAATCCAGATATGACCATTAAAGTAACAGGTCATCAATGGTATTGGAGTTACGAATATTTAAACGATGATGACTCTAAAAAAATTTCCTTCGATAGCTACATGATTAAGGATGAAGATTTAAAGCCAGGGCAATTGCGCCTATTGGATGTTGATAAACCCGTCGTACTTCCAAAAGGCAAAACAGTTCGAATTCTTATCACATCGCAAGATGTTATTCATAGCTTTGCAGTGCCTGCCCTTGGTATTAAGACAGATGGCATTCCAGGGCGCACCAATGAAACATGGCTTCGCGTTGAAAAGGAAGGTATGTATTATGGACAATGCTCTGAACTTTGTGGCAAAGATCATGGTTTTATGCCAATTGCACTCAAAATTGTTTCACAAGAAGAATACAATCAATGGGTTAATTCAAATACAAAACAAAAATAGAAAAGGTTAAAATATGACAGATCAAACAGATGTATTAAGTGATTTAAGTAACCATCACCCAACAGGTATCAGGCGTTGGCTTTTTTCAACCAACCATAAAGACATTGGAACACTTTACATAATGCTTGCTATTTTTAGTGGTGTTTTAGGGGGCGTTTTTTCAATGTATATGCGTGCGCAATTAATGCACCCAGGCGGAACGGTTTTTCATAACTATCAACATTATAATGTGATTATTACGCTCCATGGCTTTTTAATGGTCTTTTTCACCGTTATGCCAGCTTTAATTGGCGGGTTTGGAAATTGGTTTGTTCCCCTATTAATTGGCGCACCCGATATGGCTTTTCCACGCCTTAACAATATCAGTTTTTGGTTAATGATTCCCTCATTATTTTTAATTTTAGCATCGGGCCTTATTGGCACAGGGGCTGGACCCGGTTGGACACTATACCCCCCCCTCTCCTCTCTTATTGGCCACGGTGATATGGCTATGGATTTTATGATTCTATCACTTCACCTTGCCGGCGTTTCATCCCTTTTAGGATCCATTAACTTTATTACAACAATCTTTAATATGCGAACCCCTGGTATGGGATTTTTTAAAATGCCCCTTTTCGTTTGGGGAATCCTTATTACATCCGTCTTATTGCTTTTAACGATTCCTGTTCTAGCAG
>JAGOTX010000113.1 GCA_018061565.1 Pseudomonadota bacterium
TGATTTTTAACTAAAAAAATAAGAAAAGTACCTTGAGAAAGCTACAATATCCTCTTTCACGTCGTTTAAAAGTTCACAAAAAAAAGAAAATCCCTTAATCAGTCAGATTTCATGCAATTGCCCTGGTGTTTCAAACTGCACGCCAGATTCGGTTGAGAGGCGCCCCTTAATATGGGTGCCATATAAACGAACAATTTTTGATGCTTGTACAACGCCTTGTTTTAAATTCAAAACATCTTCACTAGATTTATGACGAATCGTCACTTCTTCGCCCTGAAGGGTCCCCAGGTTTCTGATAGCCTGCCCATCCTCTATGTTAAAGACAGCTTTTTTAGTAGAACCAATTTTACCATCTTTATTTTGAAACCGTGAGGAAGCACGTTTTTTAAGGGTAATCGTTGCAGCGTCCATGCCGCCTAAAGTGCCATTTTCATTATCAATTTCAAAGGCTTCAACGGTTAAGTCTTTAGCGTTTAATGTGGCACCTTTTGTTTCTATAACATCTGATGTAAGCGTTGCTTTTTCATGTACAAACAAGGCGCTTTTATCTTTAACTGTAAATCGTTTTGTGACAGCTGTTAAACTATCAGCGTTCCAATTGCCCGTTACCTGCATATTTTTTGCATCAACTGAAACGTGTCCTAAATTGGCTTCATTCTTTTTATCAAAATGAACAAGCGCATAACTTTTAACAGATAAAGATAGCGCATCTGTTAACGCCGAATGGGTTACCTGAATCAACCCTGAAAAACTAATTAGCGCAGATAACAACAAATTATTATGCTGGCCAATATTAAGCTTAAACCCATTTTCTTCCTGTATAATTTCTGTCGAAACACCCCATAAATGATCTTTCTGACCCATGATTGTGCTGATTGCGACATCGCCCATAAACGAGTGGCGTAAAAGCTTTTCAACAGGTTGTGCGTCTTGGGACGCTGCCTGTTCCACCGGTACAGAAGAACCTACTGGCGTATTTGGTGAGCTTTGATTGGAACTTAAAGAGGCGTATGATGCACTTAAATCGTTAGAGCTATGAGAGGCCCTGTCATCATCTGCAGAAAAAGTGCCAAATAAAGAAAACTGAGGCAAAGAAGCATAATTTATTGGGGCACTGATATGAAGGCGTAATCCTGATAATCCCTCCGTTGCTGCATATAAAGTTTGGGCAAAGGTCTGGCTTAAAAAACAAAAAAGCGTAAAGATGGCAATGCGCGACATCGCCTTTGATGACCAATTTAAAACAGCTGATCGTTCTACGGCTTCGGCATCTGTTTGATTTTCTAATTTTGCCTGTTCTTTTGTCTTTTTTGAAAAAAAGTTCTTTAAAGTCTGTGTCATATTCATGGCGTATTCTCCTATGATTAACGCTTAATCCCGATATAGGTAACACCACAGCTTTTCATTGATGCGCCTTATTTAGGCCGTAAAAAAAGACCCTAAGTTTTTATCTTAGAGCCGCTTTTTTGTTTGAACTGATTCTTGTTCTTTTAAAGGCAGACAAGTAGACATAATAATAGTGTGTAATCTAGACTGTTTTAAACAATTAATATTATTTAAATAATTGTCTATTGTTTTTATATTACTTAACGATACTTTCATCAACTTGAATCAATTATTAATATTTTGTTAACATCATAAAACGACATCTAAAACATGAAGTCAAGAAAAAAATTGACTATGTTATGTTTCTATAAACTAGAAATGGGTCCACTATATAAAGCGTTCAAGCGGATTCTGTCGCGTCAGATCACCCGTGATAAATAGGACAATTGATTGTAAAGACCATTCAAACTAAAAATCAGCCTGAAATTAATTTTGATAAATCTAAATCTTTTAAAAAATGTGGCAAACTTAAAACATCAATTCCCTCAGGTGACGTAAATTCTCTCTTAATATTCTTCACAAGTTGAACTTTACGGGCACCATCTAAACTTTTGTTAAAAATTCGAAAGGCAGATGATGGCTCATCTTTTTTCGTTTTAACTTCAACAGCAAGTATTGGTTTATCATCTATACACACACAAAAATCAATTTCATGACCATCTTTTGTTCTTAAATAATGCAAACTTCCTTTATATCCTTTTGTGTCTTCTAAAAAATGAATTGCTTTTAATAACGTACAAGCAACTAAGTTTTCTAATTGTGCACCTGGATCTTTTATGCGCGCTACATCATAAAAATAAATTTTAGGTTCTTTAAGAATTGATCTGGCTACATTGCGATGATAAGGGGTAATACGAAAAACGGCGTAAATATTTTCAAGCATATCTATCCAATTTTTAACAGTTTTATGATCTGCCTGAACATCTCTAGCTAAAGATGCATGACTTAACTGACTTCCTGCACGACTTTTTAAAAGGTCTACCAAAATTTCAAGCATTTTTATATGTCGAATGGCATATAGATCTAAAAAATCTTGTCTTAGCATAATGTCTAGATGTGATTTTTGCCAACGCCTATAAAAATCAGGATCGGCTTTCAAAAAGGGTTCAGGAAACCCACTAAACTGTAAAATATTTTCCATTGCCTTAACTGGGTCGTTTTCCCAATATAAGCAAGCTTCTTGAATATCTATTGGGTGCAGTCTATAGGAAAAATAACGTCCAGCAAGAGAATCCCCAACTTTTCTAAAGGTATCAAATTGAGCGCTTCCCGTCACGATAAGACACGGCGTCTTTTTCTCCGTATCATATACCCCTTTAATCCAACGTTTCCACTGCGGCATTTTATGCAGTTCATCAAATATGACTGCATCTCCGTTTCTATTCCAATATTTCTTACGCAATCTTTCTCTATCTTCAGATAAATCAAAATTCAGATAGTCGCAATTATGAAACAAATTTTTGGTAAGCGTTGTTTTCCCTGTTTGTCTTGGTCCGGATAGTAAGATCATTTTTTGATCAGAGTCTGCTTTTATGAATGACTGAATATAGCGCTGCATGAAAAATATATATAAGTGTGTTTATATTCCCATTTTAGACATAATTACCAAAAAGTCAAGGCTTTTTGGTAATTACTACCGCTTTAGTCATAAAATACATTCGTATATAAAAAATGCATTTATTTTCATCCACAAACCCTAAAAACATATTTAAAGACGCTTTGTATTTAGGGACATATTTTATGGACGGATTTAGAGGAAGTTTGGTACAGTGAAGGGGGTCGTCTATAAAACGAACATTTTATGGATAACAAAGTTATTATATATACAGATTTATACGCTCCTATTTATTTGAATTTTTCTCCTAGTTTATAAAGTTGCTGTGGCAACGGAACAGGGCAATTGCATGAAATCTGACTGATTAAGGGATTTTCTTTTTTTTGTGAACTTTTAAACGACGTGAAAGAGGATATTGTAGCTTTCTCAAGGTACTTTTCTTATTTTTTTAGTTAAAAATCAGT
>JAGOTX010000114.1 GCA_018061565.1 Pseudomonadota bacterium
GCATCAAAGCGCAACGGGTGTTAAATGCATTTCAATGAATGAACCATTTTTTCAAGGACATTTTCCCAATCACCCTGTTATGCCTGGTGTTTTAATTATTGAAGCTTTTGCCCAAACAGCGGGCGTTCTTATGTTTTATTCTCTTCAACTTGATACACCTGTTGATCATCAAAAAATAGCTTACTTTATGTCTATTGAAGACGCTAAATTTAGAAAGCCTGTTGTGCCCGGAGATGTTTTAGAACTTAAAGTAACAAAACAAAAAGAACGTGGAAACGTTTTTAAATATAAAGGGCAAGCCTATGTTGACAACGTGCTTGTAAGTGAGGCAACTTTTACATTAATGGTTATGGATGCTTAATTTTTTTTAGAAAGATCTATAAATAGACCTTACACAAAGCTTGCTAAAATAAATGAACATACGTTATAAAAGTATAGAGATTGTTTTTTTTATTTTTTATGCGTTTATCAGAATATTTTATTCCAACATTAAAAGAAGTTCCAGCAGATGCTCAAATTGCTTCTCATCGTTTGATGTTAAGAGCAGGGATGATTAATCAAACCACATCTGGAATTTATACGTGGCTGCCTTTAGGCCAAAAAGTTTTGCAAAAAATTGAAGCAATAATTGAAGATGAACAAAATAAAATAGGGTGTCATCGCGTTATTATGCCAACGATTCAGCCTGCACATCTTTGGCAAGAAAGTGGACGTTTTGATGATTATGGCAAAGAAATGCTTCGCATTAAAGACCGCCATGATAGAGACATGCTCTATGGACCAACCCATGAAGAAGTTATTACAGATTTAGCGCGTCAATACATCAAAAGTTATAAACAATTGCCAAAAACGCTTTATCAAATTCACTGGAAGTTTAGAGATGAAATAAGGCCAAGATTTGGTGTTATGCGGGGACGTGAATTTTTAATGAAAGACGGATATTCTTTTGATATTTCATATGACGGCGCATTTTTAACATATAAAAAAATATTTGAAAGTTATATTAAAACGTTTGATCGTTTAGGATTAATTGCTATTCCTGTGCGGGCAGATTCAGGCGCTATTGGTGGTGATTTAAGTCATGAATTTCAAATTGTTGCACCAACAGGTGAAAGCACTATTTACTATGATGAAACTTTTGAAACTCTAACGAATGAACAAAGAACATTTGATGGTTTAAAAGATCTTTATGCCGCAGCAGATGAAAAGCATGACCCCAAAAATTGCCCAATTGCAGATGATAAAATTAAAACAGCACGTGGCATTGAAATTGGTCATATTTTTTATTTTGGCACAAAGTATTCAAAAGCAATGAACTTTTCAGTTGTTGGCCCTGATGGATCGTCAATCTTTCCTGAAATGGGGTCCTATGGTATTGGGGTTTCACGTCTTGTTGGTGCTATTATTGAAGCGAGTCACGATGATTATGGTATTATTTGGCCAGAAAGTGTTGCACCCTTTAAGATCTGTCTAATTAATGCAAAAACATCTGATGAAACGGCCTGTCAATTATCTGAAATGCTTTATTCTAAGCTTAAGCATTTAAATGTGGAAGTCCTTTTTGATGATCGCGATGAACGTGCTGGTGCTAAATTTGCCAATGCCGATTTGATTGGTATTCCATGGCAAATCATTGTTGGGCGTGATACGATTGAAAACGGTACTTATGAAGTTAAAAATAGAAGAACAGATGAAAGAATTCATTTGCCGTTAGAAGATGTTTTAAAAAAATTTTCATCCTAATAATTTTAGAAAAAAAAGTTACATGTTATCCATTATTTTAAAAAATAGAAAATACATAAATGTTCCCAATTCATTAACGATATTTCGTATATTTTTAATTTTTTTGCTTGTCCCTTGTTTTTATTTGCAAACGGAACTGACAAGAATGTTGGCAATATTTATTTTTTTTATTGCATGCATAACAGATTATTTAGATGGCTATTTCGCAAGGACATTAAAGCAAACAACCCGCTTTGGGCAATTATTTGACCCCATTGCTGATAAAATGTTGATTGCAACAACATTGTTGCTTATGGCAGGATTTGATTTTTTTTCAAAATTTACACTTATTCCAGCTCTTATTATTTTATGCAGGGAAGTTTTTGTGTCAGGCCTTCGTGAATTTGTAAGTGTTACAAAAATAAAACTTCCTGTAACGCGTCTTGCTAAATATAAAACAGCTTTTCAAATGATTTCTATTGGATTACTGCTTATTGCAGACGCTTTCCCATACCAGAAAAATTTAACTTTTCTAGGAGAGATCACTCTTTGGATTGCAGGCGTCTTAACAATAATAACAGGGTACCAATATTTTAAACAAACTTTTGAAAGATTATCATGAACGCATCTCATTTTTCTTTTTTAACATTTTCAAATGTAATGGATTCTTTTAGTGATAAAAAAATTTTAGAGAGTGCTTTAACGCATCCCAGCTTTGGTTTTTCAAAAAAAAACTTTGTTTTTCAACGATTAGAATTTTTAGGGGATCGTGTTTTAGGGATCGTTATTGCTGAAGAGCTTTTTAAACTGCATCCATCAGAAAAAGAAGGGGCTTTAGCGAAACGGTTTGCAAACCTTGTTAACAAAGATATTTGTCGCGCTGTTTTTTTACACCTTAAATGCGATAAATATTTAAAAGCAAACGAAAAAGAACTAAAAATGCCAACATCAAATATTTATTCAGATGCCTGTGAAGCTTTATTAGGCGCTATTTATGTTGATCAAGGAATGGTTAGTGCTAAAAAGTTTATTCTTCAGCATTGGGGGCCTTATTTACAAGGGGAAATTGACTTTGGTGTGGATGAAAAGACAAAGCTACAAGAATGGGTCCAAAAAAAATATAACCTAACACCTAAATATAAACTTATCAAAAAAGAAGGCACAGAACACCAGCCTATTTTTCATGTGGAAGTGGATATACCTTTACATAATCCCTGTTTTGCAGAAGGACCAACCCGCAAAATTGCTGAAAAAAATGCTGCAGCAAAAATGCTTGAGCAGTTAGATATTTCTTCATCATAAATTTATGGATTAATTGACTATAATAAAATAGGAGTGACAACTATTTTGTGAAGTGATACTATGCAAGCAGTTAAAAAATAAAAATATCAAAACATGCTTAACTACCTCAATAAAAAAGAAAAAGAAACCATAGGCCTTTTACAAATTGGAACCTTTTTAGAATACTTTGATTTAATGCTTTATGTTCATATGGCCGTTGTCTTAAATGACATTTTTTTTCCGCGTATGGATCCTCATTCTAATTCGCTATTATCTGCTTTTGCTTTTTGTTCAACGTTTGTTCTAAGGCCTTTCGGGGCCCTTTTTTTTGGCTACATTGGCGATCAAATTGGCCGAAAATCTACCGTTATTTT
>JAGOTX010000030.1 GCA_018061565.1 Pseudomonadota bacterium
CTCTAAAATAGAATCAGCAGCGTAGGCTGCCGGCACATAAATCATACTGGCGTTTGCCTTCGTTTTTTTGACAGCGTCATAAACAGTGTTAAACACAGGAAGATTAAGATGTTCTCCCCCACCCTTACCAGGTGTGACACCACCAACCATTTGAGTGCCGTAAGCAATACACTGCTCAGAATGAAATGTTCCCTGCTTTCCGGTAAAGCCTTGGCAAATGAGTTTTGTATCTTTATTAACAAGTATAGACATGTATTTAAAACCTAACGAATATTATTGACGAATTTGTTGAACAATGGCTTTTGCAGCATCATCTAAATTACTAAGGGATGAAATTTTAAGACCCGATGAATTTAAAATCTCCTGTCCTTTTTCCATATTGGTTCCTTGAAGGCGAACGACCAGCGGTACCGTTAAATTCATCTCTAAAACGGCCGCAACAATGCCTTCTGCAATAATATCACAACGCATAATGCCACCAAAAATATTGACCAAAATTCCTTTTACATCTGGATCGGACAAAATAATGCCAAAAGCTGTCTTTACCTTTTCTTTTGTAGCCCCGCCCCCTACATCTAAAAAGTTGGCAGGTTTTTCACCATATAGTTGAATAATATCCATTGTTGCCATAGCAAGACCAGCACCGTTTACAAGGCACCCTACTTTACCATCCAATTTAATATAATTTAAATCATCTGCTCTTGCCTTTGTTTCAAAAGCATCCTCTTCTAAAAGATCTCTTAATTTTTCAATATCAGGGTGGCGAAACAAGGCATTATCATCAAAGGAAATTTTTGCGTCCAATAAATAAAGGTCATCGTCACCATTAACAATAAGGGGATTAATCTCAATGAGGGTGGCATCTTTTTGCAAAAACAATTGGTAAAACTTATTCAAAATATCAGCCATTTGCTTTGATTGAGAGGGCGTCAAACTTAAGATAAAAGACACACGTCTGACATGATAAGGCAAAATACCCGTTGCCGGATGAATTGGCACTTTTATAACGCGATCAGGGTGATTACTTGCAACCTCTTCAATATCAACACCACCATCAGGACTTGCAATGATGGTTAAACAACTCATAGAGCGATCAAGTACAAAACTTAAATAAAATTCTTGTTTAATTGAAGCCCCGTCTTCAATGTAGAGTTTTTTAACAACTTGCCCATTTGGCCCTGTTTGATGGGTAATAAGGGGCTTATCAAATAACTTTTCTGCTGTTTTTTGAATGTCTTCTACTGTTTTACAGATAACAACGCCACCTGCTTTCCCGCGCCCGCCCGCATGGATTTGTGCTTTTACAACGGCAACGCCATTTTTTAAAAAATCAGCGCCTTTTTCTTTTGCCTCATTAATAGAATGCACAACAACACCCTTACCAACGGGTAAATTATAATCTTTTAAAAGCTCTTTAGCTTGATATTCATGAATGTTCATAATAATAAAATTGCTCCCTTTGGTTCCATTATAGGCTAAATTTAAGCTTTTATAAAAGCCCTTAATCTTTTACTTCAAAGAATGTGTAAGATAACGTTATAAGATTGACATCTTTTAAATCCTTGTCCTTTGCAAGATCTGGATCAATATAAAATTGAACAGGCATATCCATGGCCTCACCAGGCATCAAAAGTTGACGCTCAAAACAAAAGCATGCAACCTTACTAAAATACTGCCCCGCTTTATCGGGCGTTACATTATAGGTAGACATCCCAATAATGGGCTTATCAGTTAGATTTTCTGCCCTAAAAAACGCCAAAGCATTTTGGCCAACACGCACTTTGATTTCATGCTGAAGGGGAGTAAATTTCCATTTTAAGTCTCTGTGAACATTAGCAACAAACTGAACGGTTATCATCCTTGATCCTAGTTTATTGGATGTCTTTTGAACAATTTTAGGTGTTCCCCCAAATCCTGTTTTTTGGCAAAACAATTTATAAAGGGGAACACATGCATAAGTAAACGCAAACATCACAAGTATAACACTGGGTAATACTATCCCAAGATTTGGATCTTTTTTACCTTTCATGCAATCAGACTAATGTTCTTCCTCGTCATGCAGTGCAATATCATCCAATCCCTCATCAATTACTTCTTCATCTTCAATAAGATTCTCATCCAATAATGAATCTGCTGAAAAATCTAATCCAGAACCAAGAATTGAATCATCTATTCCAAGAAGGTCACGTGATTTTTCAGCCTTTGTCTTTTTAGACTTTCCACTCATTGATAAACTTTCTAATACAGCACCACACTTTGGACATGTTGCCGGTTTATTGTTTAAATCATAAAAACGCGCTGTACAAGACATACATGTACGTTTTGTTCCCCATTCTGGCTTTGTCATTTTCTTCCCTATTTTTAAATTCTACCTTGAAATGATAAAATACTTTGACAAAGAAAACAATTTCTTTATTGACTATGCTTGTTGCAAAATGAAAATTGTTCTGGCACCTTGAATGAGCATTTTTTAAGCATAACGATCTCCTTGCTTTATAATACCGTTGATAAGTTTACCTTACTTATCATTGGTGTCCATACCATCATCCCTGCAAAGGCAGGGGTGACAATAAGATTAAGATTTTTTGAGATGAAAATCCAGATTTTATATTCATCTAAAATGAATGGAAAATGTTATCGTTTTTTGTTACCTTAAACTTAATACCTAAAACAGTTAAGAAGACCCTTTGCTTTTTGAACTTTATATAAAAGATCTCATTTTAATTGATACATTATCCTTAACCTTTCATAAGGGGTTTTCAGTTTTAACCGGTGAAACAGGGGCTGGAAAATCCATTTTACTGGACGCTTTGTCCCTTTCCCTTGGTAAAAGAGGGGATGTTTCTTTTATCAGAAAAGGTGCGTCCCAAGCAATTGTTTCATCTTCTTTTTTAATTGATAAAGAACATACCGTTTTTAAAGATCTGGAATCTTTAGAACTTTTAAATTTAGAATCACCTTTAAGCCTTAATCTTCGTCGTCATATAAGTGAAAAAGGATCAAAATCCTATATTAACGATATCCCCGTTAATCTTTCAACATTAAAACAAATTGGCGATTCTTTGCTTGAAATTCATGGGCAATTTGATCATTTATTTGACCCCAAATCACACATGAAGCATTTGGATGCTTATATTAAAGACACTCTTTTTAAAGATCTTTTAAAAAATATTAAAATAGATTTTTCATCTTTTAAAGATTATGAAGAGAGATATAAATCCCTTGTTGAGGCTGAAAAAAATTATGAAGCAAATATTTATTTAAATAAAAATATTGTAGACGATCTTTCGCCTCTAGACTTAATAGCAAATGAAGAAGATGAGCTTTTAATAGAACGAAAAAGTATAGAAGATTTAGCAAAAACATCCAACCTTTTAGATCGGTGTCAAAACGTTGTGGACAGTTCACTTTTAAAAGATTTGTTTTCCACTATTACACATTTTGAAAGACTTAATTTGCCAACACTTTCCCCCCTTTTAGACCCTTTAAAACGTATAGAAAGTGATCTGTTGGAAGTTAAAGCACAAGTTGATGATCTGTGCCAAAACACGAAAGAATCCTATTTTCGCCTTCAACAAATTGATGAAAGGCTTTATGTTTTAAGGTCCCGTGCTAAAAAATATAATATAACTACACACGACCTTTTACCCCTTTTAAAAAATGCAGAGCTGTTTGTTCAAAAAGATTTTAACGCTTCAAAACAAGAAACACTCAAAAAATTAGAACATGCAAAAAAAGAAGCCTTTTTAAAAGCCCATGAAATTTCAAAAATCAGATCGCGTTTCGCCCTTAAATTAGAGGAAGAAATAAATCAAGAACTTCTCGCTTTAAAGTTACCAAATGCAACATTTAAGGTTAGCATCCAACAAGATTTAGAAACAATAACCCAAAAAGGTATTGATAAAGTTGAATTTTTAATTTCAGCAAATAAAAATCAAGATTTTACAAATCTTTCAAAATCCGCATCTGGTGGTGAACTTGCCAGAATAATGCTGGCACTTAAAAGTGTCTTAAGCCAAAAAACAGATCTTTTCACCATTGTGTTTGATGAAATTGAAACAGGTGTTAGTGGAAGCGTTGCAGCAGCCATTGGGGAAAGAATGAAAAAATTAAGCAATAACCTTCAAGTATTAGCCATTACACATTCGCCCCAAATTGCAGCCAAGTCAGATGACCATTATTTTGTAACAAAACAAGACACACAAACCCAAACAAAAACAACCGTTGTAAAATTAAGCTTAGACGAAAAAACAACAGAAATAGCCAGAATGCTATCGGGTGAAAATATTACAGAAAGTGCTATGCTCGCAGCTTTAGACCTTTTAAAGGCATAAAGCTTAAAATAAACTTCTGATAGACGATAAAGAACCCTTAAAAATATTTTTAAGAAATTTAAAAAGGACATTGTTTGCTGTTTCAAAAATCAAAATTTTAAATTCTATTCAGTCAGATATGGATAATTTCTTAACATTATCTAAAATCATCAATAAAATATCTGCTGCTTTTTCATCAACAGGCTGAACAGAAAGTCTTGATTGGTGAAAAAGGGCAAGATATTCGATTCCCTCAATTTTTTTTAAATCAGCTAATGCAAGGTAAGGTGTGTGCTTAATATATTCAACATCCACTAAGCCAAATCGTTTGTCCTCTTTGTCTTCATAGTATTCCTTAATAATTTTAACAAGCCCAACAATGCCTGCATGCTTTGTGTTGGAATGATAAAAAAAACAAATATCATTGAGTTTCATGTCTTTCATATTATTTCTGGCCTGGTAATTTCGAACACCATTCCAGGGTTCTTGATGGTTATTTTTCATATCATCAATTGAAAAAACAGAAGGTTCCGATTTTATAAGCCAATAATTCATTTTTTTTCCTTTTCTATAAGGTAGTGATTCAGTTTTTCATATGCGTCTATTGTTCCAATATCACACCATAATTTATCAAAAACCATGCCATATAGCTTGTTATTTTTTTGTGTCTCATGGAAAATATCGATCATGGAAAAATGTTTTTTTTCGCTTTTAAAATTCTCAAGTGTTTCTTTCTTCCATAGTTGAATACCTGAAAAAATAAAGGGGGCACGTTTCTCATTTTTAAAAGACTTATGTGTGATTAATCCTGGGGTGTTATCTTTGGTTGCATTATTTATAAAATAATCGCCTTTACTGTTTATAAAAAGAGCTTTACTGTGGGGAATAATTAAAAGCAATCCATTCATTATTGATTCATTATATGAACTAATCATTTTTATTATAATGTCATAAGATTCTAACCAGATATCACCATTGAGCATTAAAACAACATCGTTTAAAAAGGGAAGAGCGTTTTTGACCCCCCCCCCTGTTTCAAGAATCTCATCCTCTTCAAGGACGGTAATAGCTTTGTTACCCTTTATATGGCTTTTAATTTGGTCTTTTAAATGGTACGTGTTGACAACAATATTCTCTACATTTAAATCCCTTAACGCACTTAAATGGCGGTCAAGACAACAAATACCATTAAGGGGTAAAAGTGGTTTTGGGGTGTGGTCAGTTAATGGTTTTAAGCGTTTGCCGTATCCGGCTGCAAAAATCATAGAGCTTAAAAACTTATCTTTTATCATATACTTTCACTGCTTAAATCATAGGTTTTAAAAAAAGGGGGTAATGAATAATCATGCGTGCTGATTAAAACACCCCCCCCCCTTTGACAATGATTATCAATTGTTTGGTAAAAATCATCAACCGCATTTTTATCTAAATGGGTTGTGGGTTCATCCATAATCCAAAGGCTTTTATTTTGTTTGAAAAATAAAGAAAGGGCTAATTTCCGTTTTTGCCCTGAGGACAATTCATTGATAAACATACTATTTGATGGATCTTTTAAAAAGGGAAGAGGATCTGTTGTATAATCTTTAACTTTTAAGTCTAAATAAAGGGCATTTTGGCTTGGAAGATAGGCAAAATCATGATTAACGAACAGTTCATCAACGCTTTCACTTTCTAAAATACCAACAATAATACGCAGTAATGTTGTTTTACCGGATCCATTTTGACCCGTTAAAGCAAGTGCGTTCCCTTGTTTTAAGTTTAAGCAGACAGGGACTTCATTGCTTATATGTACTCGTTTGTCCTTTAAATTTTTGATAGACAACATAACAGATAAAATTTTTCTCGTTTTTAGGTTATATAACGTTATATTAATGATTTTAAAATCAAAAAGCTATGACTGGATTGCCCCCGATAATTAGGACACTTATTTTTGAGAATTACGCAGCCCTTTCAAATTGATCTGGCGATTTATATCCAAGTGTCCTAATTATCTGGGTCGACCCAGACAGGTATGATCGCACTTTGTGATGACGGAAAAAATAAACCCCACCTTAAAAAAGGTGGGGTTTTAAACTTACTAAAGAGCTTTGCTTTAGTTAAGCGTCTGCTTCTTCTGTTTTCTTTTTACGGGTTGCTTTTGGCGTTTCTTCAACTTTCGCTTCTTCAGCAGCTTTTGCTTTATTCATAGCTGCGCCCAAAATATCCCCAAGGCTTGCACCACTGTCGGATGAACCATATTCGCTTAGAACTTTCTTTTCTTCTTCCAATTCTTTTGCTTTAATTGAAAGGGAAAGTTTACGGCTATTTTTGTCAATCATTAATACTTTTGCATCAACTTTTTCACCAACAGCAAAACGATCTGTTCTTTGGCAATCGCGATCACGGGAAAGATCAAGTTTTTTAATGTAACCAGAAGCTCCATCGGAAGAAACAACTTCAATTCCTTTGCCTTCATCAATTGCTGTAACAGTCACGGTTACAACATCACCTTTTTTAACGTTTGCTGTACCAGCTGCAAAAGGATCGTCCCTCAATTGCTTAATACCAAGAGAAATACGTTCTTTTTCAGCATCAACATCCAAGACTTTTACACTTACCATTTGGCCTTTTTGGAACTTTGAAAGAACTTTATCTGGATTTTCATCCCATGAAATATCACTCATGTGGACCATTCCATCAAGATCGTCCATAACACCAACGAATAAACCAAATTCTGTAATGTTCTTAACGGCACCCTCTAATGTTGAACCAACAGGGTACTTATCAATAAATGTCTTCCATGGATTATTTGTTGTTTGCTTTAAGCCAAGGCTAATACGACGTTTGTTAGAATCAATATCTAAAACAACAACATCAACAGCGTCACCAACGGAAAGGATTTTAGATGGGTGAATATTTTTCTTTGTCCAGCTCATTTCTGTAACATAGATAAGGCCTTCAATACCGTCTTTCATTTCAACGAATGCACCATAATCTGCAATCGATGTCACTTTACCTGCAATACGTTCACCTGCTGTAAACTTACCTTCAACATCCTTCCAAGGATCATTAAGCAACTGCTTCATGCCAAGGGAGATACGTTGTGTTTCTTTGTTAAAGCGAATAATTTGAACTTGAACAGGTTCACCAACTTTAAGAACATCTGACGGATGATTAATACGCTTCCAAGAAATATCTGTAACGTGAAGAAGTCCATCCACACCACCAAGGTCAATAAACGCACCATAATCTGTAATGTTTTTAACGGTACCGGTAATGATTTGACCATCTGAAAGTTGTGCAACAAGTTCTGTTCTTTGTTCTGCTCTGGATTCTTCTAAGACTGCACGACGGGAAACAACGATATTGCTTCTTTGCTTATCCATCTTTAAAATTCTAAATGGTTGCGCAATATTTAAAAGTGGGGAAATGTCCTTAACGGGACGAATGTCAACTTGGCTGCCTGGTAAAAAGGCAATAACGCCAGAAAGATCAACAGCAAAACCACCTTTAACGCGTCCAAAAATAACACCATTAATCAATGTTTCAGATGCATGCGCATTTTCCATATTGATCCAAGAAGCTTCTCTTCTTGCTTTTTCAATGCTAAGGCAAGCTTCGCCATTTTTGTCTTCTAAACGTTCAACGAAAACGTCTATAATATCACCAACGCGTGGTTCAATGCTTTGGTCTCTGCCAATAATATCTTTTAAAAGAATTCTACCTTCTGATTTTAAACCAACATCAATAATCGCAAAATCGTTACGAACCGCAACAATCATACCTTTTACGACTGTGCCTTCTAAATTTTTACGACCTGTGAAAGATTCTTCTAAAAGTTGTGCGAAATTTTCATCCATCGCACATGCTGTATTTTGTGTCATTTTATGATCCTGATTCTTTATTTATGCCCACGAATCGAAAAATGGGTAAGGAGTAAATGATATTCTTAAAATCCAAGATATCACTCACATAATACCTGTTTTTAAACGCATATAAAAGAAAAAAAGATTAAAAAATAGATGAATTCTTAAGCAATCATAACATCTTCTACTATAAAGGATGCTTTTTCACGACCATTCCAAATGTCATATTTAACGGATCCTACAATATGTAGGTTAGATGTTCCATTTTTTAAAACATCTTCCAGTAATGTGCCACGCACCCTAAAGGCCATCGCCTCTAACATATTACCACCTAGATCTTTAAAGGTAACTCTAAAATGACCATCCCCAACGGGAACAATAAAAGTAGCGCGCACATTTTCGACCTTAAATTTTGGTGTTGCATTCCCTTGACCGTAAGGTTCAAGCTTTAAAAGATCCTTTGCAAAGTCAACCGTTACACCTTGAACAGAAAGTGTATGATCAATATTTAACGTTGGAACGTAAGCTTCAACACTTTCTTTTAAGCGGTCATTTAAAAACTGTTTAAACTCATCAATTTTATCTTGATAGATGGAAATACCAACCGCCATAGCATGCCCGCCCCCTTTTATAAGAAGTCCTTGATGCACTGCTTCATGCATCATATTCCCCAGTTCAACACCATAAATTGAACGGCCAGACCCCTTCCCTTCCCCTTTTTCGTCGAGCGAAATAACGATAGAAGGTTTATTGAACTTATCCTTAATGCGGCTTGCAACAATGCCAACAACGCCAGGATGCCAGTCTTTTGCGGCAACAACAATAACAGCATTGTCATAGAGCTTTTCTAATTCAATAATGTGATACGCTTGTTCTAAAACGATGGCTTCAATTGTTTGACGTTCTTCATTATAAAAATTAAGACTTTGAGCAATTTCTTTTGCTTTTGATAAATCATCTGTTGATAAAAGTTTGCTTCCTAAATCTGCTTTTCCAACACGCCCACCGGCATTAATTCTTGGCCCTAACAAAAAGCCTAAGTGGTAAGCAGCCACTTCTGAAGAGATCGATGCAACATCGCTTAACGTAACAAGACCTTTGTTTTTGCGCCTGTTTAAGATTTTAAGCCCTTGATAAACAAATGCCCGATTTAAATCTTTAAGGGGCATAACATCACACACCGTTCCTAAAGCAACAAGATCAAGATACATTAAGATATCTGGAAGGGGTGTTAAGTTTTGAGTGCGCCTTTCACGATTAAGGGCGACCAAAAAAACAAAAGCAAGTCCTGCTGTGCAAAGCCTTTTAAAAGCTTCCTTCCCTTTTTCAGATTGATCAAGCCTAAAAGGATTAATAAGCGCATAACATTTTGGCAAATTAACATCAGCTGTATGATGATCAATCACAATAACATCAAGTTTTAGTTTTTCAGCATGTTCTAATGCTGCGTACGATGTGGTTCCACAATCGCACATAATAACAAGGTCAAACCCTTGTTTTTTAAGAGATTCTAGCGCTTTTGGATTGGCCCCATACCCTTCATCAATACGATCTGGAATATATAGACCAACATCAACACCAATTTCTTTAAAATACTTTACTAAAAGGGCAGACGAGGTTGCTCCATCAACATCATAGTCTGCAAAAATAGCAATTTTTTGACCGGTTTTAAGAGCCCTTAAAACGCGTTCAATAGCTTTATCCATATCAAGAAGTAAACTTGGGTCTTGAAGCAAATTCTTTATTGTTGGATTCAAATAATCTGCTGCATTCTCAACAGAGATATGCCTATTTAAAATAATTTTTGCAATAACAAGAGAAACATCCAATTTTTGAGAGATGGTCAAAACATCCCTCTCATTGGGGGTAATCTCACACCATTTTTTTCCTAAAATGGAAAACGACGTCATGAAGGGTTTGCCGGTGAATCGTTTAGCATTCTGTGAAGAGGTTGATGGACATGTTGATTCGCCGCTAAGATGCTGCCTGTTTCAATCATATTTTTACCATATGTGACTTCTGTTACCGTACCAAGTGCTTCTTTAACCATTAAGATACCGCCTGCAATATCCCATATTTTAAGACCAGAATTAAAAACATACGCGTCTAATCTTCCAGAAGCTACATAAGCTAAATCAAGCGCTGCTGATCCCATTTGACGAACAGAACCAAATTGATCAAAAAGGGGTAATTTAGCTATTAAATTGTTTTTTGATTCATCTGCATTGAGCCAGCCTAGACTTACAATACACGTGTCAAATTCTTTTCTATTTGAAACACGAATACGACGCTTATTTAAATAAGCCCCTTTTCCTTTTTCAGCCCAAAACATTTCATCTTTCATAGGGTCATACGTCAATGCGGCAATGACGTCCTTACCCCTTTTTAAAGCAATCGCAATTGCAAAATGAGGGATGGCATGTAAAAAATTTGATGTGCCATCAATTGGATCAATAATCCAACAAAAATCAGAGTCACTGTTTTCTATAACGCCGGATTCTTCTGTTATAAAATTATAATCAGGTTTTGCTTTTGAAAGATCTGTAATCAAAACTTTTTCACATTTTTGATCTGCTGCAGAGACGAAATCCCCCAATCCCTTTCTTGAAATTTGAAGATGCTCAAGTTCCCCAAAATCACGAAGAAGCCCTTTAGCAGCATTCATTGCTGCAGACCCCATGATATTAATTAAGGGTGATTCTGAAATATTCTTAATGGACATGAGATTTTAAATCCTTTTTTATAAATTAATCCTTAAAACGTTCAACGTACGTACCATCAGTTGTATTAACAACAACACGCATGCCAGAATCAATATGAGGGGGAACCAAAATACGAAGGCCATTTGATAATATAGCTGGCTTATAAGAAGAGGAGGCTGTTTGCCCTTTAACAACAGGATCAGCCTCAGCAATTTCTAAAACAACAGTATCAGGCAGCTTAACACTTAAAGGTTTTCCTTCATAAAGACAAACATCCACAACCATATTGTCTTGTAAAAAATTTGCAGCATCGCCAACAAATTCTTTTGATAGGGTTATTTGATCGTAGGTTTGTTGATCCATAAAAACAAGATCATTGCCATCCGCATAGAGATACTGATAAGGCTGTTCTTCTAAAAAAACACGCTCCACCGATTCTGCAGAACGAAAACGCTCATTCTTCTTTGTGCCATTGATAAGATTTTTAAGTTCAACCTGCATATATGCGCCCCCTTTGCCGGGTTGGGTATGCTGTGTTTTAACTGCAACCCATAAAGAATTTTCAAACTCTATGACGTTACCTATACGAATCTCATTACCAGAAATTTTCATAAAAAAAACCTATCTTTTTAAATCTTAATTGAATGCGTTCATTCTAGTTCAATTGCTTGAAAATGTCCAAGGCTTTTGAGTAAAAAGAAAAACTTTAAAAATTTAACCTTTTGTTATTTTTTTTATATTAAATTAAAGGTGTAAGACGCATTAGGCGGGAAGGAATTGAGTATTATCCTTTGACATTAGCAAGTTAGGAAAGAAATACATCCGAAAGAAATCTTACACACCTGTTCAAATCTAAAAAATCTAAAAGAATTAAAAATCTATATTTTCAGCCTAAACATGCTATGATATGATAAAACACTAATATTTCTTGTTGGGTCTATTTTTATTATGGATATTATCTTTGTACCAATTTTAAATTGCATCGGTGCCGCACTCTATTTATACAGATGGGTTATTTTTGTTTATATTATCCTCGGCTGGCTTGAATTTTTTAAAGTCGTTAATCCTTATAGTCAAATTGTTTACTCAATTCATAACACCCTCTTTTCCCTTGTTGAACCTGCCCTTGCACAGATTCGTCGTCTTTTACCAAGCAGGACGGCTATTGATTTTAGCCCCGTGATTCTTATTTTAATTGTTTACTTTTGTGAAGATGTTTTACATCGTCTTCTTTTTAAATTTACATAAAATATGAGTCATTAAATGTTTTTGTTAGATGGAAAAGCTCTTTCTTTAAAAGAACAAGAACAGTTAAAAAATCGCATCTCTAACCTTGCCATAAAACCTTCCTTACATGTTATTTTAGTTGGTTGTTTAGCGCCCAGTGAAATTTATGTCGAAAAAAAACAACACGCTGCAACATATGTTGGCATTCAATCTTTTGTTCATCGTTTTACAAACGAAACAACAACAGAGGAACTTTTAAAGTTTATTCACACACTTAATAATGATGCATCTGTTCATGCTATTTTATTACAACTCCCCCTCCCCCATCATCTTGATTCAAGAACCATTATAGACGCAATCTCCCCTTTAAAAGATGTGGATGGGCTAACGTCTTCTAATCTTGGAAAATTAATGCTCGGCTCCCCCCAAATTATTCCCTGTACACCACAAGGGTGTTTGGATCTTATTCGTAGATGTAATCAAAATATTGAAGGTCTTCATG
>JAGOTX010000115.1 GCA_018061565.1 Pseudomonadota bacterium
CGCAGCGTCCCCCCCTCCACCTCTCACGAGACAGACAGCCCCCCTGTCCACGCTTAAATTCAAATTTTTTGAACAACTCTGTGGCAACCCAAAGTTGATATCTCTGGGCAAAACAGATATACTCCACCTGTTAACTAGATTTTGTATACCCGTAATAGGTCGAAGGACCATTGTTCCACTACCTTTGTAGCAGTATGGCTGCGGTCGAGAGATCGCGACTAATCCCTCCCCTCCGATTGAGGGTCCTCCAGTATTTTTAGAATAACACACCAATTCTTAACAACTCCTTAATTTTAAAAAATATTTTTCACTTTTTACTCTTGCGAATACGCTTTTGAGCATTGCCGTCCAACAGCTGAACCACTTTGAATCGGTTTGTTTTCTTTTATTTTTTGAATCAATAAAAGGGCAGACGCTTCATCTAAATCCTCAAAAAAATCATCATTAATCTGCATAACAGGTCCGTTAACACAAGCCCCTAAACATTCCACTTCAGAAACGGTTATCAAACCATCGTTTGTTATCTCATCTAAATCCACATTCAAGTATTTTAAAATTTTTTCTTTAATGTCATCTGCACCGTTAAGCCAACAGGGCGTTGTACAACAGACTTTAACATGAAATTTTCCAACGGGTTTTAAGTTAAACATTGTATAAAAGGATGCAATTTCCATCGCTTTAATAAAAGGAATGTCTAAAAACGTTGCCACATATTCAATACATTCTTTTGAAAGCCACCCATCATTTTGCCGTTGTGCTAAATCAAGCAATGCTTTAATGGCACTTTGTTCTTTTCCTTTGGGGTATTTTTTTAGATAAGCATCTGCCTTTTTAAGATTATAGTCATCAAATGAAAAACTTTTTAAGGTCATCGATCAATTTCTCCAAAAACAATGTCTAACGAACCTATAATCGCAACAACATCTGCTAACATATGCCCTTTTGATAAGAAGTCTAAACTTTGTAAAAAGGGAAAGCCCGGGGCTCTTATTTTGCAGCGATAAGGCCTATTACTTCCATCTGAAATGAGATGAATGCCAAATTCACCTTTAGGGGCTTCAACTGCTTGGTAGTATTCACCTTTTGGCACATGAAAGCCTTCTGTAAAAAGTTTAAAATGATGGATCAATTCTTCCATCGATTGTTTTGTTCGCTTCTTGGGGGGGGGGGTGATTTTTGGATCATCAATGACAAAGGGGCCGTCTTCAATGCGATCTAAACACTGCTGAATAATTCTTAACGATTGGCGCATTTCTTCCATTCTAACAAGGTAACGATCATAACAGTCACCGTGTTTACCGATTGGAATATCAAAATCAAATTCTGCATAATTTTCATATGGTGCTTGTTTTCTTAAATCCCAGGCAAAGCCAGAAGCTCTGATCATAGGACCTGAGAACCCCCATTCAATGGCTTGCTCTTTTGTAGCAATGCCAATATCGACTGTTCTCATTTTAAAAATACGGTTTTCAGTGATAAGGTCTTCCACATCATCTAAACATTTTGGAAATCTTAAAATGAAGGCTTGAATGTCCTCTAACAGGCCATTCGGTAAGTCTTTTGCAACACCGCCAACCCTAAAGTAATTTGCGTGCATCCTGGCACCTGAGACTTTTTCATAAAAGCCCATAATAATTTCGCGCTCTTCAAACATCCAAAGAAAAGGGGTCATAGCCCCAACATCGAGCGCAAAGGTTGCAATGTTTAAAAGATGATTTAAGATCCGAGTTAATTCTGAAAACATAACACGAATATATTGGGCTCGTTTTGGAACTGTTATACTTAAAAGCTTTTCTGCTGCTAAAACAAAGGCATGTTCTTGATTCATTGGCGATACATAATCAAGGCGGTCCATATAGGGCATCGCTTGAAGGTATGTTTTATGTTCAATAAGTTTTTCTGTTCCTCTGTGTAAAAAACCGATATGGGGATCTGCCCGTTCAACAACTTCACCATCAAGATCTAATATAAGCCTTAAAACACCGTGCGCTGCAGGGTGTTGAGGCCCAAAATTGAGAGTATATGTACGTTTCTTTTCTGCTGTTTGTACCATTTTTGGAAGGGCTTTTAAATCTAATAATGAAAACTATATATTTAAAGATTAGCACAGTTTTTATTAAAATCTAATCAACATTTAAAAATTTTTGAATAGGTTTATAACAGATTCTGTGATGCGGCGATATACCAAATTGACAAATCGCATCAATATGACTTTTCGTTCCATAGCCAGCGTTTTTATCCCATTGATAATGGGGATACAATTGATGCAATTCTTGCATCATATTATCCCTAAAAACCTTTGCAATAATAGAAGCGGCGGCAATACTGTATGATTTTTGATCCCCCTTAATAACCATGGTTGTTGGAATATTTAAATTGGGATTTCTGATTCCATCAATAAGAACATGATCAACAGAGAGTGAAAAAGCATCAACAGCCCTTTGAATAACAAGGGGTAAGGCTTTTTTTAAACCCACTTGATTAAATTCTTCAATATCAACAACACCAATACCATGCCAAATTGATATTCCATTTTCAGGCTTTATCTTTAAAACAAACTCCTCCCGTTTTTTTTGAGTCATCTTTTTTGAATCATTAATCATTTGCCTTAAATTTTGAGGGAAAAGATTTGGATCAATATAACAACTAGCCGCGACTAAAGGACCAGCCCAAGGGCCACATCCAACTTCATCAACGCCTATAATAACAGGATATTTTTTCCTTAATGAATCTTCCAAATCAAAGGATGGCATTTTTTATCTTTCTATTAAACAATCAATTTTTTAAAAATTAAGAAAAAATTAATTTTCTTTTCGTACACTGTAAATAATGGAGGTCCCTCAATAGGAGGGAAGGCATTAGTCGCGATGCCTTGACCGCAGCCGTACCGGTAGAAAGCTACCGGAAGAATGGTCCTCCCACCCACTTACGGGTACACTATACTTAGAATTCAAGTTGAGTGTATCTGTTTTGCCTAAAGATATCAACTTTAGGTTGCCACAGACTTGTTCAAAAAATTTGAATTTAAGCGTGGACAGGGGGGCTGTCTGTCTCGTGAGAGGTGGAGGGGGGGACGCTGCGGACGGGGCCTTCAGGGGGACCCCATCAGACCTAAACTCTATCTGGGAAACAGTTTTAAACATTGTTAACCGAAGAAAAAACATTTTAAGTATTTTAAAAAACTATTCGTTTTGATACTAAACACATTTTTTTACTCTGTTTAAAAAAACATAAAATTAAGACTTTCTTTACCTTTTTATGTCTTCTTAATCATTTAATATTTTAATGATTTGACAACTTCTTCACAAACTTTTTTAGCATCGCCTAAAACCATCATTGTATTATCTTT
>JAGOTX010000116.1 GCA_018061565.1 Pseudomonadota bacterium
GTGTAAATTTTCCATGCCCAAAAAGAAGGCTAATAATCGGCTCTGCAAGGCAAATCAATGCAACTGCTGCAGGAATTGTTAATTGTTGGGATAAAAGCAACGCTGTTTCCTGCAGTTTTAAAGCATCCGCCCGTTGCCCCATCCTCCAAAGACGACTCAGTTCCGGTAAAAGAGCCGTCCCCATTGAAATGCCAAATAAAGCAAGCGGCAATTGATTAAGGCGATCCGCATAAAAAAGGTAAGACAACGATCCAACCGGTAAAAAAGTTGAAAGCATCATTGTTACTAAAAGGTTAATCTGCATAATGCCAGTGCTAATCGAACCTGGAATCATAAGCTTTAATATTTTAAGAGTTTGAACTGTTAATTTTGGAATCGTTAATAAAAAACCAAAACCAATTTTTCGAACTGTATAATAAAGTAACATCAGTTGCACCAAGCCAGAAAAAGTTAAAGCAAAAGATGCCAAAATAACAGGATCTAAATCACTATATTCAGAAATCAATAAACTCAATACCAAAAAAATATTTGCAATCACCGGCGCTACTGCTGCAACAGCAAATTTATCAAACGAATTTAAAATACCCGCTAATAAAGAGGATAATGATATAAAAAATAAAAAAGGAAACGTTATCCGCACCAATAAAATGCAAAGTTCTAACCGTTCTGGCGTCTTAGAAAAACCAGGCGCTATAAAATAAATAACTTTAGGCATAAAAATAACAACAGCAGTGCAAAAAACAAACAATACAACTGTTAGAAAAGAAAAAATATTGCGCGCTAAAATTTTTGCGTCCTCTTTTCCCTGTTGCGCTAATACGCCAGAAAATTGAGGAACAAAAGCTGCATTAAATGCCCCTTCTGCAAAAAATTGACGAAAAAAATTAGGGAACCTTAATGACACAACAAAAGCATCTGTTATCCATCCTGCACCCAGAATATGAGATATAAAAATTTCCCTTACCATGCCAAGAATACGGCTTAAAACAGTGCAAATGCTAATAATAGCAACGTTTTTTATCAGCTTCATTAAATGTGTTCAATAATTATTTAAATATTATGAATCTATTCTAAAACAAAAAAAGCTGAAAAACCAAGGTTTTATAACCGTTAACAAAATCAAAAAGATAACCTTTAAAAAGTTGGTTATTTTATGGTAACAATCACAACGTTTTAATTAAATGTCTCCCGAACAAATACATCTTATTTTAAAAAATTTGAATTTGGACTATCATAGCTTTAATGTCAAAAAACACATTCAATAAGCATGCACAATATTTTAATGATCGGAAAAGGAAAAACGGGTCATAGTGTCGAACAGTGGGCAAAAGCTCAGAACATCACCATAACTTTTTTTGAAGATGATAAAGACGATTCTTTAGATTTTATCAAAAAAATTCAATTCTTTGATACCCTTATTTTAAGCCCCAGCACAAAAACAGACCACCCCCTTTTAAAAGCTGCCAAAGAATTAAACATTAAAATACGAACAGATATTGATATTTTCCAAGAACATATTCAAAACATTCCATGCTTGGCAATTACCGGCACAAACGGAAAATCCACAACAACAGCTCTCATTGGCCATGTCTTAAACGCGATAAACCAACAAACTTATATTGGCGGTAATATTGGCATACCCGTTTTAGAGTTACTGAACAAACCAGCAAAAGCTTATGTGTTAGAACTTTCTTCCTATCAACTTGAACACAATAACACCAATCATTTTTATGCAAGCGCGCTTTTAAACATCACGCCCGACCACCTTGAATTTCACAAATCCATGGAATTTTATGCAAAGGCAAAAGAAAAAATCTTTACGCAAACGCAACATGCCATTATCTGCATTGATGACGACTTTACAAAAAAAATTTATATCAATCAAAAAAGTAAAACACATACAATCACTGTTTCCACAAATGAAAAAGCCGATTTTTGGATAAAAGATCATCTTTATTTTATGCATCACGAAAACATTATTCTAAAAACAAGTGATGTCTTTTTAAAAGGGGAACACAATTTTCAAAACATTCTTGTTGCCTTTGCTATGTGTTCAACGCTCAATCTTCCATTATCTAATATTGCAGAACACATTAAAACATTTAAAGGATTAGAACACAGGCAAGAATACGTTTGCTTAAAAGATCATATTCTTTTTATTAATGACAGCAAAGCAACCAATGCAGAAGCAACAGAAAAAGCCCTTTTAGCCTATAAAGATTATGACATTTATTGGATTTTAGGTGGTCAACCTAAAACTGACGACATTGCATCCCTTCACCCCCTTTTTAAATTCATTCAAAAAGCCTACCTCATAGGGGACGCTGCATCCCTTTTTAACGTTATTTTAAATGAACATTCCATTCATTATGACATCTCTAACACCTTAGAAAACGCTGTTTTAAATGCTTTTCAGGATGCAAAAAATCATCCCTCTTCAAAGCAAAAAGTTGTTCTTTTATCACCCTCTTGCGCTAGCTTTGATCAATTTAAAAATTTTGAAGAAAGAGGTAATGTTTTTAAAGACCTGGTATTAAAGCTTTAAACGATATGTTAAGATTAAAATCAAGGCATCATAAACATTTAAAGAGTCTTTTAAATATGGTCAAATTTTTAATTTTTCTTCTTACCCTTTCTTTAAGTCATGCAAAAGAAAATATTAAAAAGAATCCCCCTTCAGAAATAGAATCCTTAAAAATAGAAGAGGAGGATGACGAAAAAAAGGAAGGGTATAACCCTATCTATTTTAAAAAAGTTCGACTTCAACTTTTAAAAAAAACAACCCATCATATAACAAGCTTAGCATTTACACAAAAAACAAAAGAACATATATTGGATGATTTAAAAATCATTTGTAAAGGCGCTTTTATTGAAAAAATCTCCCCTCATTTTAAAGGGTATTGGGCCTTTGTTGAAATTTTTCAAAAAAAAACAAAACAAGATGATTACCAACTTATTTTTTCAAATTGGGTTAACGATAAAACAGTGTCCTTTGAACACCCCATTTGGATATTAAAACTTGTCGACTGCGAAGAAAAAGGATAATAAAAAAACAGACGATGATGCTCCAAAAAAAAAGGATGAAAAAACGATTTAACATAAATTTTTAAAATGATAATCGACTTCATTTTCATTAGTCTTTGAATTTTCAAACACCAATATTTATTCATTTTAACAAACCAAGTGCATCAAATAAAAGTGGGGGAAATCCTCTCGTCGCTGAACTGTGTTTTTTTCACAATTAAAAAACTAAATAATACTTGATTTTTTATAAGATTAATGAAACAATCAGGTTTGCAGTTGAATTATTGAAGAGCTAAATGTCTAAAGAA
>JAGOTX010000117.1 GCA_018061565.1 Pseudomonadota bacterium
TTTTTTTACGTCTTTAAAAAAGCATCGCAGATAGAGCCACTTTTTTAATGATCTGGGACTTTGTCCCTGTCATTAAAAAAATATGTGGCGTAGCGATTAAAATAACCGCTTTTGTACAATCTTCAATGAATCCCTTGCTTAATATAGCGTTCTATCAAAAAAAGCCCTTTTACGTCCTCCTAAACAGCATGTATTTATAAATCTGCATGAGCGTTAGCGAATATCCGCAGATTTCCTAGCGTTGAAACTATTGGATTTTCTCAAAATCTCGTGCGTGTACACATGCGCATATTTATAAAAATTAGTTACAAGAGATAGTTACCACTATGTGAAAAAGTGCTTCTAGCCCCGATGGTATCGGGGTTTTAAAAAATACTTTCGTGAGAAAATAACCGCTTTTCGTGAGAAAATAACCGCTTTTCGTGAGAAAATAAGTATATCGTGAGAAAGAAAACTTAAGACTCTTTAAAATATTTTTTTACTCACTAAAATCTATTTGAAGGGATTTAAAAATACTTTCGTGAGTAAAAAAAACATTTAGTGAGTAAGTTTAATTAATCTCATTTTAACATTTAGTGAGTTATGATTTTCAATAAACTCACTAAAAGAAAAGGATTATAAATGACTCCTCGTGAAGCTAGAAAATTACAAGCAGAAAAGCTCAAGGAACAAAAAGTAAAGCCTATTCAAAAGGTTTCTAATAGCTTCATTGATAGCACTTTACATAAGTCAAATTTAACTGCATTAAAAACGATTTATTATATTTCTACAATTCTCGATAAATTTGACCATTCAAAAAGTGTTGACACCTTGAAAATCGACCTTAGACAAATGCTAAAATACACTGAAATTAACGCTCAAGATGTTAGAAATAATTTAAAAGCAATGCAAGAAACTAGCATTAGTTTTGTAGATGAAAAACAACAAATTGAAGAATATATATCCCTTATTCCTAGAATAAAATTTGAATGGGGTAAAAATATCGTTGAAATAGACCTTTATAGCAAAATAGCGAAGTTAATTATTGACTCTGTTGGTCAATATAGCTTTATAGACACTAAACAGCTTATGAGGCTTCAAAATAAACACTCTTTGAAACTCTTACCTATTCTGTTCAAGCTTTCTCAATATAGCCCTAATGTAGCAAAAAGAGCTTCTTATGAGCTTGAGGATTTAAACGAACTTTTTGGTACAAAATACAAAAGATTGATTGATATTTCTCGCTATATTCTTGCTCCAGCGAAAGAAGAATTGGACGCTGAAAGTAAATTCACGTTTGTCTATGAAATTGATTTTGTTAACTTAGGTCAAGGACGACCTAAATCAAATAAAATAACGATTGACCTTGTACAACAAAAGAATCCTCAGGGCAAGTTGTTTTAAAAATTAATTTTTGATATACTTTTCTCATTGCAAAACATTGACACGGCGAGACTTTTTTTAAAAAATGGTCTCGCAACTTCTTTTCCCCACAATGGTTTATCAAGGGGGGCTTAATGGTACAAATATTTTTCAAGCTTCTTTTAAAACTCCCACTCTATCGAATTTTTTAAATACCTTTGTTTTTTGCTTTGTCCCAAAACCGTTTTTTTACGTCTTTAAAAAAGCATCGCAGATAGAGCCACTTTTTTAATGATCTGGGACTTTGTCCCTGTCATTAAAAAAATATGTGGCGTAGCGATTAAAATAACCGCTTTTGTACAATCTTCAATGAATCCCTTGCTTAATATAGCGTTCTATCAAAAAAAGCCCCTTTACGTCCTCCTAAACAGCATAAAAAAATAAATCTGCATGAGCGTTAGCGAATATCCGCAGATTTCATTATCAAACACTTTTAAAAATCATTCATTTTTAGAACTCAAAAACGTGCATTTTCGCGCGCATACATGCGCATTTTTTATTAAAATTAATTATTAGATTAGTTATTGGTATGTGAAAAAGTGCTTTAAAGTCCCACAGAATAGCGGTTTTAAAAAAACATTTAACGAGTAAATAATCTTTTATAGCGAGAAAATCAACCTTTTTAACGAGTAAATAATCTTCTAACGAGTTGTTTTTTTTTCAACTCTGTTTAATATTTAAAGAGCTATAATTTTATTTACTCGTTAAAGTATTTTAGAGAGTAAAAAAAACATTTAGTGAGTTGAAAAAAAACAACTCGTTAAAATAAAAGGAATCCTTATGACACCGAGAGAAGCGAGAGAAAAAAAACTGCAAAAATTACAGGAACAAAAAGCTAAGCCTTTACAAAAAATTAGCAATAATTTTATACAATCTGAGATATTTGATTTGAACAAAAATGCATTAAAAACCGTCTTTTATTTAGCTTCAATTCTTGAAAAATTTGATTATTCCAAAGAGTTAAATACTCTTGAAATAGATTTACAAAAAATGTTCAAATATACAGAAATGACCGCTACTGATATTAAAAATAATCTTCGAGCAATGCAAGAGACATCTATTACATTCACCGATGAAATCGAGGATATTGAAGAATTTATTGTTCTTATTCCACGTATAAAAGTTCATTACGGAAAAAACCGAGTAGAGATTGACCTTTACTCTAAAATAGCCAAGCTTATTCTCAATGTAAAAAACAATTACACTTTTTTAAATACTAAGTCACTTATGAGCCTAGAAAATAAGCATTCTTTGCGTTTTTTGCCTATACTAAACCTGATTAGTGGCTACGATGGTGCTAAGCGTAAAAGATATGAGCTTCAAGATTTAAACGCTATTTTTGGGACTAAATATAAAAATTTAACTGATATTTCTCGTTATATTTTATCCCCTGTTAAAACTGAACTCGATGCATCAAGTCGTTTAACTTTTTTATACGAGATTGATTATATGAGCTTAGGAAAAGGTCGTCCTAAAGCAACATCAATAACGATTGACCTTGTACAACAAAAGAATCCTCAGGGCAAGTTGTTTTAAAAATCAATTTTTGATATACTTTTCTCATTGCAAAACATTACACGTCGAGACTTTTTTTAAAAAATGGTCTCGCAACTTCTTTTCCCCACAATGGTTTATCAAGGGGGGCTTAATGGTTCATTTTTTTTTTAAGCTTCTTAGAACTCCTATTCTATCGAACTTTTTAAATACTTTTTTTTGCTTTGAACCAAAACCGTTTTTTATGTCATTAAAAAAGCATCGCAGATAGAGCCACTTTTTTAATGATCTGGGACTTTGTCCCTGTCATTAAAAAAATATGTGGCGTAGCGATTAAAATAACCGCTTTTGTACAATCTTCAATGAATCCCTTGCTTAATATAGCGTTCTATCAAAAAAAGCCC
>JAGOTX010000031.1 GCA_018061565.1 Pseudomonadota bacterium
ATCTAATCCATTGATCCCCCCCCATCTCCTTCTCTTTAAACAAAAAAAGAAACACCTAGGTGTGTTTCTTTTTTTTATCTGTAAAGAAAATATTAACCTTTTAAGGTGCAAAATAAAGAAAGAAACTTAAAACCTTTTTTTTTATGACCGAAAAATTTCAAGAGATTAACCGCCCCTTTGTTTTTTTAAAAAAAATACCCTATAAAACCTTGCATTCATTTTTACTTACCATGTTTGTTTGGTTTATATGTTTACTGATGATTGATTTTTTTGTTAATTTCATATTTTTAAATATCCATACACTGCTTTCTTTTAATTTTAATCTTTCAAATGCACGGTTCTTACACTTTGAAGAAAGTGGTTTCTTATTTTTTCATAGCTTACTTTCTTCTTGTATTACAGGGGCCTATGTTACAATCATAACAATGCTTGAAAAAAGAAAACTTTATCAAGTAAAAATGATACGCTCCTTTCGAAATGAAAAAAGATATTCTTTTAAAGAAACGAACAGAGATCCCTATTTTTAAAAAGAACGTTCAAATTCAATATTTAGATTCCGTCAACGTTATGTTAAACTTTAAGTATAATATTAGCTTTTGTGGAGTTGAAAGATGAAACCAGCATATAGCACCGCTCAAAAATTTATGCATTGGTTGATGGCAACACTCATCTTACTCATGCTATGTGGCGGTTTTTTTATGGGTGATGTACCAAACGAATTAAAACCAACCGTCTATATGCTTCACAAAAGCTTTGGTGTTTTGATTTTAATGTTAATACCAGTTCGCCTGATAATAAGATTTTCAAATCCCCCCCACCCTGTATACCGTTTTAATCATTTTATTCACTATATTATCATTAAACTTAGCGTACCCGTTCTTTATATCATGATGACAACAATTGCATTCAGCGGTTTTTATATGGTCTTAAAAGCAGGATATAGTATTGATTTCTTTAACCTCTTTTCAATAAAATCTTTGTTCGAAACAGATTTAGAAATTGCAAAGATCGCAAAATATATTCATAAAAACGGTGTTATCATTGGACTTGTTATTGTATCAATGCATATTTTAGCTGCTTTTTACCACCATTTTGCCCTTAAAGATGATTCTTTAAAGAGCATGTTACCATTAAAATAATTTTTAAATGTTTAAAAAACTTCTTTTTTTTATCTTTATAAAAAGTACTCTTTATGGAGAACTTGTTGAATTTAAACAAAAAAGCATAAACGATATTGCGATTGAGGTTAAATCCTCTAACAATAAATTGGTATTCTCTTGGCCAAAAGAACGTCATTGTGCACTTTTTAAATCTGGTGACCATTGGTGGTTAGTTTTTGATTCATCTGCGCAAGAATTTACACTTCCAAAAGATCGGGATCTTCCAACCGGTATTGTTGAAATGAATCCCTATTTTGAAATTAATTCAAGTCATGACGTAACGCTTTTTAAAATTAAAGTCGCAGATGGTTTTGATATTTCATTAATTAAAAATAAAAATGCATGGGTTTTAAATGTTAGTAATCACGTTAAACAAAATGATCTTATCGAAAATGGTGGTTATGTTGCGCCAATAAACATTGAACATAAATATAATTTAATTCATCACCTAAAGGCCGAAATTAAAAAATGGCCCAATTGCCGTATTTCAAATTTATTAAATTTTAAAGAAATCCTCATTGAAAATACAAGAAACAATAAACGCTATTTAGTGATTGTCACAAATGGAGATGATCAAGGAATTGATTCCGTGATTGAAACGCCATATTATCAGTGTCTTCACACAAAACAAGGTGTAGCATTTGAACATTTTTCAGACCAACTTATTTCAACACGGGGAGAAAATGAACTCAATTTAACCGCATTAAATGCTCCAGAAGAAATTCCATCAAGTAAAGCATTTGATATTCGGAATAAAAAACACGCATTTCAGGTGAGTGTTTTTCAAAGAATTACAGAAAGTGACTTAAAATCATTGCAAAGTGATTTTTTAAAAAAAGTAGATGCACAAACAGAACGTGATCCCTTTTTAAGTTTAGAAAAAGCCTGGATTTCACTTTTAAGTGCAAATGCTATGGGTGCCATATCATATCTTGGCGTCATAGAACATGATTTTCCTGGCATTATTCATCACCCCTTTGTTCGAACACTCAGCGCTTCAGCTCATCTATTTAATAATTCCTATCATAAAGCAAAAGATGCTATCTTTTTACTGCCTAAAACAATTGAAGTTCAAATCTTAAATTCAATCATTTTATCGAATTTAAATTTGCCAATAGGTCAAAGTAATCATTTACAAAAAGTCATTCTCCTCATTCAAGATTATAATCAAGAACTGATCGATCAATTTTTGAGCGAGGTTTTTCTAGCTTCTATTAATGCTGCAGATTATGAAACAATTGTTAGCATTTTTAACACAATAGAAGTGCCAAAAACATCTTACTTTAAGGTTTACTACGAATATGCAAAGCTTCTTGCAACAACATATAAAGAACGTGCTCTTTTAAAATCAGAAGCAATATCAAATATATTAGATTCATATGCAATAACCTTATTACCAGTTCAATTACGTGCATATTTAACTTATGCACTGATAACATTAAAGTATAAGGAAAAAAAAATAACAGCTGATGAATATATAAAAGAACTTAAAAATTTACAATGGCTTTGGCGTGGCGATTATTTAGAATATAAGATTTTGACAAAAATATCAGATTTATATATGGAAAATCATCAATATCTTGAAGCGATATCTTATCTTGAAAAAGCACTGGAATTTTTTGAAGATATTTTTAAAACGCTTCATTTGGACAAAAAAATAGAAATAAGTTTAATGCAGTTTTTTAAAGAAGATTTGTATAAAAAAGTCTCTCCTTTAAAAGTTATTCGTGTTTTTGAAGGTTATAAAAACTATGTACCCGACACATCTGATGGTAAATCAATCATAAAAAGCATCAGCACTATTCTTGTTAATCTTGACCTTTTAGATCAAGCAACCGAGCTTTTAAATAAGGAGGCTATGGGTGAAAAAAATGATAAAACACTTGCTAAGCTCTTGTTAGAAATTGCCAATATTCAACTTTTGGATAATGATGGCGAAGCCGTTATCTCTACATTTGAAAAATTTCCAGAATCAGAAAAGCCTAATTATATCAATGAAATTATTGATTTAAAAACCAAGGCATATGTCGTTTTAAATAAACTAGACAATGCCTTACAAGTTTTATCTGATGATAATTCCTTAGAAAGTAGCAAAAAATTAGCTGATTTTTTAATGATCCAAAAAATGTGGTATAAAGCACGACTTAGGTATACTGATCTTTTAATGCGCCTTGAACTCGAAAAAAATGATGCTATTAAAATGGAATGTTTAATTAACCTTGCAACACTTAATATTTTGCTTGAAGAACCACATGAAAACGAAGTCCTTCGCATCTCATATGAGAATTTTATAAAAACACAATCTAAAGAGTATCAAGAAAAATTTGACTACGTTGTAGATGATGTTGATAAAGATAGATTTAATCGTAAAAATATAGAAGATAATTTAAATAGCGTTGATAAAATCATAAAGACAAAAGAACTTACAGACAAAAAATCTCGATAAATTCTTTTGTCTGAATTTTTAATTTTTTAAAATTTCTTCTTCTATTCGAATCAGCTCATTATATTTTGCAATGCGATCTGTTCTTGAAAGGGATCCTGTTTTTATAAACGGTAAATTTAATCCAAATGCTAAGTGAGAAATAAAAGTATCTTCAGTCTCACCTGATCTATGTGATATAACACAATTATAATTATGCTGATTGGCCATAAATATGGTTTGTAACGTTTCTGTAAGCGTTCCAATTTGATTAGGCTTTATTAATATAGCATTAGCAGCGTCTTCTTCTATTCCTTTTAATAAACGACTGGGATTTGTAACAAAAAGATCATCCCCAACAAGCATAACTTTATGACCTAATTCCTTTGTTAAAGTAGACCATCCATCCCAATCTTCTTCACTTAAACCATCTTCAATTGAAAAAATTGGATAGTTATTAATTAAGTCTTCAAAGTAACGAATCATGCCACTGGAATCTGTCTTTAAATTTTCACCTGTTAAAACGTATTGACCATTTTTATATAGTTCGTTAGAAGCAACATCTAAGGCAATTAAACAGTCTTCACCAGGTTTGTATCCAGCCCTTTCAATCGCTTTTAAAATAAAATCAAGGGCTTGTTTGGAAGATTTAAAATTCGGTGCAAAACCACCTTCATCACCCACATTTGTACTATGCCCTGCTTTTTTGAGAAGCTCTTTTAGGGTATGAAAAATCTCCGCCCCCCTTCGAACAGCCTCTTTAAAATCAGGGGCATTTTGAGGGACTATCATAAACTCTTGAATATCAAGATCATTATCGGCATGAACGCCACCATTTATAATATTCATCATCGGTGTTGGTGGAAAAGTTGCACCTTGAATACCACCAAGATAACGATAAAGGGGCATTTTAAGTGTTTGTGCGGCAGCCCTTGCAGATGCTAAGCTGACTGCTAACATTGCATTTGCACCAAGATTTGACTTGTTTGGTGTGCCGTCCATTTCAATTAACACGTTATCAATTTCTTTTTGGTCTAGAACAGAAATATCTCTTAAATTATCGGCAATATCCGTTTTGATTGATTCAACAACTTTTAAAACACCTTTTCCAAAATAACGTTTTTGATCTTTATCTCTTTTTTCGACAGCTTCAAAGGAACCGGTTGATGCACCTGACGGCACACTTGCACGTCCAACAATGCCATTTTCTAAGATGACATCAACCTCAACTGTTGGAAAACCTCTTGAATCTAAAATTTCTCTTGCTTTAATATCTAAAATGTCAGACATGTTTTTACACTCTTTTTTACAACCTTATTGATCAGGATAACTCAGTTTATAAAGATTGTCGATTTGAAAAACGTCAGGTTTTATATCCCTTTAAAAGCCCCAACAATTAAACCAATAAATTTTGATAAAAAAGTTTCTGCCGCTCTCTTTGTAATGGTACCATCCCCCCCGTGAGGAATAACAAAAGTACTAGGGCCACTTGTTTCGCCTGTACCATTTGCGACTAAATGACTACCGCTTTGCCTAAACAAAATGGATCGTGCTTCAGGATTTATTTTTAAAACAGCATTAATTCGTTGTGCAATATCTTTTAATTTTACGCACCGTTGATTAAAGATTGTTTCTGCGCTTAAACGAATTCTAATAACCCTTTGATGTTCTGTTTCGACCTGTTGAGGAACAACTGTTGCCCCACCACGTGCACTTGAACTTTGTGGAGAATGGACACTACCTTTTCTTTTATCTTTTGGTTTTGCTGCGTCTTTTATGACTTGCCTTGTCCTTGCTTCTTGCTCTCTTTTAACCTGTTGGTCATAATCATCTTTTTTTAAAAGTTCTGCTTCAATTTTTTTGATTTCTTCTTCTCTAAAAAGAGCTTCTCTTTTTCTATAATCTTCTTCTTTTTGTCTTTTTTGAATTTCTAATTCCTTAATTTTTTGATCTCTTTGACTTCTTTTTTCTTCTAAAAACTTTGTTTTTTCTTCTGCACTTAAATCATCATCTGGAAGTTCTTCCATTTTTTCAATATTTTGAACCTGCTCTTCTATTATTCGATTTTGTTCCTCTTTTTGAATTTCTGCTAAAAGGTAAGACAATATATTTAAGTCAGCCTCATCATTTGGCAAAGGCAAAATAAATTCATCTAAAGATAAAGAATCATCAAGTTTTTGTCTTTGAAGAATTGAAAAAGGCTCTTCTTTATCATGCACACCACTTAAGTGATAAACAAAAGTTTCTGTTTCTTCTTTTTTAACAACTAAAAAACTTCCCTCTTCAATACCTTTATCAGAAACAACAACGTGTCTAAAACTTACTTTATGATAAACATATTGCCCTTGCTGCATTTGACGCCTGACATCTACAAAAAAATGGGGCATTAAAGCAGGTTCAGTTCCCTGTTTACCCAAAATCCACCCGCCTTTTGCATAACAAGAAAGTTGTAAGGGGGGGAATTCTTTTCCATTTTGGGTATACGCTGGAACATTTAAACAAATTGTCCCCCCTTTTTCTAAATCGATATTGTAACCTTGTTGCGATAGCAGATAAACTGTTTGATGCGTAAAAAGACGATAGAGCCATGCATAAAAATGAGGATCACCGCTAACTTCTTCGAACTTATCTGCTAAGTTCTTAGTAAGCTTTACCCATTGATAAACTTGTAATGGAATATTTTGTAATAATACATCTTTAACATGATCTAAAAATTGTGTGTAAACATTTTCGTTAATTAGCATAACATCTGTGTACAAACGTGAAAGTGCATCAGCATACATAGATGGGTTTATAGGCTTTTGTAATGCCGTAAAAACTGGTGTCATCATAATATCGACATCCCCAACTTCTTCTATTATATTTATTTTTATAAAACCTATACTATTTAAATAATTTGTATAACTTGTACCAATATTATTAACTTCTATCTTTAAATGAGTGTTTAAAAACATTTTCGTTAGTATTGCTATGACTGATCTTAAATATTGAATAGGAACATTTTCCGGATTTCTAACTCTTAAAAATGGTCCAAAATAACTATTGTCCCCCTCTGGATAGTATTGTGTAAGTAAAGGAACTTCTTGCCCATATTCTGTTTTGAGGTGTATTTCGCTTCCACAATAAAAAAATTTAAACCCTTGTTGGGATAGTCCTTGAAAGATATTATAATCACATCTAAGGGCTATATCTGCTGCTTTAAAGACATCTCCTTTATCTATTTTTGGATGACCATTAATAATTGTAAGAGGATAGATGGTTTTTAAATCTCTTTCAAAACGCTCATCAATAATAGTTTCGTGACTATGCATACCTTCAGTTGCTAAAGCTATAGACATCATATTAAAGCTTGATATCAAAAAAAATGCAGTTTTTTTCATTGTTAATATTTCTTATAATTTATTATTCCAGATTATAATTACTTTTTATTGTTTTTTCAACTTATTAATTTTAATCTTTTGTTGAACAAAACCGTGCAATAAAATTTTTAGGGTGCGGCGGTTGCTCACTTGTTAATCTTATTGAATCCCAATAGGCAAGAAATAAACCATCAAAAGACCATGCTAAAATCCTGTAGAATCCCTTTAAAAGTAAAAAATCAAGCGCTTTTGTAAACCTTACTTTTTGATCATATTCTTTTTCATTTATGATTCGATTAATTAAATCATCAATAACAACGTCATGAATACCTGAATAGTTAATAGATCCTCTTTTGTCATAATCTTTTGAACCAAAATAAACCATTAGTTCTTTACCCGGAATAGGCGACTGTCCATGACTTGTTAAAAATGAATCAAGACACAAATCAAAATCATAGTCAGCAATAATACCAAGGTATTGTTGTCGGTCAACACGTCTAATATTTAAATCAACACCAATTTGTTTTAAATTTTGCGAAAAGGCAATGGCTATTTTTTCTATCTTTGGGGATTCTAAAAGAAAATTAAAAACTAAGGGCTTATTTGTTTTTGAATCTATAAATTTACCATTTTTAATGGCGAATCCAGCACTTTTTAAAAGATCTTGCGCTTTCTTAAAATATTCTCTTTTTTCTCTATCATCTTTATATTTTATTTCTTTAATATTTTCATCAAAAATAAATGCTGGTAATTTTTCTCTATATTCTTTTAAGATATCCTCATTTTCTTTTGTCAAAATCCCTTCACTTGAAAGAGGCGACATTGGAAAATAACTTTTATTTCGAATGGCTAAATTATAAAACAAATGTTCATTCATCCATTCAAAATCGAACATTAAATTAAGTGCTTCTCTAACACGAATATCATCCAAATAGGGCCGACGCGTATTGATAACAATGCCATATGTTGGTTTTGGATCTTTATGCGGCAAAACAATTTTTTTAACTTTGTTTTGTTTAACACCTTCAAAATCATAAAGTACAGACCAGTTTTGAAAACTCATTTCAGTTCTTAAATCTGTCTCTCCCTTTTTAAAAGCTTCAAAACGTGCGGTATCATCCCTAAAAATTGTATACTCAATTTTGTCAAAATTATGCCTGCCAATTTGAGTTGGTAAATCCTTTGCCCACCAATTGTCAATTCTTTTATACACAATTTGTTGTCCAGGAATAACAGATTCAATTGTATAAGGGCCAGATGTTACAGGGGGCGTTAAAGATGTTTCATCAAATGGACATGTGCTAAAATATTTTTTAGACATAATTGGAAAATCACAAAGGCTTGCTGCCACTAAAACAACATCCTCACATTTTATAGAAAATTCAACGGTTAAATCATCATTTTTTTGAACCTTTTCAATATTTTTATAGTAATTTTTAAATTTAGGGTGCCCCTTTTCAGTTAATGTTTTAAATGAAAAAATAACATCGTCTGCCGTAATGGATGTATGATCACTAAATTTTGCTAAAGGATTAATTTTAAATGTTACCGTTCTATTTTTTGCATCAATATCAATTGATTCTGCAATAAATGGATAATAACTCATCGCTTCATCTTCAGAAGGTTCAAAAAGAGTTCCATAAAAAAATGTTAAACCAGGTGCTGGAACACCTTTTAGAATAAAAGGATTTAAAGAATCAAAAACTGTTTGATCAGAAATTCGAAGGGTTCCCCCTTTTTTAGCATCTTTATTGACATAAGAAAAATGTTTAAAAGAATCATTATATTTTTCCTGACCAATTAAACATAAATTTTTTACTTGATTTCCTTGTACAAACGAAAAGCTCAAACACATTAAAAGAAAAGAACAAATTTTATGCATCGTAAACCAACCAGAAACAGAGTTTAAATTAAAGTCTATATCATCTAAAAAAAATATTAAAGACAAGGTTTTTGCAAAAGTCGTTAGCTATTATTCTTTAGCATTAAAAGTTATCGCATTTATTTCTGGGGCAATTCTTTTATTTAATCCAGTTAAGACAGATCCTGGACCAATTTCTAAAACTTCTGTAACGCCTTGATCTTTTAAAAAAAGAACAGATTCACGCCAACGCACGGCATGGCAAATTTGCTGTTTTAAATAATGTTTAATTTGTTCACCAGAAACGATTGCTTTTGCAAAAACATTTGACACAATTGGAACAACAGCATCGTTAAAATGAATGTCATCTAATACAACAGATAGTTGATCTTCTGCGCTCTTCATAAAAGGGCTATGAAAAGGAGCACTAACTGAAAGGGGAATACATCTTTTTACATTTAACGCTGTCAATTTTTGAACAACGTCAGTGATGGATTCTTTCATTCCGCTTAAAACAACTTGCCCTGGCCCATTATCGTTTGCAATAACACAGGTTTGGTCTTTGGGTAAGCAGCTCTTAATTGTTTCTATGTTCGATCCTAAAACGGCAACCATTGCCCCCCCCCCCATTGGATAAGCAGCGTGCATCGCTTCACCTCTAAATTTTACAAGCTTTAAACCTTCTTCAAACGTTATAACCTTTGCAGCAATAAGGGCACTGTATTCACCTAATGAATGGCCAGCAACAAATGAACAAAGTTCATGAACAGGTTTTTGTTCTTTTTCTAATAAAACACAAAACATAGCATAGCTCACAGTAAGCAAGGCAACTTGTGCATGATTTGTTTGTGTCAGAGTTTCAATTGGGCCTTCAAACATTAAGTCAGATAAAGCATAGCCTAAAATATCATTCGCTTTTAAAATAATATCTTTTGCAGTGGTAAATTGGTCATAAAAAACTTTTCCCATACCAATACTTTGGGAACCTTGTCCAGGAAAAACAAATGCTTTCATAAAAATAATAACCCCTATAAAGCCAAACAGATTTCATATTAATAGATTTTAGCGCGACAATAAAATAAAAAGTTTTTAAACAAAAACATTTATTCATTTTTGAAACAATAATTCCATAAAGCCTTAACCTTAGAGAACCTTATAAGATCAATATTTTCTTTAATTTTATCATCATCAAAATCTGAACTGACCTCAAAAATCTAATATCCAAGGCTTCTCCATTCAAGAATACCACCCTTTAAATTGTAAAGATCACGCCCTTCAAAAAAAGGAGAAGCCATACCACAAGCATTCGCACTACGAACACCTGAACGGCAGTAAAAAACCATCATCTTATCTGTTTTTGGGATCAAGTGCACATCTAAAGCACTTAAAGGCATGTGAAAGGCACTTTTAATATGGTCTTCATCAAATTCATCCAGTTCTCTTACATCAATCAGTAAAACGTTGTCTTTTTGAATTTCTTTAAAAAGCTCTTCAGACGTTATAATTTTTATCATTATATTTTATACCTATATACTTGAATTAACCGCTTTAAAAACTTAATGTCTAACAGTTTAAAGTCTGGTATGTATGTTTTTTTCATGTAAAGCCAAAGCGCACAAGGAGTTACCAGCAGCGTTAAGCTTGATGCAAACAAGATACCATAAACAATACAAACCGCCAATAAAATCCACCACTCCGTTCCAGGGCCACCAAAATGGACATTAAAGGTTAAAAAGTCAATTTCCATTCTAAATAAAATGGGCAACAAACCAAGAACGGCTGTTAGTTTTGTTAAAATCACAGGCCTTAATCGTTCAAGACATGTCTTAATAATAACGTCCTTAATCTGTTCTAATGTTGGCGTTTTAAAGCTTAAAAGCAATGTGCCCATTTTATGGTCAAAAGTATCAATCAAAATAATATTGTTAGAGACAATAATGCCAGCGAGCGCAATAATACCAATACCGCCCATCACAATGCCAAATGGCATATTATGAATAATGAGCCCAACAAAAACACCAATGGTTGACATAACAACCGCACTTAAAACAAGAAAAGCTTTAAAGAAGCTATTAAATTGCGTTAATAAAATAAGAAAAACCAAAAATATAGCAGCTCCAAAGGCTTTCAGCAAAAATACACCTGTTTCTTTTCTGTCTTCATCTTCCCCTTTAAACTGATAAGAAATTGAATCAAAAAAATCTTGGGCTTTTAACCATGCATCAATCTTTGATTGTTCTTTTTCTGCAAAGTGCCCTTGTGCAACATCTGCATAGAGTGTGATCACACGTTTACCGTCCACACGATCAATTTGATTCACCCTTCTTTGTGCCTTATAGTCTACAAAAGTTGAAAGCGGAACAAGGCCTTGTTGCGTTGAAATTGTGAGTTTATTAAAACTTTGAAGGGACCTATTTTCTGCGTTAAACCGTATAACAATATCCACGATATCTTTTGAATCATCTGGCCGGTAAGACGTTAACGTTGTTCCTGTTGTTAAAAGATTAAGGGCAGCACTTATTTCTTGCATATTAACGCCTAGTTTAGCTACTTTTTGCTTATCAATCACAAATTTCCATTCAATGGATGGTAAAGGCATGGATGTTTCAATGCTGAGAATCCCTTGTTGCGAACGCATAAAAGCTTCAATTCTTTTGACGACGTATTCCACAGTACTACTATTTTTACCTGATATTTCAAGAGAGATCGGTTTTCCGTTTGATGGCCCTGCCCGTTCGCCTTGACTATCAATATAAACGCCTTTTATATCTTCCATTTTTAAAAGCATATCATGAATAATATGGCTTGCTTTTTTACGCAATTTCCAATCAATAAATTCAACCGTAATACTGCCTATTACATCTTTTGAATTGCTATTATTACTTCCATTCACAGATGTTGTAACAGACTTTAATTCTTCCATTTGTAAAATGCGGCTTTCCGCTTCTTTTACTAAATCATTTTGTTCCTTTAAAGAAAGATCGCCCCTTGAATGAATATAAAAAACAGCTTTATTGGGTTCAATTGTTGGGAAAAAAACCGTTCCCTGATTTAAAAATCCATGAATGGTCTTCACAAAGAATAAAATTCCAATAGCAAAAACAATAATAATCTTTGGAAATTTTAAAACAAAGGTTAAGACTTTAAGATAAATTTTTTCTAAAGTGGAATCATGAATATTTTGATGCAAAGACGTTATTGTTTTTAAAGAAATAGCAATGGATGGAATAAAAATCAAAGCCATTAAAATGGATGCTGTCAAAACACACAGAAGTGTTATCGGCATATATTTCATAAATTCACCAACCACACCCGGCCAAAAAAGAAGGGGTAAAAAAACAACTACAATTGTGCTAATCGACGTTATAACCGGCCAAAACATTCTTTTAGAGGCCTCTAAATAAGCTAATTTATGGGGCATTTTTTCTTCTGATATTAATCGATCAGCATATTCAACAACAATAATCGCGCC
>JAGOTX010000032.1 GCA_018061565.1 Pseudomonadota bacterium
TAGATGATTCTACCCAGAATTTTAAAAAGAAGAAACTCCTATTTTCTGGATTTTTTTAATAATGAATTTGCTTTGCTTAAAAACATTAAGGCTTTTTTAACTTTTATCGCTTATATTTAATATATAAATGAATTATTTTGAGGATATAAAAATGTTTTTAAAAGTTGTTATATTAATTTTAAGTGTTAATGCTTATGTTTTAGCTTCAGTTGACGAACAAGTCTCTGTAAGAGAAGTTCTACAAAAACAAGATGCTATAGATCGTTTAAAAAAGGTACGCCTTAAGGAAGGTTATAGAAAAGATAGAGTAAATAAGATTCAAAATTTTCAACCTCTATCTTTTTCTGAGAAGATTGAAAGAATGATTCAAGATGATAAAGTGCCTTTTACAGAGATAGTTAAAAAGCTTATTGAATCACAAGAAATTCCTTTACCATATAGAGATATTGATGATGTTGTGATAGAAGATTTAACTTCTAACACAGTAGGGCGTGCTCGATTAAAAATTATAAAAATTGGCTTACGGGTAGACGCTACAGATAATATAAAATGGTTTTATATATTTAAAGAAACAGGAGATTCTGCTGAATTAAAAGGGGTGAATGCTGCCTATCAGATGTTTGATCGGGGTATTTTAAAAAAAGGTCCTTATACTTTAAAGATGGCTTGGCATGAAAAATTATGGAAATTTCCTACTGATAAGGATGCGTATCATAATACTCCATATCCTCGATATTTTGAGCTTTTACATGCTGCAAAAGGTGTTTCGATGGAATCTCTTGTTGATAATTTTTTTGCGCGTAAGACTTTCTTACATAGTGGGGATGACCCAATTTTTGACCGTAATGAATGGCGTTTTATAAATGACGACGATTACGATTATGAAACAATAATGGATGAATATAAGAGGCTTAGAAAAAAATCTAGGAATGGTACATCTGAAGATCAAAAAGAATTGAATACTTTTTTAGTACGTTACGGTATTTCTAGCGTTATTGATCAAAAAACAATACATAAAGGAGATATTTTACCTTTTAATAAAGATGGCACAATATTTATTGGAAATGTTGAAGAACTTGTAGAAGCCTACAGAGCCTTTGGCACAATGATGGGTACTTACGTTAAACCGTATCAAAAAGGTCAAGAAGTTATTGACGCTGAAGGTAAAATATTTAAAATGCCAGAACTAGATCCGCATGGCAATAATATATTTTATGATGCAATGAGTCAAACAATTACATGGATTGATTTACAAAAAACAGGCGAATTTTATACAGATAAACGTATGAATACATACTCAATACTAAGCTATTCTTTCCTGAATATAGACAGCTCATTTTTTTATGAACAATATAATAGTTTAGCTTTTTTAAGAGGTGTAGAATTTTGTTTTCCAAATTATAAAGAAGATCCTGTTTTAATGAAAAAATTAATTCAGGAACGTAATAGGCTTTATCTATCTCTTAAAAGAGTTATCGAAGCTTTTTATGATGGATTTATAAGCAACTGGGAAGATCCAGAGGATCAAGCTAAACTTAAAGATTACTTTAAAGGCCGTAATAAATTTGCCTATCATACTGCGGATGAGGTGTTTACGGATCCTCATAATCCTTTTACCTTTAAATAATAATCTAAGTTTTTAGGTATATATCTTACTCTACCTCCATTTCTAATGGAGGTATTCAGTTTTTTCATTAAGTATTATACAAATTATCTAACGTTGATAATAGTTCTGCCTTAGACAGTCCTTCTTGAAGGGGGGGGTGTATTTGAATAGCAATATGCCCCCCCCATTTTATTTTTGCTTTTTTAGGCCAAAAAATGCCAGAATTTAAGGTGACAGGCAAAACCTTGCAATTGAGCCCTTTATAGATGACAAAAATTCCAGGCTGACATTTTGTCGGTATATAGGGGGATTGTCTTGTCCCTTCAGGGTAGATAAGAATATTCTTACCTCTGTTAAAATGATATGTCGCAAGTTGTAGTAAATGCTTTAGGGACGATATCCCCGCTTTCCTCTTTAAAAAGATGGATGGAAGCTTTTTTAAGTAGAACCCAAAAAAGGGAATATAAAATAATTCCCTTTTTAAAATAAGAATAAAGTTACTCAAAAAAAGGGGGGGGATGATTGTGTCAAATGCGGATTGATGCTGCATGGCAATAATATAGTTTTGCCCTTTTAATTGATTCAGGATTTCTTTCCCTTTAATATCAAAGGTAAGGTTTAAAAGGGCCTTCATAAAAAATTCTTGGCATTTTGCAAAGGCAAAATAAACCCTTAAAACAAACGGTTCTTTTAAAATAAAAATAAAAGGAAAAAAGACTATAAAAAAAACACACGAAAAACTATAAAAAACAGCGTCAAAAATGAAGGAACGAAGATAACGCATTGTTATTTTAAAAGAAATAGGTAAAGAACAATATTAACCATTAAAAGGCTATCTAAACGGTCTAAAACACCCCCGTGTCCTGGAATAAGCGTTCCTGTATCTTTAATATCAAAATAACGCTTAAAAGCAGATTCTAATAAATCCCCCAAATGGGAAGAAAATGAAAGTAAGATACAAGCAAAAAAAGAAAGATTTATATTTGTTTGATCTATTAAAAAGGGAAGCAATGTAAAAGACAAAACAGTGCCAACAATAAGCCCCCCTAAAAAGCCAGACCACGTTTTGTTGGGGCTAATTTTAGGGAATAGTTTTTTACCTTTAAAGTGCCGTCCAATAAAAAAAGCACCTGTATCGTTAAAAGTTACAATGGCAATACTCCAAATTAAGATACTACGACCATATTCTAAATAAAGATAAAAACAGCACATCATTGACAAGATGACATAAAAAACAAAAAATAGTTGGATGAGGCAGTCATTGGCAGATTTTCTTTTTATTTTCAAAATTTCAAAAAGGCAATAGAGGGTTGCCAAAAGAGAAAGTCCATAAAACCCAGCATTTCCCATTATGTAAACCAACGCAATAACGGAAAATAGCACAAAGGCACTTAACGTGCGAACAAATACACCGTTGTCTTTTAATCTATCCACTTTATGATCCAAAATATTGTCCAAAACGTCTTTCTCTTTTCTGGTATGATTTTATGATATCTTTAAATTCTTCATTTGTAAAATCTGGCCAATAATTTTGACTAAATGCAAATTCTGCATAGGCCACTTGCCAAAGTAAAAAATTACTTAAACGGTATTCACCACTTGTACGAATCACCAAATCTGGATCTGGCATATTTTTTGTATAAAGATATTTTGAAAAAATTTCCTCTGTCATTATTTGATCAAAAGAATTGTTTTCTTTTGCGTCTTTTAACAGTTGGTTAATGCCATTGATAATTTCATAGCGTGCGCCATAATTAAGGGCTAAAACAAGATTAAGCCCTGTATTGTTTTGTGTTTTATCTAACGCATCAAGCAGTAATATATAAATATTTTGTGGAAACGCTTCTATGTTTCCTATCACATGCAGCTTAACGTTATTTTTTATCAGTTGTTCGATTTCATTTTTTAAATACCATTCTAAAACCCCTATGAAATCGATAATCCATTCTTTAGGGCGTTTCCAATTTTCTGTGGAAAAAGTATAAAGCGTTAACCATGAAATGCCAAGTTCATGCGCCGTTTTTGATATCTGAAAAGCGGTATCAGCACCTTTTTTGTGGCCTGCAATAAGGGGTAAATTCTTTTTGTTTGCCCACCTTCCATTACCGTCCATCACAATGGCAACATGATTTGGAACAGGTTTTAGCGTCATATAATTGATTCCTTTATGAATGTGCTAACACTTTTTTAAAAAACAGGCTTTTAACATAAATTGCCCACCACTTGTTTTGCAATCAATTTCATGATCACCCCCAACAATGCGAATATTTTTAATTTTTGTTCCAACTTTAAGGTTGATGGATGATCCTTTTACTTTTAAGTCTTTCACCAGAACAACGTCATCACCATCTTTTAAGATGTTGCCGTGAGCATCTTTTACTGCAGATTCAATGTCAATATCGTGTTGTTCAAATATTGTTTTTTCATATCCACAATCAGCACATATGAGCAGTTCTCCATCAGGATAAACATTTTCCATACCACATTTTGAACAAATTTGATCTATCATAATAGGGAAGGGGACCTTTTTTTAATTTATATAAGGGAAGTATATCGTATACTCTTTAAAAAATAAATCTTTTATGCAAAATCATGAATCAACAAAAGAATAAAGGCTTGAAGTGTCATAAATAAAAATGTTAGGGGTAAAAAAACTTTCCACCCAAGTCTCATTAATTGATCGTACCTATACCGTGGTAAAGATGCTCTAATCCAAAGAAAAAGAAATAAAAAGAAACAGATTTTAAGAATCATCCACATAAAAGGGGGGATAAATTCTAAAGCTTCTATATTAAAGGGGGCAAGCCATCCCCCAAAAAATAAAACAGCATTCATACCACTCATTAAAATCATATTTGCATATTCTCCAAGAAAGAAAAGCGCAAATGGTAGAGATGAATACTCAACGTTATAGCCTGCAACAAGTTCAGATTCAGCCTCTGGCAAATCAAAAGGGGCTCTATTGGTTTCTGCCAAACATGAAATAAAAAAAACAACCCACATAGGGAATAAGTATAGAACATTCCAGCCGTTTTTTTGGTTCATAACAATTTCAGTAAGGTTTAATGTACCAGACATTAATAAGACAGAAATTAAAACAACACCAATGGACACTTCATAAGAAATCATTTGTGCTGCAGATCTTAATGCCCCTAAAAAAGCGTATTTTGAATTGCTTGCCCAGCCTGCAATTATAATACCATATACCCCAAGGGATGAAATTGTTAACAAATAAAGAACCCCAACATTGATATTGGCAATAACAAAATTTTCTGAAAAAGGAATGACAGCCCAAGCTGTAAGGCTTAATGCAAACGTTAAGACGGGTGCTAAAATAAAAAGAACTTTGTTTGTGGCAGATGGTAAAATAAATTCTTTATGAATAAGTTTTATGCCATCTGCAATGGGTTGTAGTAACCCAAAAGGACCAACCATATTTGGCCCAACACGAAGTTGCATATAGCCAATGACTTTGCGTTCAAAAAAAGTAAGATAAGCAACCCCTAAAATTAAGGGTACGATAAGCGTTAAAATTTGCACAATAATCCAAAAACAGGTCACAAAATAGTCCGATAAAGCTTCTAAAGATATCATGATGTTTTAAAATCCTTCTTTTGAAACTCGAGGGTGCATGTCGCCATTGTTTTTGAATGACGAGATATAACATCTGTCATATAGTAATTTTTAATCTTTGTTTCAAAAGGGGCATTGCTTAAATGTTCAATAACAGTAACCGTTATGGGCTGCAAAGGCATTTTTAAAATTTTTCCAGGATTAAAAAAACGTTTGTTGAATAAACCCATTTTTTGGCGAACCTGTTCTAATGTGTCAAAGGTTAAGCGTACATTTAAAAAGCTTGCAAGGGCGCGAATAATTTTCCAATCTTCTTTTGCTAAATAAGGGCCTTCAACGGCCTTATTTGTTTGTTGAACGCGTCCTTCACAGTTTACATAGCTTGCATCCTTTTCAGTAAACAAAAGCCCTGGTAAAATAACGTCCGCAGATTCTGCACCTTTATCTCCGTGATGGCCTTGGTAAATAACAAAAACATCATCCCCAAAGTCTTTTCTATTAAAGGTATCTATATTTAAAAGGTAAAGTACTTTAAGGGTATTTTCTTTTGCTTTTTGTAAAATTTGTTCTGTTGAATAGCCTCCTTTTCCAGGAATAAATCCAGTTTCAAGTCCATTTATTATACCTGTTTGTGACAGTAACACATTAAAGCCATTCCATTCTTCATTGAATGCATTGGCTTTTTCACAAAGGTCTTGCGCCATTTTTAAAATGATGTTTGAATCCCTTCTTAAAAGGGCAGATTCGCCAATAATCATCATAGGCTTTTTTGCTTTAAACCATTGTTTTGAAAAGGGGTGTTTTTTATCTAATATCTCTTTTAACAGTTGAGCACTATTTCCAAGATGTTCAAAATCATATGTTAAATCACACTCTTCACCAATAAGGGCGATTTTTATATTACCTTTTAAAAAGCGTTTTCTAATGCGTGTATTAATCATTAACGCTTCTATTTTGGGATTTGTTCCAACCAATAGAATGCAGTCGCTTTGATCAATACCTTCAATTGTTGAATTAAAAAGATAAGATCCTAAATTTAAAGGGTTAATGTAAGATTTTATAGGCCTAGAGTCAAGGTGAGGGGATCCAATAACACTCATAAACTCCTTCAGTGCAAACGCAGATTCTGCGTCCGTTAACCCACCAGATAGTGCGGCCATTTGATTGGGTTCAATATCTTTTAATCTATTTTTAATAAAGGTAAAAGCATCTTCCCAGGTTGATTCTTCAAGCTTTTTATTTTGTCGAATATAAGGGCGATCAAGGCGTTGTTTTGAAAATCCATCATAGGAAAAGCGGATTTTATCGCCAATCCAACAGTCATTAATTTCTCTATTTTCAAAAGGGACAATACGCATCACATTATTTTCACGCACATGAAGTTCAATATTGGATCCAACCGCATCTAAAACATCAATGCTTTTAATTTTCAAAAGCTCCCAGGCGCGCCCCTGAAAAGCATAAGGGTGACTTGTAAGAGCTCCAACAGGGCAAATATCAATCAAGTTTCCAGAAAGTTCAGAGGTTATGTTTGATTCTAAGTAGGTTGTAATTTCTGTTTCTTCACCCCGGTATACAGCACCCAGTTCAGATGTTCCAGCAATTTCATCCATAAAGCGAATGCATCTTGTACAATGAATGCAACGCGTCATCACTGTTTTAATAAGCGGCCCCATATTTTTAGAAGAAACCAGCCTTCTTTCAAATTCATAGTCGCCGCACCCTTTACCATAACCAACGGCTTGGTCTTGAAGTCCGCACTCCCCCCCCTGATCACACACAGGACAATCCAAGGGGTGATTAATTAAAAGGAGTTCTAAAACACCTTTTCTTGCTTTTTCAACCATTTCTGAATTGGTTTTAATAACCATACCTTCTTGCACAGGGAAGGCACAACCTGCAATTGGTTTTGGCATTTTTTCAACTTCAACCAAACACATTCTGCAGTTGCCAGCAATGGATAAATCCGGATGATAACAAAAATGGGGAACAGATACCCCTTTTTGAGCACAAGCTTCCATAATTGTAGAGCCTGCATTCACCTCTACTTCTTCATTATCGATTAGAATTTTTACCATAAAAAATACTTAAAATTTAAAAAAACTTGCTCTTATTATAGGGTACGCTATTTTTTAAAAAAAACTAATATCTAATTTTAACTTTGTGTTAAAAGCTTCAATGTTTTTTGTGATGAAATAACATGAAGGGGTTCTGATATTTTTGGATTATCTGAATAAAGAACAGGTTGAATTTGATTTTCAAAAACAGTTGTAAAAAAACCGCCATATTTTTGTTCAACATCAAATCGTGTACCTATTAAGTATTGGGTATTATATGTTTTAAACTCATTTGCAATATCTGTCATAAGAGAACCCTTCATGTCGTTTGGTAAAACAAGGGTTAAAGGGTCCCTTAATTTTTCAGATAGATGATAGAAAAATTCTTGTCCATCTTTACTTAAAATATTAACACCGGGTGTGTCCACTATTAAAATTTGGTCTTTTGTAAGACATTCTTTCTTTGCTTTTAAGTAACCATCGTATCCAACTTCTAAAGACATTGCAAAAGGTGAAAGATATTGTGATAACTGAGAGATAGCCCCCCCCTTTTGGGTATCAAGTGTTACAACTTGCACATTCTTTTTTAAAGATTTTAAGATTAAAAGTAACTTACCAACCATTGCTGTTTTACCACTACCAGAGGGTCCAACAAGAACAATTGGATTTTCTGGCGATCTTTCTCTAATCCAATTTTCATTAAAGGGCATAATTTGTTCTAATGCCTCATCAAGATAAAAATGGTCTTTCTTAAAATAAGGGGAGAGTGCATTTAACCATGCATCACAAAAAGGTGTGCTTAATTCTTGGTGCAGGCATGTATCTGCAATAAATCGAATAACATCCATCGGGGATTGTTGTTCTTGTATTGTTTTTTTAAAGTTTTGAAGTGTGTTTCTTGTCACCGAATAGACATTTTTTTCAAAATTTTGCGGGGTTTCCGCTTCTTTTCGATTTTCTAAAAGGGCGATATCTTCTTCATCGCTTGTTGCAATAACTTTAACGCCATCTTTTGTGTCTTCAGAATAAAGAATATAGGCATCTTCACCTAGAATTTTTTTTGTTTTTTCAATGGCTTCTTTTAATGTAGTGCCAACAAATTCTGCTTGTCCCATATTGTAACTCCTATTATTAATGTACTAATAAGTTATTTACAATTGTGCGCTTTTTTTATTTTTTTTCCAAGATGGTTTTCTTTTGTGTTTTAGGACCGTTTAGGATATAAAACGTAATAGAGATTTTTTATCTATCAGATTAGAATCATAGAAAACTATTTAGTTTTGAATAAATATAACCTTATAAATTGAACTATAAAATGATAAGTCTTGCTCTTTTTGAACCAGAAATTCCTCAAAACACGGGTACATTAATGCGTCTTTGTGCTTGTTTTGATATGCCTTTTCACATTATTGAACCCTGTGCCTACCTTTGGAATGATAAAAAACTAACAAGATCTGTTATGGATTATCAAAAAATAGTGAATTTAAAGCGTCATCTTTCCTTTGACCATTTTTTGGACTATGTTAACAAAAATAATAAACGTCTTATTCTTATTGATGTTAAAGGTGATGTCCCATGTTGGGGGTTTAAGTATTCTAAAGACGATATATTATTGATGGGTAAGGAAAGTTCTGGCGTTACAGACTTTGTTCGAGAAAATGTTAAAACGTCTCTTTATATCCCCCAAAGTCAAGGTCGTTCTTTAAATATAGCAACAGCTGCCAGTATTATTGTTGGCGAAGCACTTCGCTTTACAAGGGATTTTGCTGTGTAAAAAGCGTTTGCACAAATAAAAAAACTACGATACGATTTTTGCATAAGCGTAAAAATTTTATGGAGTATGGAATTGAATATTTATCGTTATTTTAAAGTTAGAACAGTATTATTAGGACTTATGAGTTTTGCATTTTTAGGAAGTACAATTCCTTCATTTTCAGATTCACATACGTTATCAACTTTTGATTATTTAAAAAAAGACGATGATCAAACAAAAAAGAAGTTGGACGTTGCAAAAGCTGTTAAGAAGAACTTAAAAAGAATTAAGGAAAATTCGTTTGTTTTTGATTCTAAATCTAAAGGCACTTTTCTTATTTTAGCTGAATTCTTATGCCCAAATTGTCATCGTATCTTTGAACATGTTAAAGACTTAGACGTTCAAAAGATGAATATTAATTTTTGGGTATTGCCGCTTCCAACATTTGGCAGCGAACTTAGCAGCCAGTATGGTTTGATCATGAAATCAGCATTTGAAAGTGATTCATCAAAATTTATGGATGTTTTATCCCGTTATCAAACAGGTAATAAAGAAACGCTTTTAAAATTAATAAAGTCTGATTTGGAAATTCAAATTTCAGACAATGTTATAAGTGACCTTTCAAAGTATGATCCTTATAAAAGGCTAATGACAGATCTTGGTGTTGAGTTCGTACCTATGTTATTCTATGTATTAGATGATGCAAAAACAAGTGAGACTGTTGTTATTCCACTTCGAAATATTGCCATGAAGGATCTAAAAGTTGTTATTGAAAAACTCTCAAAACTTTCTGAAAATGATTTATCAGAACTTAAAAAAACACTTAATCAATAGTTTTAATATTTTAAAGCGTTTTGCTTTATCCTTAACCCCGCCATTGTTTGGTGGGTTTTTTTTCCTTGTTTGCTTTATTTCCTTTTTAGGGCTGCGTCATAACCAGATGGAGGATAACCTTCTTCAATCAACAAAGATTGTTTTAAAAATTGAAGAATCTAAAAGTGAGTGCTTATCAAATGTTTATCATTTTAATGGAATAACAAGAGCGATTCAGAATATTACCTTAAAGTCAGATTTAAGCGGCCCTGTTTTTAAAATTATGGCAAAAGCTGGCCAACCGATTAAAAAGGGTGATGCAATTTTAAAAATTCATAATGATGATTTAGACGCAAAATTAGAATCTGCCAGAGCGCGATTTCAACAAAAAGATTTAGAATTTAAAGCAAGCGAAAAGCTCAATGCAAAAGGTGTCAAAACCCAAATTGACTTAACGCAATCAAAAGCAGAAATGGAACTTGCACGTTCTGAACTTGCAAAGATGGAAGGACATATTATTAAAGCACCTGATGATGGTTATATAGATGCTTTTTTAATTGATGAAAAAGATCAGATTACACCTCAAACAGGGTTAGTTAAATTTTTAAAAATTTCTCCCCTTAAAATTATTATTTATATCAGTGAAAAAGAACATGACCTTATAAAAGAGGGGCAAAAAGCAACGCTTAATATTCCAATTCTTAAAAAAGCCGTTGAAGGGATTGTTACTTTTATTTCAAAGTCCCCAACTGAAGAGACAAAAACATATGAAATTAATATAGAAACCCCAAACACTGATCAATCAATACTCGATGGCATGAGCTGTGATGTTAGAATTGAAGAATTGCAAAAGCTTTTTCACAAAATTCCATTGTCTGCTTTAACCTTAAATAACGAAGGCGTGACAGGTATTAAAATAATTAATGAGGAATCAAAAGTTGAATTTTTAAAAATAGAAAAACATCACATTCAAGACAATGGATTCCTTTTTGTAGCAACAGATAAAGAAAATTTTCACTATATAAAAACGGGTGCAAGTTTTGTTGAAGAAGGCCAAAAAGTAGACATCGTAACAGGCAAAATTTTATGAGTTCTTTATTAGAAGGCATATTAAGTAGAACAAAGACGAATATATCAATTCTTATTTTTTGTATCATCTTTGGGTTTATTTCTTATCTTACCATTTCTAAAGAATCAACGCCGGATGTAAAAGTGCCATATATTTATGTGAGCGCCCCATATAGTGGTATATCCCCTCAGGATGCGGAACGTTTAATTCTAAGGCCCTTAGAACAACAAATTAAAAATATTGAAGGTATTAAACAGTTAAAATCAACAGGCTATGAGGGGGGGGGGAATGTCATTATCGAATTTAAAGCAGGTGGCTCTATTGATAAAAGCTTATCAGATGTTCGTGAAAAAGTTGCACGCGCAAAGTCTGATCTGCCAAAAGATATTTCAGAGCCCGCTGTTTCTGAAATTAATCTTGCTCTTTTCCCGATTTTAACACTTAAACTAAGTGGTGACTTACCGCTTCCTACCATTTATAAAATAGCGGACCAATTAAAGTTGGATATTGAATCAAATGTTTCATCAGTTTTGAGTGTTGATATTGCAGGCAATCAAGAAGAAAGTGTAGAGGTTATTGTTGATCCTTCTGAACTTTCAAGGCTGAATCTTTCTTTTTCGAAGATTCTTCTAAATGTTTCAAACTATAACCAAATGCTAACAAGTGGTTATGTTGATACAGAAAATGGACGCATGAATCTTAAAATATCGGGGACAATAGAAAACATCAAGGATATTTTAGACCTTCCAATTTATGCGCATGGATCGTCAAGTATTTTATTAAAAGATATCGCCGACATTCGAAAAACGTATAAAGATCAAACATCCATTGTTTATGATCGGATTGTAAAAGGTGTTTCTAAAAAAGCTGTTTTACTCAGTATAAAAAAGCGGATCGGTGAAAACCTTATTGATACAGTGTCAAACGTGAAAGCACTTGTTGAATCAAAAAAAGAAACGTTCCCCCCTGGTATGACCTTGTCTTATGCGATGGATGAATCTGATGATATTAAAGACATGCTAAAAGAGCTTCAAAACAATATTATATTTGCAATCATTTTGGTTATGGGTGTTATTGTTGCAGCCCTTGGAAGAAGTTCAGCACTTCTTGTTGGTATTGCTGTGCCTGGTTCTTTTTTAATGGGTATTTTAGCGCTTTCATTTTTGGGGGCAACCCTTAATATTGTTGTTCTCTTTAGCCTTATTTTTTCAATTGGTATGCTTGTGGATGGCGCGATTATTGTTGTTGAATATGCTGATCGATTAATATCAGAAGAAAAAATGCCCCATAAATTAGCTTATTTAGAGGCCTCTAAAAGAATGTTTTGGCCGGTTATAACGTCGATTAGCACAATTTTAGT
>JAGOTX010000118.1 GCA_018061565.1 Pseudomonadota bacterium
CAAGAAGATTTAAAACCTTTCCACACGTCCCCATATATTTTTATAAGATACTCCTGGGTTTTAATATACCCTCATTTAATTACCCCCCCCCCTAAAGTTTTTTCTTCTGTTTTAACGTTTTACCCCAAAAGTGATGTTGATTTATCTTTATGTGAAAATCTTCAAAAAATAACAGAAAAAGCATTTTCACAAAGGCGTAAAATGTTAAGATCTACTTTAAAAGGCTCTATAACAGAAGAACAACTTATATCTTTAAATATTAATCCAACAGATAGAGCTGAAAATTTATCTCTTGAACAATTTATTGCATTAACAAAAATGTTAACTAAAAATTAATTTTTAAACCTTATATTTAAAATAGATTCAGATGAATAAACATCTTTATTTTTTTATTTTTAGGAGTGATAAATTATGAAAATATTAACAGGGATGCTGCTTGCTTCCATAATGGTTTCGCATGCATCAAGTGATGATCAAAAAAATGGTGCTTTTGCAAGCAGACTGGATTCAATGCGTTTTTCTGACTTAAAAAGATATGATTCAGATCGCTTGGAATCGTTAAAAAATAATTTAGTTGCAGAAAAAACTTCTGATCCCTATTTAAAGGGACGCGGCGCTTATAAAGCAAAAGTAGATGCGTGGCTTGCAGCAGTTAATGAAGCAAAGGCTGGTAATTTTTCAATCAAATCTGATGCTATTCCAGAAAGAGTTCGCCCAATGGATGGCAGAAAAGTTATCAATATGTTTGAAGTTACTGAATCACAGTTAAGAGATAACCCAAGTGCAGCACGTCGTTTTTATTGGGAACTTCAAGATACAAAAAAAAGTCAAAGCTATAAAGACCAACCTCGCACAAAACAACAAGCTGATAAATGGATAAATTGGCTAGAAGATAAGGGATTTGGAGTTGACCAACAAGCAGCGGCTTCAACACGCGCACCAGAAGCCAGAGCATCTTCTGACGATGCTCGATTTTTAGGTGATAGAGCACGAGATAGAACAGCAGATAGAGCTCCAGCAAGATTACAAGAATCAGAAGGACCTGTTGTTGAACGGACAAATGATTATGGTGGGAAAAAAGTAACATTTCCAAATGGTGCGGTTTATGTTCTAAAGTGGGCATATCGTGTTGGAGGAGGACAAGATGCAATCTGGACACCTGATAACGAAATAGCAAAAAATGAAGCATTGGATGATAGAGACTGGAGTGGAGCTAGAACAATCAGTGCAACACATTTAAGAGTTGAAAAAGCTCTTTCTAAACGTTAACCTCATTGACTATAGCGCAAGTATTCTAATTTGATTTTTTCCAAAGGGCCAAAAAAATAGCGCGCGCTATATAATATGGTTATAAAGTTTCAGTCTAAAGTTGTCATCCCTTTGATATCGGGGATCCAGAACAAAATAAAAAATAAGGATTTTTGTCCTGGATTCCTGCCTTTGCTAGAATGACAAAGTGAGCATTTTTTATACTCACATTACAATGTTCTCCCTATAAGTGACCCACTAAAGGATCATCACATTAAAATGTTTGGCTATAATTTAAAATAAATTCACATCTTTGTTTAACGGTTAACTCTTTGGGAACCACAATGATATCAAAATCAAATTTTTTATACACATCCAAGTGAGTTTGTTCAAAAATTAAAGCATCCTCAAAGCTTATTTTTCTGGCAAAAGTATTTTCTATAAAACCTAAATTCTGAAAAAAGAATACTTTGTTTTGATAGACTCCATTATTTAGGCAACGTTCAATTTCCTTAAGCAATACAAGAGAAGGTGTAAATCCTATATTTTTTTTGTTGGATAGATATTGACCAAGAGCATAGGTGCAAAAAGGAGAGCGATCATAAAATTGTAAATCTTTTGTATTATTAATTTGCCGTTCCTTTTGCATTTGTATAATACTATCTATAAAATTTGAACTTTCCCATGGATGTTTTATACCCTTGGCTTGTTCTTTTATAATTGTATCTGTTGCTGCTTCATGAATAACGTCATATTGATTTTTTTCTAATTCTTTAATAACAGAAGTTTTTCCACTTCCTGGAGTACCTGTAAAAATAAAGTTTTTTACTAAACATCTGTTATTCAATTGTGTATTTCCTTTCAAAATTAGGGGGAACGTTATATCTAAGCGATAATCCGTTAATGTTTTTTTCTAAATTATTAAAATAACGAATACCCAAAAAATAAACTATAATAACGGGGAGCGCAATAATCCATATGCCATAAACACCAATCCAGTCTGTTAAATAAACCAAACCAAATGATGTAATGATATACATCAATGCCCTTGTTATGGCATAAAGCAAACTTGTAACAGTAAAACGTTTTAAAACCGGAAATGTTTTTATAAAAATTGCAGCACCAGGATTATCCCCTAAGTTAAAAACTAACAATAATACTTGAATCATAAAAATTTCAACATATGATGTACTATTCATTAAGAAAAAAGGTAACAAAGCAATAATGCCTAAAAATGTTATACACTTTAATCTTAATATTTTTAGAGGATGAATTTTAAAACATAAAACAGACCAAGAAAAAGCACTCACAATAAGGATTAAAGAAAGTAAAAAATTATGAAAAATAATATTTTCTGACGTATATAAAAAATTTTCCTTAAGAGTCGTATTAAAGTACATAAAAGCTAAATAAAAAGACAATGGCCAACCGCAATAGATTGAAAAATAAGCCCAAACACTTTTCATATTAATCATCTTTTTATTATCAGGGTCATCTACATTATTATTTTTTCGTTTTTTCATAATTAAAAATTCAGGTGTTTCACGAAGACGTGTTCTTGCTAAAGATCCAACAACAGCAATACCAGCACCTATCCAAAACGCAATACGCCAATTTAATTCAACCGTTGTCACAAGGAACGCAATACATAAAGCAAAAGACCCTCCAATGGAAGACGCTAAACTTATAAATGAAACAGCAACATATTGAACGGGTGGTTTTGTAATTTCTGCAACATAGATCTGCGCGCCCATTATTTCACCCATAGAGGAAAGTCCTTGAACAACACGACATATTGTCATAATCCAAGCCGCAGCAATGCCAATTTGTTCATATGTTGGAAGATTAGCCATAATCACACACGAAATTGACATCATCATTGTTGTTAAAATAACGGTAGATTTTCGGCCAATTTGATCGCCAATGTAGCCAAAAAAAAGGGCCCCGAAAGGCCTTAGAACAAACGTTGAACAAAAAGCAAAAGCAGATAATAGCGAATTAGAATGAGGATCCA
>JAGOTX010000033.1 GCA_018061565.1 Pseudomonadota bacterium
AATGCCAAGAGGGAGTGTGAAATTGCTCATTTTATGCTACTTCTTGTAACTTTTTGGGTTTATGAAACCATTCTAAACGTTATTCACATACATTTCTATACAACAGGAAATCCGATAGAGCCTATATTTCCTGATCCTCTTCACCTGAAATGACTCCAGCCATAGTTTTTTAAAATTGGTTGCATAAAGGGTTGCAAGTTCTGGTTGATCTTTGATGATGATGGCATTTTAGCTAAGCTGACCTTCGGTTCAGCGTTGTTTTTTCAGCTGAATTTGTGTAGTTAAAGCTGCCGCACTCAACGTGTTGTTCATCAAAGATCATGTACTTATTGTGCTGAATTTTATACTGTCTGTTAAAGCGAACCTGAACACCCGATCGTTATAGTATTTTTGCGATCGATCCAATTGCTGTGCGCTGTGATTGATCGAGGACAACTTTAACACTGACCCCACGCTTTTGTGCTTCAATTAATTTGACCGCAATCGGTACTGATGTAAAGGAATAAGCCGCTACATAAATAGAAATTTTTGCTTTATCTATTTCATTGATAATCATTTGTGTTACACCATCATCCGGTGAAAAAGCCACGGCAACAGATGTGTTTGATAAATTCAGATTTTTTTGTTCTGCAAAGACCTCTGAAAACGGCATTACGAGACTTAACAAAAGTATGGCTACTTGCCGAAGTGCTTTCATCCTTTTTCCTTTTCGTATGCACGCATTTTTAGTATACGGATACCTTTTTGTTTAAAGTCGTTTTGTTGATTTGAAGAAAGAACCGGTTTTGTTCGGGGCCATATCAAAACAATGTAACAAAGCTCTTGATTTTATTCATTCCATAAATTAATATAAAAATATAGATTTGAAATGCTAAAATTATGTATAAAAGGGCTTATTCTGATTTTGACCACTACATTAACAAAGACAAAGTTCTTATCATTTACGGAGCAAGAAGAATTGGGAAAACAACGCTTCTTGAGGAATATATTAAGCAATATAAGAAAAAATACAAATTTGTATCTGGAGATGACCTCTTAATACAAAATGTTTTGTCCTCCTCAAAAATTCAAGAGATTAAAGATTTTTGCCAAGGCTATGATTTACTTATTATTGATGAAGCACAAAATATTCCTGGCATCGGGCATGCCCTAAAAATTATTCACGATTATATTAAAAACACAAAAGTTATAGCAACAGGGTCATCCTCTTTTGATCTTGCTAATGCTATAGGTGAACCTTTAGTTGGACGAAAAATTGTACTAGAAATGTTCCCCCTTGCTCAGTGTGAACTAAAAAATCATCACAACCCTTTCGAATTAAAAGCAGCACTAAATGATTATCTGATTTATGGATCCTATCCTGAAGTACTGACCTTAGGGAACAAGCAAGATAAAATTCAGTATTTAAAAGAAATTGTAGGGTCTTATCTGTATAAGGATATTTTGACCCTAGCTTCTATTAAAAATCCTATGGTTCTTCAAAAACTGACAAAATTACTCGCTTTTCAGGTTGGATCAGAAGTTTCTCTTAATGAGCTCTCTACACAGCTAGGTATTGATGTAAAAACTGTTGCTAAATATATTGACTTGCTTGAAAAATCATTCATTCTTTACCCTTTAACAGCCTATAGCAAAAATTTACGCAAGGAGATTAGCAAAAAAAATAAATACTATTTCATAGACAACGGCATAAGAAATGCAGTTATATCTCAATTTAATGCTATAGATGACCGTAATGACGTTGGTCAGTTATTTGAAAATTTCCTCGTCACAGAGCGTTTAAAAAGAAACATGTACAGTAATTACAGTTCAAATAACTATTTTTGGAGAAATTACGCAAAAAATGAAGTTGACTACATTGAAGAGGTTGACGCTAAAATTTTCGCTTATGAATTTAAGTGGAATAAAAATGCAAAATTAAAAGCTTCGGCCTTTATAAAAAGTTATCCAGATTCTGTATTTGACGTTATCAATAAAGAAAATTATCTTTCTTTTGTTACTTAGTACCCCTTTAAATAAGTTCAAAAAGGCTGTCCTAAATATAACGTCTGTATAAAAGTCTGTCAATATAGTTTTTGGACAGGTTATTTTGAGGTGTTCAAAACCGATCCTTTTTGGACACTCATTTTATTATCTCATCTATTATTTGTAAAAGTTTAGTACACGTTTTCGGGTTCTGCCGAACACAGACTATGTAAAGTAGGTAAGGTGAATAGGTAGAACAAAAAGGCTTAGATGTAAAAAATCCATTACCACCTACTTGAAAAACAAAAATTGGTACCGATATTCAGTATATGCTAATATGCATTTAAGACAGGAGTGTTATAAAATGAATAAAATCTTTAGTGTTAACTTTTTTGTGGTTTGCTTAATCTGCTACGCTAATATGCTAACAGGTATGGAAAGCAACCCTTTAGATCTGGGACAGAGTGCAGCGGTTTCTGTACAGGCGTACCCAGAAGAAATTAAAAATTTGCCTGCACTAGTGCAACACGATGCTATAGAGTTTTATGAAAAAATGCAAAATCCTTTACTACAATGGGCAACGATGGACAAAAACCCCGTGATAAGAAGTTGGAGTGTGTTTTTTATCTACTCTATTTTTAAAAAAGAAATGAAAGTAAGAATTACTGCAAACGAACATATAAAGATAGATGATGCCATTCATGCTTTATTTTCTCAAAAAAGGGGAAAAGAAAGTGAATCGTCTAAAAAAATATCTTCTTTGGTTTCTATTTTAACAGATAAGAACATACCCACAAATTTTAGTAACGTTGGTGCTTCTGTATTTCACAGTGTCTTAAACAAAAATAATTCCTTTAAAAAAATTAAAGCCAATAATGTCTATGTTCAATTTGTCTCAGGTTTTCTGCAACTTATTGAAGGAATACAAACACCCAATGATAGTCAAATTATTGAAGGTCAATTTCAGTTAACAATGTCTGCTTTTGGATTATGTAATCTGCCACTTGAAATTTTGAAGAAAGTGGGTAATAAACCGACCAAAGCTTTATGCAACAAAATTGTTAAACAATCAAAAATATTAAAATCCAGAATTGATAGTGCTTTTGTTGGAAGTATAATTGAAAATAACATGTTTTTTGATTATGACACTTCACTTTTGTTTACACGGTTAACGAAAGAACAACAAAACCATTGGTATGTTGTAACAAATAACCGTTTTGAAAATTTTATTACTGTTGTGCATGGCACACTAGATAAAAATCAGCAAGATATTTATGGTGGCATCAGTGATTTTTTAAGATCTAGGTTAATAGCCAAGCGTGATGCAGCATCACTATTTTCCACGATATCATGGAAATTAAATGCAATTGTACCTTTTCTCACAAGCGTTGCTGGAGGTATTATTACTTTTGTTTCACTAGATTATGAATCAGACCAGAAAAATGCCATGATCGTAGGTGGATCCGTTAGCTTAATAGGTCCAACATTTAATCTGCTATATGGTGTGGTTCAATGGTATAATGCCGTTCAAGTTCCAACATATTCTGAAAAGCAAATGCAACTTATTGCACTTTATTACGCAGCAAATTGCACCTTAAGTCATGCAACAGCTGACAGTATAGCTCAACCAATTATAGATTATTTAGACGAATCTTATGACGATGCTAAAACACTTAGCCAAAATGCACTTTATTATCAAAAAGGAATAAGAAAATGAAACTGCTATTAAAAATAACATCTCTTTCTTTCTGTTTAGTGATGAACAACCATGCTATGAGTAATGATCAACCGCCGTTAACAGAAGAAATGCAGTCTTTAGGACTTACGCCTTTTGTAGAAAGGAATGAGCACATTAGAAATATTTATCTGGTAGATGATAAAACGTGGAGCCAGTATTTAATAACAGCACGGGAAGAATTTAACGCAATAGAAAAAAGAAAAACCGATGAAGGTGAAAAAAAAGAACTAATACCTTTATACTGGTCACTCTCCATGCAATACGATTATGGTCCGGCAAATGATGTTTTAAGTTCTGCATTCTGTTTGCAAGGTTTTGAATTAACAGAAAACCTGGATTGGGGTTTGTTTTTTAATTCAAAACCTTCAGACGAATATGACATGAATCTTCAACGCGCGGCCTACATAAGCGATAGAGATTATTATTTAGGTACAAAATCTCATCATAATGCCGATATCTTTCATCCAGATGATCATGAACACAGAAGTCATTCATCTGGAGGCGAGACTGTTCCAAATGATTCATTTCCTTCAAGAGAATCAACACCTCCAAAATCTGCAGAAGATCCTGATAGACAACTTTTACTTAGAAAAGAAGAAATAAGCACGCTAGATAGTTTGACAGAAAAAGATTGGGCTGAAATATATAAACAAAAAACTATACCAGTTCTCACTATAACTAAAGTAAGAAATAGACAGCCCGGATACGGAATGGGTAGTAAGTCCTATAATGATGTATTAAAAGCAGCTAAAAAAATGTCTTAACTATAATAGTATAAAAAACTATACAGTTTTTGGTTTGCATATCAAGGTGTTATATATACTTTTGAAAAATACTTTATAACGTGCGTTATCACTTATACAAAATGCCACCCTACCCTGTTTTATTTATGACCCCAACTCGGCATTAGAAAAAACGTGCAATCTTTTATGAGCCTTAACAGAATGCATCGTAAAATTCTAAAATTGTGTAAATTTGTTCAAAAAACACGATTTGTCACGTAAAATGTCTCTGTGATCCTTACTCATACTGAATTCTAATCCAGAATTGGGGTTATTAGATATGGAATTAGAAGAAAAATTTGCGCAAAACCCAAATGTTTGACGTCTCCTGTTCACGCAACACGCGCCACAAAAAATCTAGAGAATTTCATGACTATTTTAATCAAAAATAACCGTATCTAATAATTTATAAAGCTGTCCTGTTAAATAAAATGGGATAGAGAGTAATTTGTAATTAACCTGTTCTCTGTTTTCAACTATAACGTTAACCTCTGTCATACTTAATACATCATTATTAATGCGCACAGCAATTTTTCCTTTTTTTCTAAACATAAAACTGTGAAGAGATTTTAAACTTCCAGTACTGCCTGATTTTACTTCAATAGGTATAATTTTTTGATTAGATTCTATCAAATAATCAATCTCAGCACTTGATCCATTTTCATCACGTTGCCAATAATAAAGCATAGGCTCCAAAAAAAATGGGAATGTACATCTAAGCATTTGCCCAACAATTTGTTCAGAAATTGCACCTTGCATTTGATTTTTAATAAAAGGTGAAACAGATCCAAGTGCTCTGTTTGCCAAACCAACATCTAAAAATATTTGCTTGAAGGATTTATCTTGTATTTCAGATTCTAACGGAACACTATTCCCTAATGCTCGATTAACTTTATGCGCCAACCGTGCTTTATTAAATAAGGATAATATTTGTTTTGCTGTCACTGCTTGAATATTCTTATCTGCTTTAGAAAAAACAAATTTTTCACCTAACTGCGCAGGAATTGCCTTTAAAATAGAATCTAGTCTATGAATCTCGAGTCGTCCTTTATATTTAAAAAAATCATCCCTATACGTTGATAATAAATCTTGGTGAATTTTTATAACAGATTCATATGACTGCGTTTTAATATATGTATTAACGGCTTCCGGCATCCCCCCTATAAATGAATAAATTTGAAATTGCTCTGTTAATGTTTCATGAATCATAGGGCTGATTTCCATCAATTTATCAACGTCACTTAGAAACTGCGACAACTTTTCTTTTTTATTAGCCCTTAAAAATTCTTCAAAGGAAAGAGGCTCTAAATGTAAATACGTTATGCGCCCAACCGGCATGCTAAAGGCGTGGTCCTGAATAATAAATTCCAATAATGAACCTGCAACTATAACAGCAAGCTCAGGAAGCTCTTCATAAAACCAACGTAGTTTTGCTAAAAGTTCAGGTGCATCCTGAATTTCATCTAAAAACAAAAGGCTTTTGCTTGGGTCTATTGTTTTAGAAAAAAATAATTCTAGGTTTTGTATAATCGATTTTGGATCATTACCATCGAAAAGCTTTTTAAGATTTGGATCTCTTTCAAAGTTAATCTCAATTAACTGTTTTTTTGTATTTTTAGCAACTGATCGCGCTAACCACGTTTTCCCTACTTGGCGTGCACCACGCACAACTAATGGTTTTCTATTTTGATCTACAATCCATTCTTTTTCCAGGTAAACTTGGGCTTTTCTAAACATGCATCACTATAAAACGAATATATATAACAAGTAGAGTATTATAAAACAATGAACAAGTCAAGAAAACAGGTGGCTTTTTTCTTAAGCAGGTTTTTAAATCACTTTGATAGTCCTTAAAAAATAAAATACGCAACTAACTTACGGAATGAGCATCTATTTTTTTATGAAAATAGCGCACTTACGTCATCCTGCGTAATTTTTGATGATGGTTTTTTATTATCTGTATCAAATATTGCCTGAGCCACTGCAGCCTTTTTGGCCTGAAATTCAAGTATTTTTTCTTCAAGTGTATTATTTGCAATAAATTTGTACACAAAAATATGTTTATTTTGCCCAATTCTGTGTGCCCTATCCGTTGCCTGATTTTCAACTGCCGGATTCCACCAGGGGTCATAGTGAATAACCGTATCTGCAGCAGTCAGGTTAAGGCCAACGCCCCCCGCCTTTAAGCTGATTAGAAAAATCGGTGTTTTTCCTTTTTGAAAGTCTTCAACAGGCTGTTTACGATTTTTTGTATTACCCCTCAATTGAACATAGGGAATGTTCATCTTGTTTAATTCAACCTCTATTAAATCAAGCATACTTGTAAACTGTGAAAAGATAAGAATTTTTCGTCCTTCCTCTACCATATCGCACACCATTTCAGTGAGCATAGTGAGCTTAGATGATTCTGTCACTTGATGTCCTGTTTTTAATAAACGTGGATCGCAGCATACCTGCCGTAATTTTAAAAGAGCATCTAAAATAATAATTTGGCTTTTATTGATTCCCTTTTGTGCAATTTCATTTTGAACTTTCTTATGCATGGCAAGGCGAACCGTTTCATACAAATCACGCTGCGGGTCTGACAATTCACATCTTTGAATAATTTCTGTTTTTTCTGGCAGATCAATATCAACTTGTGATTTTAAGCGCCTCAGCATAAACGGCTTAATGCGTGTTGTTAGTGCTTTTTTTACAGATGCATCATCTTTCTTTTCAATTTTATTTCTGAATTCCGTCTTAAAATAACGATCAGATCCTAAAAACCCTGGAATTAGAAAATTGAACAGCGACCATAGTTCACCTAAATGGTTTTCAAGGGGCGTTCCCGTTAAGCACAATCTATGGTCTGATTTTAATTGTGGTAAAAGTTTTGCAACCTGCGTATTTTTATTTTTAATATTTTGCGCTTCATCCAAAATAATAAAAGAATACGTTATTTTTTCTAAGTGAACAAAATCTCTTGTAACAAGTGCGTATGTTGTCATCAAAATATCGTACTCATTTAAAGCTTCAAAATTCCTATTAGAACCGTGAAGTATTTTAAAAGATAAGCTTGGCGCAAACCGGGTCATTTCAGATTCCCAGTTAGCAACAAGGCTTGTTGGCATAATAAGGAGGACAGGTTGTTTTAGCCGTCCATCCTTTTTCTCAACCAAAAGATGCGCTAAGGTTTGGATCGTTTTTCCAAGGCCCATGTCATCTGCTAAAATACCGCATAAATTATATGACCTTAAAAATTGCAGCCAGTTTAGCCCTTCTTTTTGATAAGGGCGAAGATCAGCTTTCAATTCTTTTGGTGAGCTAACTTTTGTAATTCTTTTAAAATTTTTCAGCTTCTTTGCAAAATCTAATAAAACTTCTTCACCAGACCAGTTTGCATCCTTAAAACCCGTTTTCTTAAATTCATCAAGCTGAATGGCATCAAGACGGCTAATTTTTATTTTACTTTTATCTTTTGTATCACCACCAGCTTTCACAATAGATCTTAAAAAACCCAAAATTGTATTGACCCGCTCTGCTTTTAAAAAAATGTCGCGCTCCCCTTGAATTGCAATTTTAACATCTTGATGTGGCGGCACACGAAAATCTGAACCATTTGCATGAAGCAGTTTTAATAAAATGGGTAAAAGATTTACTTTTTCATTATTAATATTAACGCCAATTTCAGTGTCAAACCAATCGATGCCGGAACTTTCTATGTCTAAGAACCAATCATCTTCAACAGCGGGAGAGTACGGGAAAGTATCATCAAAATTAATATGAATACCCTTATTTTTAAAATCTGGGATATCATTCGTTAAAAAATCAGTCCAGCACTGATCAAGGTCTTTATTGTGCGATCTTTTAAATTGAGGAACAAAAAAACGCGTTATTCTTCTTTGCCCCCAATAACTATTAATAGAAAGGATATGCATTTTTTTAAGAATCGTTTCTTTAAGTATTTTTTCTTCATAGTCAAAATCCCGTTCAATGCGTATAATCTGACCATCTTTAACATAATCAATTTTCTTTGCTCTATGATTGTGTTTGCACTCTCTCGATCCATATAAAAAACTAAGATCACCAACAGGGTATGATTCATAATCCTCGACAACTGATCGTAGAGTTAAAATTGGAGACGGTTCAATTTTTTGTAAAACAATGTTTTTGGGTGGTATTAATATAGGCGCTTTCGTTTTGACAAGTTTTTCTGATATATACTTTGTTTGTTCAGGTGTCACAGGTGGTAAGTTTAACAAATTAATAAGTGTCTTTTGTTCCATTTCTGTTGCAATTTCATGGAACGTTCCCTGCGCCTCATTAAAGAGAATGGGTATTGGTTTTTTAATTAAAAATCAATGTTTTGTTCTTTAAATGAATAGGAATTACTTATCTCATCATAGATCCAATCAAATTGAACGGGGACAGATTTTTCTGAAAAAGAAATTTTAAGCTGTGAATTTCTCCCTAAAAAGACATAGCCATTTTTGATAAGTTCTGTCAAAAATAAAAAATTTACAGATGTTTTTATAGGAAAGTATTCAACTGCACCAAACTTTGATCCACTATATGCCGTAAACCTATTGATTTGATTAACATAATCACGAATATCTTCATTGAAAGTAGACCTACACATTTTGGCCCCGCCCCAACCACCTTTTTGAAGGGGCTTTAACGTCATCGTACCAAGATAAAAAGACTGCTCATGAAAACATAACGAGAAAACATCTAACGATTTACAATTAGAGGCAACGTCTAGTATCGACTTATTCTTGTCACCGGCTATTTTCTCAATAAGATCGATGACCCTCTGTCCAGGAACCTTAAACTGAATTTCTGTTATGGTTTCATTTTCCATAATGCTTAATTTCCTATTTTTTAAATCTAGGGATATACATGTTACACAAACCCTATATACAGTTGCATTTATTGCCTATTTTATCGTATTTTTTATTTCACAACCATCAATTCTTTCCAGTTTGTTGTAAAGGCTTGGCTTTTATGATCAGAGGCGGCTTTCCATGTAGATTGTCTAGCCCTTCTGATCATAAGCGAATGGACCTTTTACCAAACTTATTATTAACGGCATCCATTGCTTATAAAAGCGCAAAGAACCTGTCTTGGCAGCGCGACGCAGCCTTTTTATAGAACGTTCCCATCTACACACCTTAAAACTTTTCCATGCTGCACGTTATATTTTTTATTACACGCGGTTCTATGCTAATGAAGAGGTTGACATATTTTTTTATACCAGATATTGTTCAAGTAAAAATAGTTCCAGGTAAGGGAGACCTATTATGAAAAAATCAACAATCAATAAAGTATCAATAAGTTTTTTACTAGGCTTAATATCATGTCTTTATGCATCAGATGATGATTTAAGGCCCATTGAACATAAGTGTCCTATTACGCTTGATGTGATGAGGGACCCTGTTGTGGCAAGCGATGGTCATACCTATGAAAAACACGCAATAGAGCAACATTTTGGGATTAGAGCCACAAGTCCAAGTACAGGGTTGGCCATTTCTAAAAATTTAATACCAAATCATGCTTTGAAAAAAATGATTGAAGAATGGAAACCAGGCAGACAAGACCTTCAATCTGAACTGGATAATCTTGATTCCAAAACGATTGCAGAGCGTGTAAAAAGCGAATTTGATGCACATGCCTCCCTCTTTAGTTCTTCGAAAAATGAGGATATTGTTGTTGTTTTAGGCAATACGGGCGCAGGGAAAAGTACGCTTGTTAATCTTTTAGCTGGAAAGGAACTGGCTATTAGTGAAGATGGAAGAGATTACGTTTTGCTTAACCCCCAAGATAGAGATGCCATGTCAATTGGCACAGGTGGCGATTCAGAAACGCGTTATCCAAAATCAATCGTTGTTGATGGTCTAAGGTTTTTTGATTTTCCTGGTTTTAATGATACAGATGGATCTGTCCTTAATTTGGTTAATGCGGCTTTTATTAGAAAAATTCTGATGGAAGCACAATCTGTTCGATTCATTATTGTTGTTGGAGAGGATCAATTTACAGTAGACAGGGGTGAGTCTGCAAAAAAATTATTTGATGCTATGAAGCGGTTATTTGTTGTCAGTGAAGAGACAATGGATATTATTGATCATAGTATTTTTGTTGTGACAAAAAGCGCATCTATTGAGTTGGAAAAAACGAAAAACTTTTTAATATCTAAGACGTCTGGTCAAAATAAAGCACTGTTACAAAAACAACTTGAACTTTGGAACAAAGAGAGCAGACTATGGCATATGCATAGCCCACAACTTCCCAATCATTCTGAACTTAATTTAATAACGAAGGGTGTTCTTCGTAATATGATTGAAAATTCAAATAAGATCAAAGTTGCCGGTATTAATGTTAGTGTTTTGTATCCGCCAGAAATGAGACGTCCGCTGGTTAGAATGTTTGATCACATGATGGAGGAAGACTTCAATCATCGTTTTCAACGCCCTTTAACGACTTTATCTGAATTTGATGGCGTTATCGATTTTTATGAATCCGATAATTTTTGGCAAAACTTTCAGGCGCGTTTGTGTAAAAATCAATCAGTTCATTTATTAAAAGATTTTTGTATTGATCAGTACAGTGAGGCTGAAAGAAATTTCAAAGAAAAAAATGCCGCTAGGATTGCTTGTCATATCACTGAATTGAAAAACAAAAGGCAGTTAAGACACGCTGATGTTGAGAAAAAAACAGAAATAAGAGCTAACGATGTTATTGCTTCGCTTGTGCCACAACAAACAGACCCTTCTTTTATTCAATTTGATTTTGCGTATCATAAAGATTTTTACGATCACGTTTGTGGAGAACCGTTTATAAACAACTTAGCTGAAGATCAAAAAGAGCAAGAGGTTGTCCGCAGATATTATGCTGGATTTATAAGTCGTCATAGTCATGATCAGATGATGCGTTGGCATAAAAAATTTGCAGATAGCCAACCTTTAATGGAAAAAATGCAAAAAATGGAAGATAGATTGCAATCCATAATGGATAGTGCTCTCCCGGCGTTCGCGCGTGGACATGAAGATGCATACCGTGATTTTTTAAATCTTAAACTTGTTTACAAACCAGATCCAAACAGTGATAATGGCAAGGTTATTCTGCCCGTAAAAGCCTTAGCAAACCCCTTAGATGGTGTATTTGATTTATCAAACTGTGGTGATGCTGCACAGCATTTAAGCATCTCAACCGGCTACCGGAAAGGGAAAAATCCCGCAAATGCAAATAAACTTGAAATATGGTTGACGCCGCGCTTTGTTGCTGAACGAAACTTGAATGGAACAGCAGCCCATTTAAAGCCGATATGGCATGAATGGCATCCAGCGCGCGACATTGGGGTGTTTTTCACGTGGGGAAATTGGGATAATGATGAATGGTATGATTATGAAGTTAAAATAAATAATGATGTTGTATATACTAAAAATATATATGAAACATTTACACATGCGAAAGCCGCAGATGCGGCATTCGACACAACAATCGGTCGTTGGTTGCATGGCTGGCCAGAACCACGCAACGGTTGTGCCAATTATTTGCAAAAAATTTATATGTGTTATGTGAATTAAACAATAATGGCGTCGGTGTATAAATCAAGGTCCAGATTTTGTAAAAGTTTAGAAATACCTATTACAATTGATTCGGATAATCCAAGACAAC
>JAGOTX010000034.1 GCA_018061565.1 Pseudomonadota bacterium
CGCTTTGGGTTGTTATACTTTTTCTAGTAGTATTAGAATCCCTTTGCCAATTAGAAATTATTTCAAAAGCATTTTCTCCAATCCTTATTTTTCATAATTTTATTGGATATATTGCAACAATTTATAATAAGTTTTTCTTTAAACAAAATTAGATTTTTAAATAATATTCGTACGAAATGAAAAATAAATTAAAGGTATTCTTTTGCCAATCAGTTTAAGAAATATTTTTTATTTTTTTAATACTTTTTTAACTTTTAAGTTGTTATAATTAAATATCTAATATTTTTCTGGAGTAATTTTTATGTCTTATAAATTTTTATCAACTGCTATGCTCTTACAAATTTTATGTTTTAATGAATCTTTTTCAGTAACCCCCCTTAAAGAAATGCCAAAACTAAGCAAAGAAACTGTTGAAGATCCACCTATCCAAACTTCTAAATATTTTACAGCTGATGAGAGGATCGTCAGGCTACTTTATCCTGCAACATATAAAAGTGCTAGCACTTTAGATAGTTTAGATGTTAAAGCTTTAACGTCTCCACTTACTGAAGTTAATGTGAGAAAAAAAATTGAACTACAACAGCTTTATATGCTGCAGCTCGAAGAATATTGTGAACAAATTCCAGAATCGCCCACAAAAACAGTTATTCTTTCTAATTTACACCATTTAAAACAACTAGGCGTTGATGGATATTTAGGAGATGAACATCATGAAAATGCACTTCTTTTATTACGCGCACTAGCAGCAGCAGAAGTCGGGAGTTTATCAGCTTCAGAAAGAGACTTATTTGAACCTTTTCCTGGTAGTAAAGCTATATTTGCAATGTATAGAAAAGTTCCACTTGGTTTACCATCCCATTTAAAAACGGCGGATGGAAAAGATGTTGATCCCCTTTTTGCAGGTGAGCATCGTTTTGCCTGGCAACATTCAAATAAAGCGATCAGATATTATTTTATGGAATCAGATACGCCAGGAAAAAACAATGTTAGTCTTTTTCCTTCATATGTATCTAAAAAAGTTAATGATATTTTAGAAGCAAAATTTAGTGAGATATTTGGAGAGCCAGAATATTGGCCAATGATTGGCGCTGATAAAGTAGGTATTTCAACTCTTGTAAAGACTCTTTTAGATGGTGTTCATATTTTACCGCTTCCATATCCATCCTCTAAACTTATAGCACATGGAACTAAGCTTTCTCCAATAGCACTTACCTTCCATGATTATTTACACAGTTTGCAAGATAAAAGATGGGAACATGCAAAAATTTGGATAAGTGATAAAATAAAAGATGAAATTTATAAAAAACAAAATATACATTATAATGAAATTGTTGATCAAGTCGTTATGGATGGGAAACGCAGATATGACAAGGTTATGAGTATATTTAAAGAGATATTTCAAAAAGCAACGGTTAACTTTATTGATGATGGTAATAAGAAACGCTATAACCAAAAAATAATTCCAATATATCTCTTTTTTCATGAAGCATATGTGTTTGACCAAAATTGGTTAAATGACGATCATTATAATAATCCAAACTTAATTATTCATGAAGCTGTTTCAAATGCTAAAGAACACTTTAAAAAAACATTTTCAAAAGAGAATCCATATGAAGAAATTTGGAATAGAAGCGTTGATAAAGATGAAGCTGCAAAAATCATTATAGATGATATTCTTAAGAAAAACGTGTTACCTGATGATATGAATTATTTAAGAGATCATAAATTCAATCCGGATGATATTTTAAAAGAAGAATGTAGCGTTCGACAAAATTCAATGTATACAGTTGTAACTATTGTACAAAAAGATGGTTTAGAATTTATTTACTACTTCCCAATTCGTGCAAATATAGAAAGAGATTTAAAAGATTTTTATCCGCTTCTTAAGATTTCTGGCTTTAGTAGTGAATCAGATGATGAAACTAGAGATCACTTTGATCAGCGAGAAATTTTTATTCAAAGAATAAATGATCTTTTCGATAATTTTGAAAGAGATAACTTCGATGTAGAAAAATCTAATAATCCAAGACTCATAGAACAACATAAAAATTTACAAAAAATGCAAAAGGAATCAGCGAAATTAGAGCAAAAAATGCAAAAGGAATCAGCGAAATTAGAGCAAGAAATGCAAGAGAAATTAGCGAATTTAGAAGATCGATTAAAAAATATATCTTCAAAACCGAGCGATCAATAAAGTAATTAGCAAAACTTTTGATCTGAATTGAGTGCAACAGTGAAATAATAAAGATAAGTTTTTATCATTACCCTCTTTTAAAAGGAGGATAATGATAAAATTAACTAAACGTTAAATCTAAAGTGGAAAATATCGCCGTCTTGCACCAGGTATTCTTTACCTTCGAGTCTTAGTTTTCCTTGTGCTTTTGCGTTTGCTTCACCATTGCAGGCAACATAATCACTATAACTTGTTGTTTCAGCGCAAATAAAGCCGCGTTCAAAATCTGTATGAATAACACCTGCTGCTTGCGGTGCTTTTGCGCCTTTTTCAATTGTCCAAGCGCGTGCTTCTTTAGGGCCAATGGTAAAAAATGTTAAAAGATCAAGCAAAGCGTAACCTTTTTCAATCACCCGGTTAAGGCCTGTTTCTTCAAGGCCTATACTTTGTAAAAATTCTTTTCTTTCCTCAATGCTTTCTAACGATGAAACTTCTGCTTCGATATTGGCGCTGATGATAACACCTTGACCATTTGTTTTTTTAAGGTATTCAAAAACAGAGTCTGTATAAGCATTGCCATTTACGGCATCCGCCTCACTCACATTAAGGGCATAAAGAATGGGTTTAGATGTTAGCAGCTGTAAATTTGAAAATATATATTTAGAGTGATCTGGAACTATAGCGTCCCTTGCTGGTTTACCTGCCTCTAAGGTGGGGAGAATATGTTTTATACATTCTAGCGTTTCTTTTGCCTCTTTATCTTGAGATTTGGCTTTTTTTTCAAGGTTTTGAATACGGCGTTCTAAAGATTCCATATCAGAGAGCATAAGTTCTGTTTCAATGGTTGAAAGATCACGCACGGGGTCGACGGAGCCATCAACGTGGGTAATATCATCGTCATCAAAGCAACGAAGAACATGAATAATAGCATCCACAGAACGAATATGCCCTAAAAATTGGTTGCCAAGCCCTTCCCCTTTAGAAGCCCCTCTTACAAGACCTGCAATGTCCACAAATTCTAATTGTGTTGGAATTATTTTTTGTGATTTGGCGATATCTGCTAATGTATTTAAGCGCAGGTCTGGAACACCCACTCGGCCAACGTTGGGTTCAATTGTGCAAAAAGGATAATTTGCCGCTTGTGCTGCGGCCGTTGCCGTTAAAGCGTTAAAAAGAGTTGACTTTCCAACATTTGGAAGCCCCACAATACCACAATTAAAACCCATCGTTTGTTCCTTTAATTTAATTTATTCTGCGTCTTGTAAACTACGTGCACGCATACCAAGAGCGGATAGATAAAGATCTAAAAGTTCTTCTTGTTCGGATAGATCTTCCGGTTTCATTTTGCGAAGACGCAAAACAGAGCGTAAGGTTTTAATATCAAATCCTTCCCCTTTGGCTTCAGCAAAGGCATCTTTTATATGTTCGCTTATTTGTGCTTTTTCTTCTTCAAGTCGTTCAATTTTTTCAATGATTAATCTTAATTGTTGTGATGAAACACCACCAATTGCATCTTCTGCCATATTTTTGCTCCTTTATTTCTCATTGCCTTTGAATATAACGAATCGTTCTATAAAAAGCAAACTTTCTTCATGAAGCATCTAGTGTTTATATTATAAGCAAATCTTGATTATTTGATTAAAAAGAGCTATAAAATGAAACACTGACTTTAGAAAAACGCCATATGAAAGTACCTAAAAAACAAACCTGGTTGATCTTAGTGATGGCTGGTGTCTTTTATTTGTACGAATATGTCCTTCGGGTATCCCCACAAGTATTGATGCATCATTTAATGGGAAAATACAGTTTAGATAGCACAAGTTTTGGGTTTATGTCTGCCTTTTATTATATTGCTTATGTCCCCCTTCAAACACCCTGTGGTTATATTTTGGATCGTTTAGGTGTTCGTTTTGTTATTACAGCGTCAACACTGCTTTGCACATCGGGTGCTATTATCTTTACCTATACGGATCAGCTCATTATTGCTTATATAGGGCGTTTTTTAATGGGAATGGGGTCTGCTTGTGCCTATGTTAGCTGTATGAAAGTTGGCGCTGATTGGTTTGAATCAAAAATGTTTCCACTGATTGCTGGTATTACGCTTATGATGGGGCAATTAGGGGCAGCTGTTGGTACCCATCCCTTTTCTTTTTTGGTTTTTCTTCTTGGTTATTTTAAAGCTATGAATGTGCTTATTCTTTTAGGCGGCATCATTGCCTTTTTAGCTTATAAAATTATTCCATCAAAACCGATGGTTGAAAGACCTAAACCATTAAATATTTTAGATTCCTTTAAAGTCGTTTTAAGATCTAAAATAAATTGGGTATTGGGCCTTTATGGATTATTTATGTATGTTGGTATTTCTGGCTTTGCAGAGCTTTGGGCGATTCCTTTTTTTATGCAAAAAATTAATGCATCCTGCTACAGCGTTGCAACACTTCCCATTTTCTTCTTTATAGGTGTTGGTGTTGGAAGTCCGATCATTTCAAATATTGCAAAAAAAATTAACTTACCCCATTTAACGATGGCGATGCTTGGGTTACTTGGTGCTTTATTGTTTTATATTATTGTCTATGTCAATATCGGCTTTATTGTGTCTAGCGCATTGTTGTTTTTTATGGGTGCATTATGCGGTGGACATGTTTTATGCTTTGTTATTGCAAAGGAAAATACCCCCCTAGAACTCAGTGGTACAACCCTTGGTTTTTTAAATATGATTGTTATGACAAGTGGGCTTATTTTTCAGCCCCTTATTGGTTTTTTACTAGATCAAAACTGGACAGGATTATACGATTCAAAGGGCATAAAAAGCTATTCTTTACAAAATTTTGAATATGCGATGTTTGTTATTTTATTAACATATGTTGCCTCGTTTTTATTGATATCTTTTTACTTTAGAAAAGAAATTAAGCAAGAGCTTATGAATAAAATATTATGAGGGCATCCCTTTAATATTTACACATAATCAGCTATAACAGCGCTATAAAGATTGAAAATATAAATAAATTTGTCTAGAATGATACGTAATTTGCTTATACAAAAGCAATTAATAAAGGAGATTTTAAAATGATATTACTGATGCCCAAAGCAACAGCCGTTTGGTTGATTGAAAATACAAGCTTAACTTTTTCCCAAATAGCAGAGTTTTGCAACCTTCACATTATTGAAGTTCAAGCCATTGCAGATGGGGAAGTAGCATCCCTTATTGGATTTGATCCGATTGCCAATGGTCAATTAGACCTTGCTGAAATTGAACGCTGTGAAAAAGATGAAGATGCAAAATTACAGCTTAAAGTAGCACTAACTGCAGATATGATATTGGGGAAAAAAAAGAAGCGTTATGTTGCTCTTTCAAAACGTCAAGATCGCCCCGATGCCATTGCATGGTTTGTGCGTTATTATCCCCATATTTCAGATGCAAAAATTTGTGAATTGCTTGCAACAACAAAGGCAACTGTTCAAAGCATACGTTTAAAAACACATAAAAATAGCGCCAATATTAAACCTAAAAATCCTGTTCATTTAGGTATTTGTTCTCAATCAGAAATAGACGCACTTTTAGTTACTAATCCTTCAATGATTGGTGATGCGCCAGCTGTTATGGAAGAATAGAAAAATAAAATAATTCTTAAGGAGTTAAAGCTTTTATGATAACGCATTTATTGTTTTTAAAAAAAATTTTAGTTCTTATGTGTATGCTTGTCATTGCAGATAAAGCTTATTCTGAGTCATCCTCTGCTTGCACAAACGACTGTAAATGCGTTGCTGATGCCATTAATGAAAGCGCAAAGGCTGTTGTTAATATTTATGTTTTGCAAATAAACAATCAAGTTTTTAACCCTTTTTTGGATGATCCATCTTTTGGTTTTTTCTTTGGGAATATGATTCCCAATCAACCCCGTGTAATTCAGGGGAGTGGGTCGGGGGTTATTCTAAAAAAGGATGGTCTTTTAATAACGTGCGCACACGTTGTAAGCGATGCTGAAAAAATTAAAGTTAAACTCAATGATGGTCGCGAATTTGAAGCAAAAACTGTCTACTTAAATAAAAATTTAGATATTGCATTTGTTAAAATAGAGAAAGACGAAACCGAAGAATTGCCTGTTGCAACAATTGGAAATTCTGACGACCTTCTTATTACAGAGCCAATTTATGCCGTTGGTAATGCCTTTGGCATTGGTCAATCGATAACGGGGGGAATTGTATCTGCCCTTAATCGCGTTATGGATGGCAAAGTCATGTTCCAAATTGACGCAGCCGTTAATCCTGGTAATTCAGGTGGTGCCATTTTTAATAAAAAAGGCGAATATGTTGCAACACCCAGCGCCATTGCCACAAAAACAGGTGCCAATCATGGTGTTGGTTTTGCTATTCCTTCATCTTTGATTAAGGCATATCTTCAAAAAATAGAAGAAAAAAGAACTGAAGACATGATTTGGATGGGCGTTACGCTTCAAGAACTATCCTATGATATTGCTAAAACATTTAAAGATTTTGACCTTAAAAGCTATCAAGGTGGCGTAATGATTACCAAAATTCATGATTTAAGCCCACTTGTTGAAAAAATTAAAAAAGAAGATGTTATTTTATCTGTCGATGGCATTCTTGTTTCAAAAGTTGAAGTTTTTGATTATTTAGTTAATTTAAAAACCCTTGGCAAGCCTCTTACATTAAAAGTTTGGCGTCATGAAAAGGGCGTGTTTGATATTACTATCAACACTGTTCAAATTCCTGATTCTGAAAAAACAAAATCCATTCTTATTGAAGGTAATCATGCCTTATCTGGATATTTAATTGCAGAAGTCACAGAAGAACTGTTACAAAAAGAAGATATTGACCCAGCCCTTAAAGGTAAAATCGTTATCGTTGGTAGGGATGGTAAGCCTTTGGTTCAAAACGATATTTTTGGCATTTCTTTAAAAATTGGTGATGAAATTGTTAAAATCAATGACAAAATAATAAAATCAACAGATGATGTTAAAAATGCGCTTCAAAAAGGGTTTAAATCAATCATTGTTAAAAGAAATGGTTCTGTCATTTCGTTTGCACAACGGTAAATTAAAAACCTAATACAAAACTATAGACAAAGATTAGAAATAAGTGCAAAATCTTGTAGCTCGTTTGAACAAATGAGCAGAAATAAAAAGGATCTTTAATCATGCTTAATGTTCAAAATATAACGTATAGAATACAGGGAAGAGTTTTGCTTGACGAAGCATCTTTCCAGCTTCCCCAAGGGCACCACGCCGCCATTATTGGTAGAAATGGAACAGGGAAATCAACCCTTTTTAAGTTGATTTTAAATGAGCTTCACACAGATGGTGGCAGTATTGATGTGCCGCGTGATTATAAAATTGTAACAGTTGCACAAGAAACACCTGGCGGCAAACAAACACTTCGTGATTTTGTTTTAAAGAGCGATCAAAAATTATCAAATCTTTTTAAAGAACTTGAAACAACAGAAGATGGTGAACGCATTGCAGATATTTATGAAGAAATTGAAAAGTTAGATGGTTTTACAGCCGAATCAAGAGCAGCTGAAATATTAGAAGGGCTTGGTTTTTCTGAATCTCAACAAAATCAATCCTTAAATGATTTTTCGGGTGGATTTCGTATGCGGGTGGCTTTGGCTGCGGCATTGTTTCAAAATCCAGATCTTCTTTTGTTGGACGAACCAACCAACCACTTGGACTTGGATGCCATTGAATGGCTAAAGGATTTCTTAAAAAACTATCAGGGCAGCCTTTTACTTATTAGCCATGACCGGGATGTTTTAAATGCATCTATTGACCATATATTTCATCTTCACAAAGGTAAAATGTATAAATATGCGGGTAACTTTGACCAATTTTTAAAAGCGTTTGAAGAAAAAAGTAGAAATGCGCAAAAAGTTAATGAAAAGGTTGAACAAAAACGTCAGCATTTACAAAAATTTATAGATCGATTTAAAGCAAAAGCTTCAAAAGCAGCGCAAGCACAATCGCGTGTTAAAGCGCTCTCTAAACTTCAAACAGTTGATGTGTTGGAAGAAGAAGCATCTATTGAATTTTCCTTTCCAGAAGTTGAACAGATTGCATCACCTCTCGTACGTTTTGACAAATTGCAATTAGGGTATGATGACCACGTGATTTTAAAAGGTTTAAATGGAGGGATTGATCTTGATGATAGGATTGCTCTTTTGGGAGCAAATGGAAATGGAAAATCAACTTTTGCTAAGTTTTTAAGCGGTCGTTTAGAACCTTTAAAGGGTGAGTTTTTTAAATCTGGGCGATTAAAAATTGGTTATTTTCACCAGCATCAATTAGAAGATTTACCCCTTGATGATACGCCTTATACAATGTTTCAGGCTCTTCTTTCGACTTGGAATCAGACGCGTGTAAGGGGGCATTTGGGGCGGTTTGGTTTTTCTGCAGATCGCGCTAATGTTGTCATTAAAAATTTATCAGGTGGTGAAAAGGTTCGCCTTGTTTTTGCAAGGCTTTGTATTGAAAATATTCACCTTCTTATTTTGGACGAACCAACAAACCATTTGGATATTCAAGCAAGGGAATCCCTTATTTTAGCCATTAATGAATTTGAAGGGGCTATTGTTTTAATTGCGCACGATTGGCACTTAATTCAACATACAATGGACCGGTATTGGATTGTTCGTGATGGAACCATTAAACCATTTACAGGAACATTAACGGATTATAAAAAGTCTTTTAAATAAGACTCTCTTTCACAAAATAGAAACGATAACACTTCTGAACGCATATAAATACCAAGTTTTACCTTCCTTTTTTTTTAACTTTTGATATAATAACCAAGAAGGATAGGCAAAAGTCTTGTCAACCCGGTCAGGTTCGGAAGAAAGCAGCCGTCGCAAATCGCTTTTGGGTTATCCTTCACTCTCTTTTAATCAGAGTTTTTAAATTTAAGGTGGTGGTTTTCTTATGTCACAAAGTCAGGCAGTTTACCGAGTTCTTGCAAGAAAATATCGCCCACAAACCTTATCTGATTTAAAAGGTCAAGAAATTCTCTCCAAAACCTTAGAAAAAGCGATTAGCGAAAATCGTATTCCGCATGCTTTTCTTTTTCATGGCATAAGAGGTGTCGGTAAAACAACAACAGCGCGCATTCTTGCAAAAGCTCTAAACTGTATTGGTGAAGATGGTAAAGGCCCTATTACCTGCAATCCTTGTGGAAAATGTGCGTCTTGCATCGCCATTGTAGAAGATCGCCATTTAGATGTTATTGAAATGGACGCAGCCAGTCATACAGGTGTTGATGATATCCGTGAAATTGTTGATGCCTGTCGTTATAAGGCCGTACAAGGGCGATTTAAAGTCTTTATTATCGACGAAGTTCATATGCTCTCTAAAAGTGCCTTTAATGCCCTTTTAAAAACATTGGAAGAACCACCATCCCATGTAAAATTTATCTTTGCAACAACAGAACTGAGGAAAATTCCAGATACCATTTTATCCCGCTGTCAGCGTTTTGACCTTAAAAGAATGGATATTCCCCTTTTAATTGAGTATTTGGGCGAAATTGCTCAAAAAGAAGGATTTGAGGCGTCTCCACTAGCGCTTTCCATGCTTTCAAAAGCAGCGGATGGCTCTATGAGAGATGGTCTATCCCTTCTCGATCAAGCCATATCTTTAACACAAGCCAATTCAGAAAAAACAATCGAACAAGAAACTATCCGCCAAATGCTCGGTCAATCGGATCGTTCAATGCTTTTGGATCTTTTAGAATACCTTCTCAAAGGCAATGTGCAAGATTCTTTAAAAATAAGTCAATATCTACTCAATGAAGGGTCAGATCCCCTTCTTTTACTGCAAGACGTATTGGACCTTGTTTTTTCTTTAACAACTCTTAAAACGCAAAAAGTCAAGCCCAACTTTGTTATGACGGGCGAAGATTTAACAAAAATAGAAGAATTATCAAATTCAATACCTGTTTCAGTCATGCTGCAATCCTGGCAAGTTCTGGTTAAAGGCTATGAAGAACTTTTAAAATCTCCGCTTCAAGCCGAAACATTACAAATGATCTTAATACGCCTTTGTTATGTTGTCCCCATTTCTGTTTTAGATTTTGAAGATCAAAAAAAAAAATCTAAATTAGCCCCCCCCCCTATTACCTTCCAAGATGATGCATCTAAAGACTCTGATCATGGGGGAAATATCCATACATTAGAGGATCTTTTAAATATCTTAGAAACCGAAAAGGAAATGGTTATACATAGCGCCCTTCGTCATGACACGCATATTGTCTCATTTAAAAAAAGGCACATTGTTTTACGCGTTAAAGATAACGTTAAAAACACTTTTATTTTACCCCTTAAAAATTTTTTAGATTCATTCACAAATACAAATTGGATTGTAGAACAAGTTTTTGAAGGTGGCGATAAAACCATCATACAAAAACAACAAGACAAACAAAAAGTATTGGAAGATGAAGCTAAAAACCAACCCATTGTTTGCCAAGTACTAAAGGCTTTCCCCAATAGTATGGTAACAATTGTCAATAACACTTAATTTCTAAAGGACTAAATTTTTATGAAAAACATTGGCCAAATGATGAAACAAGCGCAAGCTTTACAAACAAAAATGCAAGAATTCCAAGAAAATCTTGTCAATATTAAGGTAGATGGAGCCTCCGGCGCTGGTCTTGTTAAAATGACTGTAAACGGTAAAGGCAACATCGTCTCTTTAAAGATTGATCCATCCCTTTTAAAAGCAGATGAAGGCGAAATTTTAGAAGACCTGATTATTGCAGCCTATAGCGATGCAAAAGAAAAAGTTGAAGATTTTATCGCTAAAGAAATGGATACCATGAGCGGCGGTATGGGGAACTTTAAACTTCCTTTTTGATATTTATTAATTTATACAAAAATTTAAACCTCCTTCTATCTTAACAATAAAAGGAGGTTTTTTGGTTTTATCAGTCTTATAATCTAATCAAATAGTCCTGACGACTTAATAAAAGAAGTTAAGTCAACACCTTCTTTTTTTCCATTTTCAAGTAAATCTAAAAATCGATCTCTAAGACTTTGTTTAACATCATCAGGCATATCCTCATCTGATGAAAAATCTATTGTTCTCATTCTTGCAAATTTCATTACATCACAAAACTGACCTTTAAACTGAAAAGACCAAGACAAATAATTTGTAATCATTTCAAAATAGGCATCCCAAATTTCATCCAGTACAGTTTTATTTCTTTGTATTTCAATATTATACCAACGGAATTTTCGTAGTTCTTGAAATTGCTCTGTTGTTATTCCAATATCTGAAAAAGGATTATGATCTAAAGATATTTTCGTTGTTCTTAGCCCATATTGGGAAGGTCTTGTTACAAACGTGTCTGAGTAGACGGCCAAAATATCATTAAACTTTTTAGTAAAAACCTCCCTAGAATCGTTTACATTGAGGAATTCTTCTATAACAGAACTTCCATCAACAATAACACTTAAAAGAAGACCTAAATCAGATTCAAGGACTAAATTATCTGAATATATTTTTTGAACACAATCTGGTTTATGTACGAATTTGTCCCCAAATAATTCAAATGTCTCTTCCCATTCATTTGCAGAAAAAGTAAAAGATGTCGCAAGCAAAAAACTTATTATTATATTTTTCATAAATTCCTCAATTAATAATAATTTTTGTTAACAATTTCAAGAAGCTATCATATCAATAATTTCTTGTCAAACTCTTTCCTTTTTATCTTCCCCAATTTTATTAAGGAGGATGGAGATGAAAAGAATGGGCAAAACAATAAGAACGGCTAAAGCGCAGGCAAGGGGCCAGTTACGGTTATTAAAAAACTCCAT
>JAGOTX010000119.1 GCA_018061565.1 Pseudomonadota bacterium
TATGCTTCTTTAGTCTCTTTTTTTATCCTTTTTGCTGTTATTATTATTCAAAAAAAATTTACTTTGATCTTTTCTTTTTCACTTAGAGAATACCTCTATTTATTTTTTTTAGGATTTATAAATCCTTTTATCTATTATCTTATTTTATTTAAGGCGTATGATCTTTTGCCTGCACAAGAGGCACAACCACTTAATTATACTTGGGCACTAACGCTTTCGTATCTTTCTGTCGTTATTTTAAAACATAGGTTACATAAACGTGATGTTTGGGCAGGTGTTCTATGTTATATGGGTGTTATGATTATCTCTACACACGGTGATTTATTCAATTTTTCATTTACAAGTATAGAAGGTGTTTTTTTAGCTCTTTTTTCAACAATTTTGTGGTCATTGTATTGGCTATATAACGCCAAACTTCATGTTGATCCTGTTGTAGGGCTTTTTATTAATTTTGCTAGTGCTTTGCCCTTCATTTTTTTATGGACACTTCTTTTTTCTGATCCTTTTACTGTTAATATTTATGGACTTTTAGGTGCAACATACGTTGGCTTTTTTGAAATGGGACTAACGTTTGTTTTATGGCTTAATGCTATTAAATTGAGTACGAATGCTTCTCAAGTTGCTAATTTAATTTTTATATCTCCTTTTATATCATTATTTTTGATTAGTTTCATCGTTGGTGAAACGATACTGCTTTCAACATTTATTGGATTGATTTTTATTATAATAGGACTTGTTATACAGCAAAAAAAGTAAAAGAATAAAGAGAGAATTTAATATTTTATTGTCAAGGATAAGTCATGTTTCTTAAATTTTTTTTGATGCTAAGTTTCATTTACAGTTTTTCTTATGCCGATACTTTTTTAGATAAAGAGCGCTTACAAGCCTCAAAGGAAAAAAAATTAATTTTACTCAGTATTAGCAGTGAGCATTGTCCTTACTGCATAAAAATGAAAAAGAATATTTTTGATAATGTGGCATACATCCAAAAAATAACTCAATCATATGTTCATGTAACGATAATGAATGATGATCCGAGACTTCCAAAATCTTTACATGTAAAGTATTTACCGACGCAGTATATTTTGTCTCCAAAAGATTTAAAAATCATTGATGAATTTGCAGGATATATGGAGCCAAATCATTTTATAGAACTTTTAGAAGAAGTGTATCATCAAGAAATTAAATAGTACTTTTCCAAAACTTTATCACTATAAAAGAAAAAAGTGTTGCAAAAAAGAGTCTAAAGCTCACGATTATCCATGGATTTGCTCCAAAAATAACAAAGAGTAGAGTATCTTCAATGATTGCATGGCAAATCATCAGATACGTTCCAATAAAAAGAATCTCTTTTTTTTTCAAGATACCGCGTTCATACTCTGAAATTAAAATACCCGCACCATAGGTTATTCCTAAAATAACGCCAACGACAATGGAAAAGCCACTATTCACTTTATGTGAGTGTTCTTGAACCCATTGCAAAGATTTTAAAAAATCTAAAAAGAAAATCAGTAAAGAAACAAGAAAAATAATTTGTATACAAAGCCAAAGAGAGGCATAGAGCGAATACTGTAGTAAAGAAAAAAGGGAATCAAAGTGGTTTTTTGCAGGCGTAGAAACTTCTAGCATTGTATGCGAGTCAAACCAAGTAGAAGGAAGTTTTGAGACGATATAGCCAACAAAAAGCCCAACACTGAGCCGCAATGTTATAGAATAAAAACGTGAAATTCCAAGTTTTTTCATAATTTCCGTTTCGACTAATAATGCATGGGCAACGCCTAAAAAAACAGCTAAGATTGTCCATTGATGCGGAGTTAAGCCAATTGGAGCGGCAAAGGCAATTGCAGCATAAAGATTCAGAAAAAGACCGCTTACGATTGCTAATACTGCTTCTGATGGGAGCCCTAGCAAAGAAACAATAGGGGTAAACAAGAAGGTGATATAACGCAAAATATCGTAATAAAATAGGACATCGGCTAAAATATAGATGGGTACAACCAGTTTTAAAATAACCCATGAACTCCGAAAAGCGGTTTGTAAAGAATGTTTAAAATCAAAGGTCATAATAGATTCTTTTTAGTTTAATACTTATTTTATAAAACATAGGGTACAATACCGACCTCAATTGATAAAGTGCGTTCGTAGCTCAGATGGATAGAGCATTGGTTTGCGGTACCAACGGTCAGGGGTTCGAGTCCCTTCGAGCGCACCACTTCGTTTAAAACATTTCTTCAAAAATGATATACGGTGTTTTTTGTAATCCTAAGGTTTCATATATTTTTTGTGTTTCTTTGTCATCTTTGTGAACAAAAAGTCTAACCCCACAAACGTCATAGTGCTCTTTTGCTAATGATTTTGCTTTATTGAAAATGGCATCATGAATCTCTTTTTCATACTCTGTATGAATCACAAAAATACTCTGAATACAATAAAATGCTCCATTGTTCCAATCGCTCCATTCTCTTGTAACCATGGTTAATCCTACGATAAGACCATCTAGCTCGGCAATAATATAAAAGCCATTATTGAATTTAGAAAAGACTTGATGTACCCCTTCTGTTGTCATAGCCAAAGAGAGATTTTTATTAACAGTTTCTTTCGCAAATAGAACATTGAACTTTGCAATTTCTCCCGCATCGTCTCGTGTAGCGATGCGAACAATAAGATTGGATAACATTAGCTTTCCTTTATATGGGTTAATAGTTGGTCTACAATTGTTTTAGCCCCACCTGAATGAATAGTATCAGATAGCTTTTCAGATATTTCTTTTAGAGGGATTTTTTCAAGCTTTTCAAGAAGGTCGTGTGATTCCATTTGACGTTGAGGCTCTAAAAGAGCTAACCCTTTATCAACCAGAGTTTTTGCATTAAAAAATTGATGATTAGCTGCGGCATGAGGAAAGGGGATAAAAAGAGTAGGAATGGCAGATGCGCACAATTCCCATAACGTACTTGCTCCCGCTCGGCTAATTGCGATATCTGCTTCATAAATTTTTTCTGGCATTGTGGTAGAAAAATCAAAAACATCTGCAGGAATAGATGCTTTGGTGTAAAACTCTAAGATTGATGAAAAATCTTTAACACCCGTTTGGTGAATGATTTTGATACCTTTTTGATGTAAGAGAGGAGCTAGTTGCATGGCAAGGTTATTGATAAACGTAGCGCCTTGACTTCCTCCTAGAAAGATAATTGTTTTAAACTCTTTGC
>JAGOTX010000120.1 GCA_018061565.1 Pseudomonadota bacterium
GTATTAAGCCGCTTGGCAAAAAGTAAATATGTTGACGAATCCGTTTTTAAAGGCGGAACATCATTATCAAAAGGCTACAATCTTATAGAACGCTTTTCTGAAGATGTTGACATTGCCATCATCAATGACAAGGATAAATCAGGTAATGAAATTAAAACCATTATTCGCGCTATTGAGAAGGAAATTACACCTGATTTAACCGAATTGCAAATGGATGGTGTAACCAGCAAAGGTTCAAGATTCAGGAAATCGGTTTTTGAATATATAAGTACAGAAAAAGGCAATCAAAATAATAAATTAATTGTTGAGGTCAATTCATTCGCCAATCCATTTCCATTTCAAAAACTTAAAATACAAAGTTTTATATTCGATTTTCTAATGCAAACAGGAAATGAAAAATATATTGAACAATTTCATCTCCAACCTATTGATGTGAATGTGTTGAGTAAAAAACAAACCTTGTTGGAAAAAATGGTTTCACTTATAAGGTTTTCATTCGAAGAAAATTCAGTTGAAAGTATTTCAAAAAAGATAAGACATTTTTATGATTTATATTTCCTAATGAACAACTCTGAATGTGCTCAATTTGTAGCATCTGATTCTTTTAAAAAGCAATTTGACTCAATTCTGCAACACGACAGAGACATGTTCGAAGAACCCAAAGACTGGCAAAATAAATTGATTACAGAATCTCCCTTAGTTAATGATTTTACAACTCTCTGGAATCAATTGAAGGTAAAATATCAAACTGAATTGTCTGCTTTAGCCTATAGGCCAATTCCTAATGAAAAAGATGTTGCAATTTGCTTTGAAAAATTAATTATGAGAATAAAATGAAATAAAATTATTGGGTCTTTTAGTGGTGCATTAGATTCTTTAGATGGAGGCAAAATCTTGATTATAATTTCATAAAATATTTAGAGTAGAAAGCTTGTAGGTTAAGCGGCACTCCATGTGCTAGCATTCAGTGCTAACAGTATTTTATGTGCTTTCGTACTTCGCTCTTAATCCCTCATTGGGTCGGTTTTTTCGTTTTAATCTTTGCGCTATAGCCCAGATGATTTCCACTTCAATCAGACAAAATATCGCAAACCATTTTCTGCAAAAAAGAGGCTGTCTCAAAAGTGAGGCGGCCTCTTTTTTGTAATAGACTGTTTTAATTAACAGTGTTAGGAAATTAAAATCATTTTGTGAAAAACAAAAGGGCACTGTAGGTGCCCAAATTGCTGCAAAGCGTGACCTTTGCGATGTGAAATCTAATACAAAAGTAGTATTTAAAGACTACATAAACAACCAACCATTTTTGCTTCCTCCATCTATTGATGAGTTAATCGAGGCAAATCACCCTGTTCGGGTAGTAAACTCAGTAATTGAGAACATAGATCTAAACCAACTAATAAAAGGATATAAAGGCGGTGGGACTTCAAGTTACCACCCTCGTATGCTTTTAAAGGTTCTGGTATATGCATATTTATGCAATGTTTACAGTAGCCGTAAGATAGAATCTGGTTTAAAGGAAAATATTCATTTTATGTGGCTTTCGGGTATGCAGCAACCTGATCACAATACAATTAACAGGTTCCGTGGAGAAAGATTAAAAGAAGCGTTAAAGGCTGTATTTGGGCAGGTTGTTGAACTTCTTTCTAAAAGCGGACATCTTAGCTTAAAAGAAATTTATACCGATGGAACAAAGATAGAAGCCAATGCCAACCGTTACACCTTTGTTTGGGGTAACAGCATTAAATACAACAAGAATAAAATGCAGGAGCAGTTAAAAGAACTTTGGGCTTATACGGAAAGTGTTGCCTCAGAAGAGATGAAGGATACCACTCCAATTGACTTTAAAGAAATAAGCCCAGAGGAGCTTACAAAGACAATTGAAAAAATTCACACTGTTTTAAAAGATAAAGAAGAGGTTCCAAAAAAAGTAAAGCAGAAATTAAATTACATGAAGCGGGAATGGCCAAAGAATCTGGTCAAATATAAAGAACAACAAGAAATCTTAGCACAGCGTAACAGCTACTCCAGGACCGATCCCGATGCCACCTTCATGCGTTTAAAAGAAGATCACATGAAGAATGGTCAACTCAAGCCTGCTTACAATCTTCAGATATCCAGCAACAACCAATACATAGTGAATTACACACTTCATCAAAACCCTACTGACACAAAAACCTTTCCCACTCATTTATCCTCACACAAAGATCTCTATAACCAAAATCCAAAAATTGCTACTACTGATGCTGGTTACGGCTCTGAAGAAAACTATGAGTTCTTGGAAAAAGAAAATATAAAAGCTTACGTGAAGTATAGCCTTTTTGACAAAGAACAATCCAAAAACTTTCGGAAAAATAATTTTAAGAGTGATTATTTTCCTTATGATAAAGAAACTGATACACTGTTTTGTCCTGCTGGAAAACCCATGCACAGAATAAAAGAGACCACCCACAAATCAAAGAGCGGTTACTTACAACAATATACAACATACAAGGCTATAAACTGCATTGGATGCGCATTGCGGGACAAATGTCATCAATCAAAAAACAATCGTATAGTTGATATTAATCATCAACTAAAAGAATACAAAGAAACGGTAAAGCTGAATCTGCAAAGTGAAGAAGGGGTTTACCATCGCAAAAAAAGATGCTGGGATGTTGAACCTATATTTGCAAACATAAAACACAATAAAAAATTTAAAAGATTTAATCTGCGCGGCATTAAAAAGGCCGAAATAGAAACTGGATTAATCGCAATTGCCCATAATCTTAAGAAAATGGCCGCATAAGGCTTGTTTTTAAGCTCCTGTATCAACACTATTAACAATTAGAACGGCTTTTAAGACAATTTTTAGAGCGCGCAGATTTATCCAAAAAAAATCAGTTGAAAAACTGAGCTCAAAAACATATCAATAAAAAAAAGAGGCTATCCTTTTGAGACAGCCTCTTTCACTCTATTTCTCATACTTCACCGCACTCGCTCTCCGCTCTCACTCTCATTTTGTGGAGTCTGCCGACAGAATATCGAACCGCTTTGTTAAGGATTTGATGGTTTTGTGGGATTTGAGGGCAGTGTTAAAACCATAGCTATTATGCTTTTTCGATTAATCAAATAAGCAACTCTTG
>JAGOTX010000035.1 GCA_018061565.1 Pseudomonadota bacterium
AAAATGGGCGTTAAAATTCTAAATAAAATGAATACGCTTGGTGCATCAAAAGCTAAAAAAGCTGCTTAATATTTTAGAAAAAGTAGGATAAAGACAATCTAAATTTTATTTATGCACCACAGTCATCATATATAGGGCTTTTTTCTCCTTTGACCAGTGGTCTAGTTTTTGGGGGTCATTATACTTTCAATCCATCGCTTTCCTGAGTGTTAAACTATCAAAATCTTTTTCCGTTAATTGTAATATGTCAGATAATTTAATTTGAAACCAATATTCTTCATTATTATCATTATAATAACTAAAACAAAAGGCGTTTTCAGTAGAATCATATCCCCCGACATAATGATCAGTTTGGAAAGCATCATCGGATTCTATTAAGGACCACTGCTCTTCACTAAGATTAGCATCGCGTATTTTTTGTTGTATAATAAAAAATTCATCTTTATACATTCATTGATCTCATTATTTTGAATATTTTAAAATGTTAAGATGAGAAATACCGTACTCATCCATAAGTGATCCCGCAAACTGATAAACTTCCTTTGTTGTTGCATTCATATTTGAATCTATCCAGTTTTTCCAACGAGTCGTCCAGTTATTCCCTGCAACATGGATAACTCTTTGATGTGTCGTCTCCGTGATTTTAACACAAAATTCATCAACGTTGATATCATGTTTTTTAAAGAAATCTCTATATTTTTGAGAATTAGAACTTTGACCTCTAAATTTGTTAAAAAGATGGTGCTCTACCATTTTTGGGTGTTGTAGCAAGCCCCTTGTTTCAACAGGAACAGCAGAAGCAGGCACATCAGCAGCTGAATGTGGGGATGGATGACTTTGTGGAGCTGGTGCTTCTGTTCTAACAGATGGTGCCTCACTTTTAAAGGTGTTTTGTCGCCCAACATTTCCAGAGGAAAAGGCTCTTCTATTAAAACTTGAAGATTGCTCAAATGACCGCCCTCTTCCATTAACGTAGGCAAAGGCCGGTTTTGAGTGAGAACCTTCCATCATGTGATGCAAATGATCAACAGCTCTATCTCCCATATTAAGCGTTGTTTGCTTTAATGCTTTTGCCTCATGCTTTAAGGCGCTAGACATCCCTTTAAAAGAATCAGGCTTATAACTTATAGCTGCACCGACAGAAATCATTCCCATTTCTGTCATGTAATCTTTTAAAGAAATATTCCCGCGACTATAATCAATATCCGTTTGAACAGCACCGGCAATAGCTTCCAAACCTATTGCGGTCTTACCAGGTATAAATCCAGCAAGAAACCGTGCCGTTTTTGCATAAGACAAAGGATCCAGATCTTTTAGACCTTGCCACTCTCTTGATGTTTGAAATGATCTTGTTTCATCCAATACGCGTTGTTCATAAGCCGTTAAAGCAGTGCCAAAAGCATCTTTAAGTTGAGCAGTCCAAATAACATCATTTTGTGCATTCTCATATGCACTTCTTCCAACATCCTCTCTATTTAAGTCGCTTCCAAAATGAGAACGATGTTGATCATAAACTTTCTCAACTAAAAGTTTAGCTTTTGTTCTTGGCGTTAATGCAGCTTCTCTCAATATTGGCAAAGCTTCTTCAACTTCTTGACCAAAAACATTGCCTATTAATGAATCTTGTTCATCAAAATTATTAGCAACAGGATTTAATAATTTATCAGATATATCTTGTTCTTCTTTTGTTAAGGACTTCCTACTAGCTTTTTCTTGAGCAGCCTGCCTTGCACGACGTGCATTTTGTTCTTTTTGAAGACGTTTCTTTTCTGCTATTGTCTCTTGTCTTGCTTTTTCTAAACGCTCTTTTTCAGTTTTTTGAGCAGCCTTTCTAGCCTCTTCTTGTCTTTTTTCTCTCTCATGTAAAATTTGCGTTTGTTGTTGCTGCCAACCAGAATTTACGTGTTGAGGATCTAATCCGGCAAATCCCATTGCAAAAACAGAACCCAATTGCTTTGAAATATCATCCCATTTTTCAGACATTCCAAATTCAACATCTTTTAGCATCATATTCATTAATGAGCCGGCAGCACCAGATCCAGCACCCAGTCCAAAATCTTCACCTTGAATAGAAGCACTTATTCCACCACTTAAACTAGCAATAAGTGTTTGAATATATTCTGCATTGGGAACATCCAAACACTGCATACCCAACGTTTGTGCACCAATCGATACAGCGGCACTTAAAAGAAGTTTACTTCCTGCTGCCCCTTGTGCTGCTGAGACGGCTGTATTAACACAAGCAGCTAATGCTGCATACTGAACACCTTGCGTTGTTGCAAGAGATGGTACAGCAAAGCCATTTGTTGCACTTAACAATCCATTTGTTGCACCCAACCAATAACAAGAACCCATCGTACAACCAGATAAGATAATTTGCCCAAAAGTTTTAGCATTTAAAAGCGATTTAACAGCCTTCAATGGATTCCCATCTGCCTGTAATAAGGCAACAGATGCTGTTGATGCAAGCGCCATTGTCGCACCAACACCAAAACCTGTTACAAAAGCACTTGATATTCCCATTGATGTAGCAAAAGTAGAACTTGCAAAGGCATTACCTGCAAATGCTGCAAGCCCTGTTCCAGCCGTTAAAACAGCTGCTGTTATACCCACAAGCGCAAAAGCGAGTCCACTCCAACGGGTTTGTTTATGATAGTCGTGTTTATGTAATTCATTAATAATAAGCTGATCAATTTCCTCTTGTGAAAGCTTTATATAACTTGGAACACTCTCTAGATTCGATTCTGATTCTAAAATTTCTGAACCAATTGTTGTTGCTGTTGTTTTCCAAAACTCCAGACTTTGCTCTTTCCCCTGTACTTTTTCAGCATTTGCTTTTAAAGGTCCATCCAGTATTATTTTTCCAAATACTTTTGCATATTGATGGAAAATATCTTCCGTAAACCGTTGATGGGTTGTTTTTCGAAGCCCCAACCAACTTGAACTCGTCCATGTTTCAAAAGTGGCTTTGTGGATTTGTGCAAGCTTAAACGTAACGTTTGATGGTTCAGCTTCTCCATCCCTCACAAAAGTCATGTTATTGTGAATAATAGGAGATACGAGTACAACATCTCCCCCATTGACCATTACTTTTACATCACCATAAAACTCCGGACATATCGGCGTTAATTCCTGGGTCCAATTTGACCCTCTTTCATGTTTAACAGATTCATACGCCACATCAAAAGCACCAACACCTTGAAGCATAAACGTTGTTTCTTTTGCTTTGTGTTTGGCGCCTTGTTCTTCATACACACCACCTGCAACATACGTTAAATCTTTTTTAGATTCATCTTCACAAACTGTTGCTGTTTCACGTGTTTCTCCACCTCTTGAAGTACGCAATACTTTGGCGAGCCCCTTAACATCACCTTGTGCGCCAAGGACTGTTCCTTCTTCCGAATACGTTTTAGACGCTGTTCTTAAAAGGTTACCCCCTGCAAAAACGGTCAACCGTCCTGATGTTCTAAATTCTGATTCTATTAGTTCAACATCACCATCAGTTCTAATACTAAGAGATCCTTTTCCATCCACATATGCATTAGTTGCTTTCATTGCTTTTAAGTGCAGATCAAGATTTTCGCGCATATAAATACGCCCACTTTCAAGCAGTAAGACAACATCCTTTGCTGTAATATTTAAATTGGTTACCTTTGATAAACTATTGGCAAGCTCTAAAACATCTTCCTGCGTTTTTGGGGCAATATCTAAATACAGATTAAAAGCTTCAATCATACTAGCATTCGGTCTTGATTCTTTTCTAAGGCCTTTCGCATCAATTGAAACAGATCCCCCTCCTTTTGTTTGAAGTCCTCTTAAATTGGATTGTTCTCCATCGCACATCACAACAAATGTTGGACGAACGGTTTTTTCTTCTAATGGTTTATCTTTTGATGATATATGTTGATCAACAATAAATAAGTCTGAAATATCAAGACTTGGTAAGCCCTTTTCACTCAAAGAAGTAATCCTTCCTTCTTTAATTTGAGGCATACCCGATAATTTTAATTTGTTCGCTCTAATTTTAAAGGCTTCATAACTTCCAAAAAGATTGTTCACAAATCCATGGTCAACTTCCATTTCTAATGTTGAGTTTGTAAACTTATTTTTATCAGCAGCAATTTCCTTTGTTTTAATAATAATTGTAGATCGATCACCACTGTTGCCGGATAACTCTGTTGTTGCTCCATCTATTTGATGAACAGATCTATCCGTTACGTTCCCCCTGAAAGCAGCATGCGTAACTTTTTGCTGTGTATGTGCATCTAAAAATCTGTTTCCTTCCATACTGGCTTTATCACCCGTTTGTACGATGACTGAGCTTTGCACTTTGGAACCTTTTACTTCTAATTTTGGAGCATCTTGTATTAAGTGTGTTTTTGCTAAGTCTGCTTGTTCAACAGATGCAGACTCATCTGCTTTGTGAATAATCACAACCGGTACTTCTGCTGATCCACTTACACTGGTTCCCATGCTTTCAATCGTACTTCCGTGCAGCTGTTGATCTGATTGACTTCCTCCTTTATCACGAACAATAGATGTACCGTTTTCCGTTATTGTTTGCGCATGAACCCTTTGGCTTGCATTATGCAAAGATACACCAACTCCTTTATAATCATGAGCGACAACATCTACTTCTGCTTCTTGATATAGATGCTCTCTTTCCTCCACTGTTTTAGCATGAACAAATTTTTTTCCCTCAGATGATCCACCTTCTCGTACAATAGATTCTGCTTGTTCTTCAAAAACGCCCTTCTCTTTAACATCCATTTTTTTAATAGATCTTGCGACTTCTAAAGCTTGATCTGCCTGAATAGTGGATGACAAAACACAATAGCTTTCACCCGCAGCACTTGTTAGTTTTTGGCTTTCTATCTCACTTTGATGAACTCTTAAATCTCTTTCAGCCAAAAGTTTTGTATCTTTTGCATCAATCTCTGCGTTTGTTAAAGTAACATTTTGACCTTGAATATGAATACCATAACTCTTTAAAAAGGCTTCAAAAGAAACTGTCTCAGATGATACAACAGCTCGATCAAAAAATGGGTTATTTACATAACGGCTTGATTCTAAATGATGAACTTGAGCATAGACTTTTGGTTGAATAACACATTCTGTAGCAGCAACAGTAACCTTGCTATCATGACGTTGGACAAATTCTTTTCCCTGTACACAAAGTGTTGTAAACGTTGTATGACTTAAATGGTCATGAATTAATCCCCCATTTTGTGCAAAACATGCACCAAGGGCGCTTTCTCCTTGAACAACGGTTTTTGTGGCACCAATGTCAGATGACCCTAAAAAATGAACATCTTTTAGCGTATGCAATTCTCCTAAAAGCTTAATATGACCTTTATGGGTTAATTGTTCGGCATCTAAAGAGGCCGCCGTAATAGCAATATCGCCTTCGAGTGTGCAATTTCGAAAGATAGTTTTTTCTCTTGCTTCTAACAACTGTGCTTTGCTAACAACTTTTGAACTGGATTCAAACTTTATCGTATTACCAATAATTTTCAAAAAATCACTATAGATAACGCTTTCAACAAAAACATCCAAAGCTTGAAAATAGGCATACTCAAACGCCATAGTGTTTTGTGCCAACCCTTTAGCAAACAGTCGATTTTGAGCGGCGGCACACAATACTTTACCTTTAAATTTTTCACCATACAAAACAAGGTCATAAAAATTTAACATCTTTAAAAGGCCAAATTCAAATGTAATGTTACCTGGTGTTTGAAAATTACTCCCCCCCCCATCAAAAATAAAGTATTGACGCGCCTGCATAACACAAGGCTTTTTAGCTTGAAGAGATATTTTTTGTAAAGGCAAAAATTTAAGATTAAAAGCATTACACTTAATACATTCAATATCCAATTCTAAAGTACGTGTTGCTAAATTAAAATTTGTATTGCTAATATCAATACCAAAGGGGTCAATTGTTCGTTCAAAACTGACCTTATTACTGTCAATTTGAATGGATCCTAATTCTAATCTTTTATTGTTAAAAAGCAGACGAAAAAGATCAACATCTCTATTATCGTTTACTATTTTTTCAATAAAGGCTCTACAACTTAGATCTAATTTTTGAACATTTCTTAAAATTAATTCTTTTAAATAAACATATGTTTCTTTTCGGTCTTCTTTTTTATCATCTTTGGTCCATAAAAAACGAACAGCAGAGACACCTTCTACCAGTATTTTTCCAAGAAGGGAATTTTCTGTTGTTACATGCTGAAACTGAACAATACTATCCTTTTGGTTATGACCTTGAACATTTAATTGCCCCAAATGTTTGAAATATTTTGGAAACAATATTTCTGATCGATCCATCAAAACAGTTAAGGACGCATTTTGGCAAATTTCAAAGGCAATATTGTGTTTTCTAACTTGACGGATAAATTCTGTTGAACATGTTATGTCAGAAAAAGGAAGAACCGATAAGCTTATATCTTTTGCTTTACTAGCTGCTATCTCTTTAAAAAGGTCATCCATATGTTCTTTTTGAATTTCAAAACGCTTTTTTTGCCCTTTGTCAAAAAAATCTGGTGTTTCAAAAAAAGAAGGAGAGGATAAAACAAAGTAATTACCTGCTTCATTACTTTTAAAAAATTCAGATGCTGTTAGAGCATTGATTTGTAAAATGTGTAATACTATCAATAGCCGTGAAAGCATTTTCATCAAAAATGATTTTGTTATCAAGTTACTGAGCATTTTCATCCCCCCTTTTTTATTATTTAAAACGCTGTTAAAAGCTCAACCAAAAGCGCTCGTTTCCTTGGATCACTCATATTTTGAAAACGTTTTTTAAGTTTGTCATCAAAGCTTACACGATAAGATCCTAAATCTTGTCTAATCGTTTCATCGGGAATGGAACTTAAAAACGCATTGAGTTCTGTCTCATCTCTGATCATCATCGCTTCATCGCTGTAATCGTATGCAAATATAATCAACTTTTCTAGATACTTTTTAGCACTTGCAACCAAATGACGCTTCAAATGTGTTTTAAAAGGTGAATCTTGAAGATTGCTCAAAACATCATAAGCGTCTTTAAATTGATTTTCCTCTAACGCTGCATTAAACGCTGTTTGTGTTTCAATCCGTGATAACCGATTAGAAAGGGCATCCCCTAACAAAACAGCATATCCCCTCTCTGAAGCCCAGCCTTCAACTTTTTGTGCATCTGAAATATGCCCGAAAGAAGAAGATCCATCACCACCATTTACACGCGCTGCTAAATATTCAAGCGTAACCTGCCTTTGACACCAATGCGACTGATCTAAAGTTTTAAACTGCTGATCTATTTCATCCAACCTTTCTCTTAAAGCATTTTTTAAAATGTTGATGTTATGCGTCTCTAACGGCCAATTAGGATCACCTAGTTTTGAAGTATCATGTTGCATATACACATTGGCATGTGATTCTGCAGCTTCATGTTCACGTTTTAAGGTATGCATTAAAGCCTGAAATCCATGATTTTGCACCCGATAATCGTGTGATCGCAGATGCTCCAATCGATGTTCGATTTCTTGCAAAGCCGTTTTTATGTCTCCTTCAAGTGTGCCTCCCACTTCTATATTTTTATCTTCTACTTGACTGAAAAAAACATTATTACATTCTCTTCTTGCACATAAATGAAAAAAAACCCCACTATTACTTGAAAATCTTTTATTTTCATCATGAGAAAGTATTCTGTATTGACTATCTAAACTCTTTAAATCTCTAGCATTTTGAACAAAAAATACATTTCTATTAAACTGATAACCATAACAATCATAACTCTCTCTTATATGTCGACTTGCACTTTCTGCACTATATCCCTTACTCGCTAAGCAAGCCGCTACTAATAAAACTAATTTTTTCATTTTTTTCTCCTCTATTTTAAATTAACCAAAACAGTTGCCAAAACAGTATCAATTGTCACATGTGCGCTGGTCACAAAATAACGGCGCAATAGGTGCGTTTGAACTTTTTCTGGCAACGTATTTAAAAATGCTTTTGCTTGGCCATCATCAAAAACATTTTGGGCTTTTAAAGCTGCCCTCGTTTGAAAGCACTTGGTAACTTGTTGTTGCTCACCTTCGTTTAAGTGTGGAAAAATTTCAAACACTAAACTTGTTGCCAAATCACCCTTTGCACGTTCAATACTTTCTGAAAAAATATCTATCGGATTTAAACGATAAACATTCAATAGTCTAGATTTTAAATAACTCATAACCCTTAAATCCACCATAAGTTTGATCAGTCCTTTAAGATCGTTTTCCGCTAAAGAAAGATTAACCAACGGTTGATCAGCAAAGTATCTTTTTTGATATGCTTGCAAAATCCCTTGAAGGGCAGGCTTTACCAAAAAACGCTTTCCTTCTAAAACATCTCCATTTAAACGACGAATTGCTTGCTTTACATGGCTTGATAAATCCTCTAACCGTTCTCTATCGAGTGTTAAATCGGACATACCAGAAAAATCGCATGCAAGCAAATTTGTTTCCAATGAATTAACAGCCAAAGCTGACTTTGAAAAAATCGTTTTTATATCATCGTATGAAAAGTGATTATTGCTTAAATCTAATCTTTTAATGGGTTGAGGATTAGATGCTACACAACCTAAAAACATATTCATGTTTCTTATATGATTGTTACTTAAAGAACAATTCTTAAAAGCAATCTTTACTAATTTATTTTCTGTATTTTCAATAATCAGGGGATTTAAAAGACTTAAAAAATTTTCATCTAAAATTCTTCCTTCATACTCAAAAACCTCTAATCCACTTAGTTGACATATCATATCAAAAAGTTTTTGAGGGGGGGGGGTATCTTCTTTAACAGCTAACGAAAAACTTTTTATTTTGCTTAAATCAAGGTGATTTAAAATAAAAAAAACTGCCTCATGCGTTAAAATCCCTTTCTCAAAAGAAACCGAACACGTTTCATAAGGGGTGCTGGATAAAACAGATAATAGATTTCCTAAATGCCAAAAAATCGATGTTTTATCATCATATCCTTCTGTTAAGAATTGATCTGTTAAAACCAATTCCCCATTTTGAATAGGGAGCACTTTATTAAAATATGAAGACTCCCCTTTTTTACCGGGATAAATAAGAGGGTTATCAACACGTTCTAAAAGATTATTCTGTCCCATATAGAGTGTAAATTTTTGTTTTGTTCTACGTCCATAATAAAAACGCGTATTCCCTGAATCTTCATCATAGTTTGTGTGATCAGTAAATTCATTTCCTCTTAAATCCATATTCAAAAGAGCAGGAAACTGAGCTGTATCATAAACAATTTTTGCCAAAACACCATTGGGTTCTAAATCAGCATCCCTAAAACGACATCCACATAGAACAAGATTTTGCAAAGATCGAAAAGGAAGTTTTTTTTCAACAATCCTTTGCAAAACAGATCTGGCGTTATCATCTAAGCGAAGTGATAGCGTTTTAAGCGTTGGTGCAAGAGTGCTTAAAAAAAGAAGCCCGCTATTACCTCCTAAAAAATCAATCCCCTGTAAAGAAACATCTAAACATTCTAAATTTTTTGGAAGATTTGCATTCCTTAAAAATTCATTTAAACTGTTCATATTTTCAAGATGTAATATTTTAAGTCCTTTAAAATTTTCACTAAAGTCAATAACTGTAACATCACCAGATAAGTAAAGTTGTTCTACACTATCTTGTTCTTCCCCATCGTTTTTTAAATAATCTTGAACCTCTTCATCTTTTAAAAATTGCAGTGTTTTCATTTTACTAACAAAAGCAATGGAATAGGGAAATGTGCTATATTCAAAGAATTTTGCTTTTATATAATCATGCATATCTTCTTCATTTGTAATACCAAAATCCATCGCTGGATTATTAATAAAAGCAAAAGCATTTCGCTCTGTTCGTGCGGTAAGACCAGAACGGTCAGAATGCATACTTGCTGTATCACTCCTATCATCTGATGTGAATGAACAATTATCACTTGCAAATAAAGGTAACGCCATAAGCGATGCCATAAGGACGTGTTTTGTTTTTTTTAAAAAAGTCTTATAAAACATTTTAAATATTTTCCTTATTATTGGGTCAGTAACTCTAGTAATAATGCACAACGTCTTGGATCATTATTTTCTCTAAAACGTCGTGTAAGATCTGATCTTACTTCTTGAACATACACTCCTAAAATTTCGCGAATATTTGAAACAGGTTCTGTTGGAATATTTTCTAAAAAGCTCTTAAGCTTTTGTTCATCTTCTGCTTTTATTACCTCATCTGTTGTTAGTACAGCAAACTTAACCAGTTCTTTTACTTGCTTTTTAGCAGCTGCAACGTATTGACGTTTTAGTGATTCTTTAAACACCCCTTCTGGGAAATAAATCAGCGCATTTTTTGCATCATTAAAATCACATTCTTCTATCGCTGTATAGAATTGGGCTTGTTTATCAAATCGCCCAAAGCCAAAGCCAATAACATCTCTCACGGCTTGAACAGAATCTGTTTGACTCCCTTCTTCATAAAGCCTAACAGCATTTTCAGCTCCATCTTTTGAACCAGCAAAGATCTGGCACATCGCTGTCATTGCAGAAGTTAACTCTTTTCTTGACTCTATACGTCTTTCAGCAATACTTTTTTCTATCTCCTCTAACCGTTCTCTTAAAGCATTTTTTAAAATGTGGATGTTATGCGTCTCTAACGGCCAATTAGGATCACCTAGTTTTGAAGTATCATGTTGCATATACACATTGGCATGCACTTCTGCAGCTTCATATTCACGTTTTAAGGTATGCATTAAAGCCTGAAATCCATGATTTTGCACCCGATAATCGTGTGAACGCAAATGCTCCAATCGGTGTTCTATTTCTTGCAAAGCTGTTTTTATGTCTCCTTCTAATGTGCCTTCAAAAAGAGGTAAACCAGTATTTCTATTGGTGTTTCTTCTGGTAAAACGATGAACCTCGTTTCCCCTGTTAATTCCCGTGTCAAAAAGATAATACAACAAAGGATTTGGATTTTCACCTCCTTGGCGAATATATCCTCGTATATTAGAAATAAATAGCATGCCACCCCTTTCGTTGCCCCAGTCTGCTTGTATTCCATACTCATCTCTAATATGAGCGCTCCCATGTCCCTTAGTAAAAGCTAAGGCTATCATTGCAATTAAAAATAATTTGTTCATTTTCTTTACTTTTGTTTGAATTTTAACTTTTATAAACATTCTTTTTCATCCCCAATCTATGCGTTTTAATCATAAGAATCATGCAAAAATAATCATCTTTTGCATTCTGTTATATTAATAAAGGGATGTTACAATAGTTTATTATTTATTTCAATTATTATTAATAATGAAAATTTAATTAAAAAATGTTATATTTATTCAAATTAATGTCATATAAAAATATATGAACCTAAAAATTCAGGTTTTTGAACCCTTTTATTCCAATAACGCTAATTGCTCATTTTATAAAAAATTCTCAGCTCAGATTAAATGCTTGTATAAATTTGTTTCGAAAAATAAGGCTCGGTGTGTTTAATTAAGTAATTTTCGGACATTAAAAAGTTCTTTTTTTTTGAATTGTTTTGTGCGATTTTATGGTTTAAAGAACTGTGGTGCACAAATAGTAATTTTTC
>JAGOTX010000036.1 GCA_018061565.1 Pseudomonadota bacterium
GGGCATAATCACCCGGTTTCGTTTTAAAAAAATTAACACGAGGGGGGGGGGTATCTTTTCCAAGATCAAACAATTTTTGTATGAGTAGCTGGTGCATGATTTTTTAATTCTTATGTCTTTCTGTTAATACCTTGTATCATTTATGATGGGGATATGCAATATTATCCCTTTTTGGTATCATAAAAGGGTAATTTTAAAAATATATCATAAAATGGCTGATTTTTTTCTTCCTAAAGATTCAAAAGTTGTCAAAGGTAAAACACATAAAAGTAATTATGATGAATCAAAAACTTTAAACCTTAAGACATTTAAAGTATATCGTTATAATCCAGACAATAAAGAAAACCCTTCTTTTGATATTTATACTTTAGATTTAAATCATTGTGGTCCCATGGTGTTGGATGCCTTGTTGAAAATTAAGAATGAAGTGGACCCAACGCTGACATTTAGGCGCTCTTGCAGGGAAGGCATTTGTGGGAGCTGCGCTATGAATATTGATGGCACCAATACACTTGCTTGCATTAAACCCATTTCTGAAGTTAAGGGCGCTGTAACCATTACCCCCCTCCCCCACATGCCTGTTATTAAAGACCTTGTTCCAGATTTAACAAATGCTTATAAGCAATACGCCAGTATTCGGCCATGGAACCAATCTGATACGCATCAATTTAAAAAAGAACGCCTTCAATCTGAAAAAGATCGCGAAAAATTGGATGGACTTTGGGAATGTATTTTATGCTTTTGTTGTTCAACAAGTTGCCCAAGTTATTGGTGGAATGGGGATAAATATTTAGGTCCTGCAACGCTTCTTCAAGCGTATCGGTGGATAGAAGATTCACGAGACGAACAAAAAAATGAACGCCTTTTAGAATTAAATGATTCTTTTAAAGTCTATCGCTGCCATACAATTATGAATTGTACAAATACCTGCCCTAAGGGATTAAACCCTGCCAAAGCCATTGCAGGTATTAAAAAGGAATTAGCCGCCCATGAATGAAGAAAAGGATTTATTCTTAGTGGATAGCCACTGCCATTTAAATATGGAAGAATTTCAGAATCAAATACCTGAGGTATTAGAAAATGCAAAAAAAAATGGCGTACTGTATTGTTTATCCATCAATACAAAATTAGAGGAAACAAAAAACGTTCAAGATATTGCAGATCTTTATGATAATGTTTTTTCTTCCGTTGGTGTGCACCCCCATTATGCAGAAAGCCATAATCTTTTAACCTTAAAGGATGATTTAAAAGCAGCTTTAAGACATAAAAAAACCATTGCGTTAGGAGAAACAGGTTTAGATTACTATTATAATTTAAGCGACAAAACATCTCAGAAAAAATCTTTTAAAATGCATATTGAAGTAGGCATTGAAGAAAATGTTCCCATTATTATTCACACAAGGGACGCTGATGAAGACACTATTGATATTTTAAAAAGCTATGACAAAAAATCAATGGGGGTTTTTCATTGTTTTAGTGGTAACAAGGAACTTGCAAAAGCAGCCCTTAATTTAGGCTTTTACATTTCTTTTTCAGGAATTATTACGTTTAAAAAAGCAGTTGAATTACAAGAAATTGTAAAATACGTGCCGATTGAGCGCATACTTGTTGAAACAGATTCACCTTACTTAGCGCCTATTCCCTTTCGCGGTAAGCGCAATGAACCAGCATACACCCGTTATGTTGCCGAACAAGTTGCAAGTTTAAAAGATATTTCACTTCAAACTGTTGCGAAAGAAACAACAAAAAACTTTTGCCATTTGTTTAATTTAAATTTTTAAGAAAAAACTTGATTTTAAGCGTTTAAAAGGATATAAATGGAAGATAGTTTTATAAGATTTTGTTAATGGGTTCAACATGGCAGTTCCAAAGAAAAAGACATCTAAATCCAGACGTAATATGCGTCGTTCGCACCATGCTTTAGATGATATTACAATTGGTGAATGTTCCAATTGTGGTGCAAAAAAATTACCACATCACCTTTGCGATAGCTGTGGCTACTATAAAGGAATTCAAATTGTTAAGGCAAAAAAAGCTTAGTGTTTGTTTGAATTTGTTTTCATGAAAACAACACTTGCAATTGATGTTATGGGGGGTGATTTAGCCCCCGCTTCTGCCTTTGAAGGTATTAATCTTTTTTTACAAAGATTTAAATCATCAAGCCATTCAAAAGAGCATGAAGTTTTTTTTTCTCTTTTTGGTATAAAAGAAGAAATTTTACCCTATTATTTAAAATACCCCGATATACACAATTTTTCTGAAATTCAAGATTGCGCATTGTATATTCGAAATGAGGAAAAATTAACGGATATAATTCGTCATGCACCACAAACAAGTTTAGGAAAAGCAATTCTTTCCGTTATGGAAAAAAAAGCAAATGCTGTTGTTTCATCAGGTAATACGGGTGCTTTTATGGCGCTTTGTAAAATTTACCTTAAAACATTTGAAGGCATAGACCGCCCTGCTATTCCTGCATTTTTTCCAACACTTAAAGGGCAATCTTTAATGCTTGATTTGGGTGCAAATGTTGAATGTAGCGCCAATATGCTGCTTCAATTTGCCTTAATGGGCCGTATCTATGCACAAAGCTTACTGGCAAAAACAAATCCAACAGTGGGTATCTTAAACATAGGGTCTGAGGCTACAAAAGGTAATCCTGTTCGTCATGAAGCAGCGAGACTTTTAACGGAACACCCACTTATTAACTATGTTGGTTTTGTGGAAGGAACAGACATTTCCAAAGGAACAGTTGATATTATTGTAACAGATGGTTTTAGCGGAAACATTGCCTTAAAAAGCATTGAAGGAACAGCGTCTTTTGCCCGCCACCTTTTAAGAGAAGCTTTTTCTGATAGTGTTTTAAGCAAACTCGCCTACCTTTTAATGAAGCCTTCTTTGAAAAAATTACAACATCAACTGGATCAACGCCACTATAATGGTGCTGCGTTTTTAGGCATTAAAGAAATTGCCGTTAAAAGCCATGGCAATAGTGATGGCTTTGCTTTTTCACACGCACTTGATGTTGCGTTTCAAATGGTAATATCCAAAACCATTTTAAAACTCGAAAATGATTTAAAACAAAAGGACTGATTTTATGTTCACATCCCGTGTTGTTGGTTTTGGTCACTATCTACCCCAAACAATTATGAAAAATTGTGATTTTGAAGCGTCCCTTGAAACGTCTGATGAATGGATAACATCTCGAACGGGCATCAAACAAAGACATATTAAAAGCCCTCATGAAACAACTTCTTTTATCGCAACAAAAGCAGCTGAAGAAGCGTTACAGTCAAACAATTGGGATCCTGAAACGGTTGATATGATCATTGTTGCAACAACAACACCTGATCACCCCTTTCCTGCGACAGCTGTTAAAGTTCAATCCAATTTAAAAGCCAACAAAGCTTTTGCTTTTGATGTGCAAGGGGTTTGCGCTGGTTTTATCTATGCTTTAAGTGTTGCTGATCAATTTATAAAATCAGGGCAGGTAAAAAGAGCACTTGTCATCGGTGCAGATACGATGTCCTCTTTGTTAGATTGGCAAGATCGCAACACCGCTGTCCTTTTTGGAGATGGTTGTGGTGCTTACCTTATAGAGAGTTCTTCTTATTTGCAAAATGAAGGGATCCTATCAACCCATCTTTTTTCAGATGGAAATCATTATGATCTGCTTTATGTCGATACAAATGAACACAATAATGAAAGAGGATGCATTAAAATGGAAGGGCGCAGCATTTATAAGCACGCAATTAAAAAAATTGGCGATTCCGTTATGCACGCCTTAAAAGCCAATAATTTAACAATTGATGATGTCGATTGGTTTGTTCCCCATCAAGCAAACCTTCGTATTTTAGAAGCGATTTCTAACCAATATTTAATTCCCTTAGAAAAAATGATTATAACCGTTGGAGAACACGCAAATACGTGTGCTGGAACGATTCCACTTGCAACCTATGAAGGTATAAAATCTAGCAAAATTAAAAAGGGTGATTTAATTGTATTAGAAGCACTTGGGGGAGGCCTCGCTTGGGGTTCTGCCGTTATACGCATTTAAGATTAAAATCAATGGATACATCAACATACAACAAATTACTTTATGAAAGTTCTAGGCGTGGCATGCGTGAACTAGACTTTATATTAGGCGGTTTTTTTAAAAGTTATGGCTTAACATTTACAAAAGAGGAGGATTTATTATATCAGGCATTTTTAAAACAAGAAGATTCTGATATAATCATGTGGATAATGCTGGAAAACTTAGCACCCCTAAAATTTACAGAATTGATTTTAAAAATTCGCACTCATTGTAAAATGCACTAAGAAAGGTCAGTTTTTTTATGAATATTTCAAATTTACCTTTAAAAATTCCGGTTATTGGAATTCACGGAGCCGTTATTTTTTCAGATGCAAATTTGCCTATTCCAATGTTGCATAGTCAATATAAGCAATTATTGGCAATTTCAGAATCGACAAATAATATTGTTGGCATTGTTCAACCCTTAGTGGTTGATGCCATACAACCGTTAGAAGAAAAAGATCGGCGTCATTTTTACCAATCAGGAACAGCTGTGCAAATTGAAGATGTTACAGAGATTGATGATATGATGATGGCCGTCCATGTTACGGGACTTTGTCGTTTTGTGATCGAGGAGGAATTTTTTGATAATCAAAAATTTCGGTATGCAAAAGTTTCTTATAATAAGTATATTTTTGCAGATAGTATTCGATCTGACATTGAAGAATTTGATAAAACTTCCTTTGTGGGATTAGCAAAAAAATACATGAACCAAAACAATTTCTTCCCTAATTGGAAAGAACTATTAAATGTTTCGCCCTTAGAACTGATTAATTTTATTACCATGGTGGGCCCCCTTGATGCTGCAGAAAAACAAGCCATCTTAGAAACAGAAACACCAAGTGAACAAAAAAAATTATTGGAACAAATAATGTTAATGTCTTTATCTAAAGGGGCGCCAATTTCAACCTATAAACATTAATGGGGAAAGAAAAATTAACAATGATTGATACAAAACTTTTACAAATGCTTGTTTGTCCACTGACCAAAACAAAACTTACTTATGATAAAGAATCACAAGAACTTATTTCAGAAGTATCTGGACTCGCCTATCCTATTCAAAATGGCGTGCCCATTATGTTAATTGACGAAGCCAGAATTATTAACCCTGATCAAGTAAGACTGATCGCCCCACATTTACTAAAAGAAGAATCCTAAAATGAAATGTTTTTATTATTGCACTGCATCTTCTTATCATCTAGACGTTTTAAAGCAAGACTTTGCACAAAATAATTTGGTGTACCAAGAATTTGATAAAGTTCTACACGTTAAAATAGCCCCAGAAGAGGATGTTTTTATTTTTGCATATGGTTGTATTGTTTTTTGGAATATTGAAGACGTGACTCAAAAAAAGATATTTGATTTCGTCCATAAAGCATCAAAAAATAATCTTTTAAGACCGACATCTGATAAATGTAATTTTGTTCATGGCAACCAAACTCTTGTTCATGAAGAGGAAGATTTAATTGAACTTGAATCAAACGATTCTCTTTTAAAACTCTCTATGTCTCATGGGCTTTCCCAATCTGTAAAATTAGAAGTTTTTGAAAGATCCGTCATCAAAACAATTGAAAAAACAAGACCTTTAACACAGCAAATTAGAGAACTTGGCAAAACACTACTTTCACGTAAAAAGCTTTCCCAACTTATTGGAGAACTTTTTCACGAACGAAACCTTATGAATTTAGATTCAGACCTTTTAGATACCCCAGAGTTTTTTTGGAAAAGACCAGCATATGAAGCGTTTTATCACCAAGCAGCCGAATATATGGATATTAAGGCACGACTTGATATTTTAAATAGAAGGCTTGATGTTGTACACGATGTTTATGATTTTTTATCCAATGAACTCCATCAATCCCACGCTTCATCGTTAGAGTGGATTATTATTTTACTGATTGTTTCAGAAGTTGTGTTAACAATTTCTAAGGATATTTTAAAACTGTTTTAAAAAACAGCTCATACTCCACAACCATAAAAATGCAAAAACGCGTTTTCAGTTGATTACTGAAAACGCGTAAGTTTAAAAAATGAGGATGTTTAATCCAAATTTTTACTTTGTTGCAGAATATGCAGGCGGAACAGAGTATAAAGGTGGAAGACTTGTTAAAGATTCTTCATAACTTGGAAGGTCATAAAACTTTACATTTTTAATTGGTGAACCACCTGCAATTGGCGAACTACCAGTTTGAATTGAAGTGCTTCTTGATGAGTTGCTTGGGCTTATACCTGCATCAGTAAGCATACTTCCTTCTAGCGTTTCGTCTGATTCACTCTTCTTAATAATTTTAACAGGGGTCCCTTCATCTGCCTTAACAAAAACAATTGCACTGTATGGATTGTTTTGTCTTACATTGAAGCTTGGTCCATATGGTTGATGCTGCCATGTCATACCTTCTCTATGAAGAGCAAGTGAATCTCCCATAAAAGTTGCATCATAAGGGTTATTTTGCCTTACAGAAGCTTGTGCCATACTTAATAAGCTAATGCCTATAATTATATTTTTTAAAAACATTTTCTTCTCCTAAATAAAGTTTTGTTTCAAATATAAAAGATATATAATTATAGTTTTTTAAATTTCAAGTGTTTGTAATTTTTTATATTTATTTTATTTACTTTGCATAAGTGCTTAAAAAACGATCACGCAGTATAAAAAAGTGATTTGCTTTAAAAGGCATACCTTGTAAACTGATGAAGTAAATTTTAAATTAAATTCTTCCTTTATATGAAAAATATTTCTATCCTTTCAAATGGGCTACACGTTGTAACGGATTACATAGACCATGTCGAAACTGTATCACTGGGTGCTTGGGTTGGCATTGGTGCTAGATATGAAAAAGAAACCGTAAACGGGATATCGCATGTTTTAGAACATATGGCTTTTAAAGGAACAACGACCAGAAAATCTTTTGAAATAGCAGATGCTATTGAAAGTGTGGGAGGGTATTTAAATGCCTATACATCGCGTGAAACAACCGCTTACTATACGCGCCTTTTAAAGGAACATAGTTCTTTGGGTGTTGAAATAATCTGTGACATTTTAAGCAATTCAACATTTAATGAAACTGAACTTAAAAAAGAAAAACACGTTATTATTCAAGAAATCGGCCAAACAGAAGATTCACCAGATGATATTGTTTTTGATTATTTTCAAAGCACTTGTTTTAAAGATCAAGCCATGGGACGCTCCATTTTAGGCCCTGTTTCAAACGTTGAAAATTTTACAAGTCATCAAGTCAAAAACTATATGCAAGACCACTATTCAACAAACAATATGGTATTTGCGGCGGCCGGAAAGATTGACCATGACCGTTTTGTTGAAGATGTTGAAAACAAGCTCAGCAGTTTTAAAAAAGAAGCTACTGTTTTTAAAGAGAGCGCAAACTATACAGGCGGAGACTTTAGACTGAGCAAAGAGTTAGAGCAAGCCCATGTCATTATTGGATTGCTCGGTGTTGGATATGGACACAATGATTACTATAGACAAATGCTTGCCTCCATTATTTTAGGGGGGGGGATGTCATCCAGACTTTTTCAAGAAATCCGGGAAAAGAGAGGCCTTGTTTATGGTATTAGCGCATTTGCAAGCCCTTATACCGATTGTGGCATCTTTAGCATTTATGCAGGCACAGGCGCTCATGAAGTAAAAGAGTTAATCCCCTTAACCGTCACAGAATTATTTAAAATGACAGGATCTGTAAGCCAAAAAGAACTTAATCGTGCAAAATCGCAATTAAAAGCAAGCCTTATGATGGGACTTGAAAGTACTTCAAATCGGTGTGAAAGAATTGCCAATCAAATTCTTATTCACAAACGATTTATTGAAACATCTGAAGTCATTCAAAAAATTGATGACATCAAAACAACAGATATTCAAGATTTTATGAATAATCTTTTAAAGGGTGTCCCTACCCTTACAACGCTTGGCCCAATTGAAAATGTAATACCATATGATGATTTTTTAAATACATTTGAAAAAAGGGCATGAGACAAAATGAAGGTTTTAATTCTAGGCGCTGGACGCGTTGGATACAGCATTGCACGTTATTTAGCCTATGAAGAATACATAAATTATGATGTAACCATTGTTGATAATGACCCTGTTGTTTTAGATAAAATTGCCGAAAAACTAGACATTCAACCTGTATTAGGTCATGCTTCTTATCCTGAAGTTTTAAAGCAAGCTGGCATTGAAGACACAGACTTATTAATTGCTGTTAGCGCCTTTGATGAAGTTAATCTTATAGCGTGCCAAATTGCCCATTCTTTATTTAACGTCCCCCTTAAAATAGCGCGCGTTCGCAGTAATAGCTACCTAAACCACCAATGGGCCCATCTTTTCCAACCTTCAAACATTGCTGTTGACCATATTATTTCCCCAGAAGTTGAAGTTGCAAAATCACTCAATAGAAGTACTGAAGTTGTGGGAGCATTTTTTGTGCTTTCAATTTGCCAAGATCTTATCAAAATTATTGGGGTACGCGTTCAAACAGGTGCAATTGTCTTAAACACCCAATTAAGACTTATGCCAACTGTTCTGCCCAATATTGACATGGTTATTTTAAGCATCATCAGAAATGGTGAAACTATTTTCCCAACGGAAAGAGATGTGATTTTAGAAAATGATGAAGTCTACTTTGCAACATCCCAAGAAGATGTTTTAGAGTGTATGGAATCATTTGGCCATTTTGACCATACACAACGTCATATCGTCATTGTTGGAGGGGGCAATATTGGACTTTCGTTTGCGCAAGATATGGAAAAAATATCCAATATCACCGTTAAAATGATTGAAAAAGACCAAAAACGGTGCGAATACCTCGTAAAGGAATTAAAAAGAACAGAGGTCTTTAACGGAGATGCACTGGATCCTGAAATTTTAAATACACTCAGTCTTCATACCTGTGAAAGTGTTATTGCGGTCACAAATGACGATAAAGTGAATATATTATCCGGCCTTTTAATGAAACGCCAAGGTGCACAAAGGTGTTTATCACTTTTAAACAGCGAACAATATTCAGGACTTGTAACAAGTCTTGGAATTGATGGCATTATAAGCCCTAGAATGGTAACCGTTTCAACAATTTTACAAAATATTAGGCACGGTCGTATTGAAACTGTTCACACCTTAGGGGATGGTCATATAGAAATTATCGAAGCAACCGTTAAAGAAACTAGCCACGCTATTGGTATTAATATTGAAGAAATAACAAATTCTAATGAAATGGTTATTATTGCCCTCATTAGGGATAATATTATAACATTTAGCCCAAGCCGTATGATTATGAGCGTTGATGACAACCTTTTAATCTTAACCCGAAAAGAAAATGTTAAAAAAGTTGAAAAGCTTTTTTCAATCCGACCAAGCTATTTATAAATATTACAAAATAAAAAGCAAGTTGTCCAAATTTTTTATAAATAATTTAAACAACTTTTAAAAAAATAATATCTTTGTTTTTTAAAAAATCTAAAACGTCTGGCGTAATTTCTTGCACTGTGTTTACTCAAAAAAACTTGTAGCGTTTTTAGCTAATACATTAAAGAAATTGCGGTTTTATGTGTTACATGGATCCAAAAATTAAGACAAAAAACAAGGCTAATCATGCAGGCAATAATTGTTAAAATACTCACTTTAAAAAAACGGGCATTAATACTAACGCTTTGTTTAACAGTTGATGCCACCCCGTTAAAAGATATTGTTTTAATAAAGACTAAATAGTACGCAACACTTATAATGCTAGACAATATCGCAATAAGTGTAAGCGAATAAGATTCTTGAAAAATGGCTGCATAAAGAACATAAACTTTTGCAAAAAAACCGGGTGCAAAAGGCAGCCCTGCAAGTGAAATAATTAAAAGGCCAAGTAAAAAAGAAATACCTTTATAATTTGGGGCTATTTGATTTAAATGTTCAAACGTTTCAATTTCATACCCCTTTTTTTCAAAAATAACAAAAATAGCAAAAATAGCAAACATTGTAACGGTATACAAAAACATATAAAAGCCAGAGGATGCAAGACCAATTTCAGAGCCTTGTATAACACCAAGAAGAACAAACCCCATATTTGCTGTTGCTGAATAGGCAAAAAAACGCTTAATACTTGTTTGTGATAAGGCCCCAAATGTTCCAAAAATAAAGGAACCACTTGAGTAGACCAGTAAAAGTGGTTGCCAATAGTGTTTTAAGTCGGGTAGTGCTTGTATTAATATGCGAATAAACAACATCATTTCAGCAAACTTGGGAAGCGTTGCTAAAATTAGAATTGTTGAAAAACTAGCACCTTTAAAAATATCTGCCAACCAAAAATGAAGTGGCGCTAATGCTAATTTAAATCCAAAAGCTAAAACAATAAAAAACACACCCAAAACAGGAAGCGTTATATTTTTATGTTGAGCCACAGCTGTATGAATGTCTGTTGCAATATTGTCAAAATGTGTACTTCCCGTTGCACCATAAAGAAAGCTAATTCCAAAAAGAAAACAAGCCGTTGCAATGGATCCAAAAATAAAGTACATCATTGCTGAACGCACTGAATTTGAATTCTCCCGATTCATTGCAAGCATAATATAAAGAACAAGGCTTGAAATTTCAAGGCTAATAAAGGCAACAATAAAATCAAGTGTGGAAACCATCATCATCATTGAAAAAACTAAACACATTAAAAGAATTGTTGTTTCAAAAACTTTATGTGTTGCAAAAAAATGGCCCCTTGGAATAATAAGCATCCAAAAAAAAGCCATCATCAATATAAAAAATTTTGTGGCATATGAAAAATAATCGCTCACAAAAACACCATTAAAGGTATGGGCATTTGTGTTTGGTAAAAACAAAAGAATAATTAAGGACGCTATAATTACAAGGGGCGCTATAACCTTTAACGCATTGTATGATCCTTCTAGTTTTGAAATACCCAAAATAAGCATCAAAAGCGTAGAAATAATGATATATATCTCAGACAAGGCTGGTAAAAAATCAGAAAGAGACGGAAACATAATTTTACCCTTTATTTTTAAGTTTGATTTTGACAGAATCCGCATTTGAATCAAGTTTAGTTACTTTCTTCTTGACGATATTTTGCTGCAAATCACACGAAAATATATGATCAATTTTTTGAACAAATGGATTAATAATACTAAAAAGAGGTTGTGCATGAATCCCAAAATACAAAGACAATATAACCAATATTAATAACGGCCCTTTTTCAAACCATGAAATATCAAAAGACTGATTATTGGTAATCAAGGTCGTATTAAGGGGGCCTAAAAAAAGCCTTCGGTAAAGGGATAGTCCATATGCTGCACTTAAAACAACCCCAAAGGATGCAATCAATGCAAAGATGGGAAC
>JAGOTX010000037.1 GCA_018061565.1 Pseudomonadota bacterium
TTTCTGCCAAAATTTTTGTTATCGCTGCTGTGAGCGATGTTTTACCATGGTCAACGTGACCAATCGTGCCGATGTTACAATGCGGCTTTGTACGTTCAAATTTTGCTTTTGCCATAATGTTTCTCTCATTAAAATAATAGGTTTATCATACCAGAATATACAACAGTTTTGGCCTTTAAACAACCATAAATTATACACCAGAATACTTATAAAACGAGATTTTAAATATCCTTCAATTTTCCGTTTTTTCTTCTTCTTTTGCAGAATTATTTGTTATTTCTTTTTCATTTTGCTGCTCTCGTTTTTTTTGCTGTTCTTTTCTTTTTAAAAGATTTTGACGAAGCGCCTGGCTCAAACGATCTATTCTTGAAACTTTGTCTATAGATGTCATGGATATTTCCTTTCATGAAGCTTATCAAAACGTTGTAACCTTGCGGTAATAAAGACAATGGGAATAAAAAACAACGCTATAATGCAGTATAACATAACCCACCCTAAAGTGTCTGCTAAATAACCGCTAAAGGCTGAAACGATCACACGGCTAAATGATCCAATTGTATAAAAAAATGTAAAATGAGACATGCTATAAGGTGCTTTAACATAATGCGTTAGCATAGAGATAGCAACGCAAACCACAAAACCAGATGTAAAGTTTTCAATCCCAATTGAAATGCTTAAAACCAAAAAATCGTACCCGATATGTGCTTGAATGGCAAACAAAAGGCATGCTATTGCTTGCAACATAGCAGCCATTATTGTTGTTGCATAAAGTCCAAATAGATCGATGGCAATTCCGCCCAAAATTGTTCCCGTTAAGATGCAGGCTGTACCATACATTTTTGTAAAATTTGCAAATTCAATTTTTGAAAGCCCTAGTTGATATAAAAATGTTGCAGCTGTTCCTTGCAATATCGCATCACACACTTTAAACAAAACAATAAAGGCAATCATCCATTGAATGTTTTCATACATTTTAAGTGTTTTAAAAACATGCTTAATAGAAAAAGCTGTTTCTTGATCTTTAATCTGTGTGATTTTTGATTGATTAAAAAAATAAAGCGCAATCATGCCTGGAAGAAGTGCTAAAATCATGATTTGATAAGCAGTTTGCCAGCCATACCACTCTGCAAGATAAAGCGTTCCAGAACCGGATGCTAATTTTCCAATATGAAACCCAATGCTTGAAAAAGAAGCAGCCCTTCCGGTTGAGTGCCCGTGAAAGCGTTCTATACGAAGGCCGTCGATCACAATATCTTGAACGGCCGCAAAAAAAGCAATTAAAACAGCAACTATAATTAAATATGTTTTATTTTCTAAAGGCGAAATAAACCCAATAGAAAAAATAGAAAGAATAAGAAAAATTTGCGATAAAAAAGCAAAACTTTTTTTACCCTTATAAAATTTTGAAATGTAAGCAAGTTCATACCTTTCAAGGTAAGGGGCAACAAACGGCTTTAAGCAATAAGGAAAACTTACAATTGTAAAAAAACTGACCTGGGACGCTGAAAAATTGAGTTCACTTAGCCAATAACTCAGCGTTGATAAAATCAGCAAAAAGGGAACGCCACTTGAAATGCCTAAAAGTAAAAGTAACCAAAGGTCTATTTCAGCATATTGTCTCAAAAAACTTTTAATGCGAACCATTTAAAAAAGAACCTTAAAAAATTAAAAATTTTTCGTTATAGAGTACTTACTTTTTTTAATATAAAAGCGAGCGTTAACAAAATTAAAAAACAATGTTAGGATAACATATCTTTTACATCTTAAGGTGAAATTTATGAAAATAGAATTTATTGAACGTCTTGATACCCAAAAACAAAGTGGAACGCTTGTTTTAGGTGTTGCTGAAAATGGCCAGCTTTTAAATACAGCAAAAGAATTTGATACCATGTTAAATGGTCAACTGACAAAAGCTGCAACAAAGGCTAATTTTAAAGGAAAAAAGGGTGAAACGCTTAAAATTTTAGCGCCTGCATCATCTTCATATGATCAAATTATTCTTGTTGGATGTGCTGATCTTCAAAAATTAACGCTTCAAACGTTAAAAGAAATAGGTGCAAGTCTTTGTTCTTCTGTTTTAAATGAAAAAACAATCACGGTTGCACTATCCGATCTTCAAAAAAATCAATCCATTTCAAACGGTGAAGCAGTTGCAAATATTGCGAGTGGATTTGAACTGAGGAATTTTAAGTTTAATAAGTATAAAACAAAAAAAGATCCTCAAAATCCAGAAGTGGTAATTGAGAATTTAACTTTTGTAACGGCAGATCCAAAAGAAGCGAAAGCGCGTTATGATGTTTTAAAAGCAATTTGTGAGGGTGTTTGTTTAACGCGCACTGTTGTTAGTGAACCACCGAATGTATTGTACCCTGAAACAATGGCAGAGCATGCAAAAGAGCTTACAAAACTTGGTGTGACAGTTGAAATTTTTACAAAACCCGATCTTGAACGCATGAATATGGGCGGTATTTTGGGTGTTGGTCAAGGAAGCGTTAAAGAACCACGCCTGATTGTTTTTCAGTGGCTTCATGGCGATAAAAAACAAGCACCAATTGCTTTAGTTGGAAAAGGTGTTACTTTTGATAGCGGTGGGATTTCCATTAAACCATCTGCCAATATGGAAGATATGAAGTATGATATGGCAGGAAGTGGCGCTGTACTTGGTACATTCAAAGCACTTGCTTTAAGAAAAGCAAAAGTAAATGTTGTAGGCGTTATGGCTATGGTTGAAAATATGCCATCAGGCAGTGCATTAAAACCGGCTGATATTTTAAAAACCATGTCTGGTCAAACAATTGAAGTTCAAAATACCGATGCAGAAGGACGCCTTATTTTAGCGGATGCCCTTTGGTACGCCCAAGATCGTTTTAAACCACAAGCAATGATTGACCTTGCAACACTTACAGGGGCCATAACCGTTGCTTTGGGGAGCGAGTTTGCAGGGTTGTTTTCAAATAATCATGATTTGGCTGCAAAACTCTTAAAAGCAGGGGATGACGTTGATGAAGGATTGTGGCGTTTACCAATGAACAGTGCTTATGATAAACTGATCGATTCAGACATTGCAGATGTTAAAAACATTAGTATGGGCAGCGGTGGCGGAAGTATTACAGCCGCACAATTTTTACAGCGATTCGTTAATAATACACCTTGGGCGCATTTAGATATTGCTGGCACTGCTTGGAGTAAAACAGGCAAACCCCTTACAGGAAAAGGTGCCACAGCTTTTGGAGTTAGACTTTTAAACCAATACTTGATGGATAATTTTGAAAATTAATCAAAATTATTAAATCGTAAGGTGAGCAGGTAAGCTCAATTTTTTAATCTCTTCACATTTAGATGAAATGAATAAAACACTCAAAGATGTTATTTCCCTTTGGAATAATGAAAAAATAAAATCACCCCAAAAAACACTTTGTAAGATTTTATCTGTCAAAAATAAAAAATCCTTTGAAATCTATTATTTTAATTTAGATGCGGTTTTATCTTTAGATGATTTTTTATACCTTGAAGATGTTTTAAAACGCTTAAAAATGGATGAACCCCTTTCTAAAATTTTAAATAGGGGATCTTTTTTTGGCCGTGATTTTAAAATTAATGAACATGTTCTTGACCCAAGAGCCGATACAGAAGTTTTAATAGAGGAGCTTTTATGCCTTTTTGATGCAGCGTCCCCTCTTCAATTTTTAGACCTTGGAACAGGGAGTGGCTGTATTATTATTTCGCTTCTTTTAGAGTTTTATCAATCATTTGGTGTGGCTGTCGATTTATCTGATAAAGCGCTTATGATTGCAAAAGAAAACGCAACAACGTATAACGTTTTAAAAAGACTCGATTTTTTTAAAAGTGATTGGTTTTCAGATTTGCCCAAAAAATACTTAAACCAAAAATTTGATGTCATTATTTCAAACCCACCTTACATTAAAAAATCTTTCCCACTCAATAAAAATGTTTTAGATTTTGACCCATCGATGGCCCTTTTTTCTGGAGATGATGGATTAGATGATTATAGAAAAATTTTTAAAAATCTTTCCTTCTATTTAAAAGAGGATGGTTTTTTTTTAGGGGAAATAGGATTTGATCAAACAGAGTCCATTCTAGACCTTTTAAAAGAACACCCAACGTTAAAATTTATAAAATTTGTAAAAGATTTAAATGCTATCAACAGGGTGCTAGTTATTCAAAAAAAAGCTTTATAAAAGTTTTTATCAATTACATATTTGTTGGCATCTTTTTTTGTTAAAATATCGACGGTTTTATTTTTTTTGATCCAAACAAGTGGTGTATTATCCGAATCAATTTTATATTTATAATCAAAAGGATTAACCTTAAAACGCGTTTCATAAATTGAGTGATTGTTAACGCAAACAGCATAGCGATTAGTAATAGAAAACAGATCAACACCAACAATACATTTTACATCTTTTAGTAGTTGGTTTTTTGAATTTTGTTCATAATCTACCATTTTCAAAGCAATATCTTGACAGATTATTCCACAAAATAGATAGATTGACGTTATAAAAAGAATACTAGCATTGAGCCAAACTGCTTTATGTGTTTCTTTTAAAAACCAACAAATCACAAGGGAAAAGAATAAGGGAAGGGAATAATTTAAATCTACGACAGCAATACTACTTAATGCGAAGGGATAATAAAAAAAAGGCATAAGAAGCGGGGTGCCATTGCTTGTAAATAAATCAAGCAAAGGATGTGTTAAAAGTGTAAAAAATGTTAGCCAAAACCATTCTTTATAAAAATCTTTCTTCAGCATGAATCTGAATAACGTAGTACATATAGCAACAAAGGGTGCAAAAAATAGGGAATGCGAAATGCCCCTATGTACCATCCATGGGTGATGAATAAAAAGGCCAAAAAACAAGTCAAAATCTGCTGCTATTCCAAATAAAAAACCTAAAACGATAGATTTTCTTATGCCAAAAGTTTTGGCTGAAACAGCAATAGCTGTTGCAGATCCTAATACACCCTGTGTTAAAATATCCATTTTTATACCCTAAATAAACGATAACAAAAATTAAGAACAGTTTTTGTGATTGATAAGACTTCTCGCTATAAGTTTGTTCATATAAGCATCTGCAATTTTGGATTGTTTATTGAAAATAAGCATATTTTCAATTTCTTTACGCGTTAAAGGGACATTCTTTTTAATGCCTTTTTTGGCAATACAAAATATTTGAAGGCCTGCATCTGTTCTAACAGGTTGAAGAACGGTTCCTTCTTTTGCCATTTTAATGATTTGCTTAAATTCTTCTGGCTGAATGGTATCGAGCGAAACTTCATTTGTTTCTTGAACGGGTATTTTTTCTTTTTTAGCTATTTTTAAAAAGTCAGCAACAGAGTTTGCTTTAAGAAAACTTTCTACTTGTCTATTAATTTCAGTGTAAGAATCTTCGTTTAAAAATTGTTCAATGAAATTAATCTGTGCAATTTTTAAATCAACAACTTCTTCTTTTTGATTATTGTTTTTTGTAATAGAATTAAGGCGGATAATTTCTATTCCTTTTGACGTTTCAAAAATATGAACATCGCCAACGTTCATGGATTCAAGGCCTTTTAAGATAGCAGGATTAATTTGTTGAATCGTTTGCTTGCCAAGTCTACCACCTTGTTCTGAACTTTGGGATTCTGAAAGTTGTTGTGCTAAAACATAAAACGAAACACCCCGTTTAACTTGAGAAACGATTTCGTTTGCTTCTTTCAATGCTTCTTCTTTTGACTTTGTTTTATTAGCATTTAAAACAATTTCAGATAAATCGAAAAACGTTCCTTCTTTTTCAAGATTCATTTTTTGTTCTGCAACGTCAATTTCATGTTCTGTAACGTGACCACCTAAATAGCGTGAAAATCGGGCCCAGGCCATTTGTGCACGAATTTGATTTTTAAAAGCTTTAATGACATCAACATCCCGATCAGAGGTGTTAGCACCGTCTTTGATTGTTTTAAAAAAATCATCCAAATTCATGTTGTATTGTTGTGCAATGTTTTTTATTTGTTCATCTATTTCTTGATCAGAAATACGCCCTTCTTTTTTAAGTTTTTGTGCAACTTCTTTAATTTGTAATTGTTCACGAATCAGCATTTCAAGCGCTTTAGGTCGAATTTTTTCTCTATTTTCTTTTGTGTTTTCTTGACGTGTCATACTTAAAATAAGCGCAATACGGGATTCTACATCGCGTGCCGTAATTGCTTTTTTATCCACAATGACACCAATTTGTGCAACATATTCTGAACAGTTTAAGGGAAAAATTGAAAGTGTAAGGCTTAAAACAAAAAAATGTTTAATGTTCATGAAAATCTACTTTTTATCTTTAAAAGAGTTTATAATATGTTAAGATAGTACTTATTTTTGCAAATGACAATTGTATTTTGGTAGAAAGGCTGAAAAACTGAGCGTGAAATGCCAGGTTTAACTCTTATTGATAAATATTTATTTAAGATTTCATTTAAAAGTCTTTTAAGCTTGAGTTCTATTGTTATAACAATTGTTTGGCTTGCCCAATCTATGCGGTATTTAGAAATTATTGTTAATAATGATTCTGGATTTTTTTCTTATATATCCTTAGTTTTGTTTTTAATTCCTGAATTGTTATCAGTTGCATTGCCGATTTGTTTATTAATTTCTGGTATGCATTTTTTTCAACATCTTATTGCAACGCATGAAGTTACAATTTTAAGATCTTCTGGATTTAGTAATTTTCAAGTAGCGCGCCCTTTTTTAATGCTTTGTCTTTTCGCAACATGTTTTTCTACTTTTGTAAGCACTTGTTTAACACCTTTTGCACTTCAGAGATTTAATTCGTATCGTCATTTTATTCAAACAGATATGACAAATTCTGTTATTCACCCGGGGGCATTTAATCGGCTTAATCAAGCCATTATCTATGTTAAAGAAGTTTCAAAAAAAGGTAGTATGAAAGGGCTTTTTGTAAGCGTAGATCCCAAAGTTGATTCTAATGGTTTTGTTTTAATGGCTAGTACAGGATATCTAAAAAAAAATGAAGGACGGTTAAAACTTATTTTAAGCGAAGGCCACCGTCAAGAAATAGATAACAGAACTCAAAAAATTTCATCTGCATATTTTGAAAGCTTTACGTATGATTTAACGGATCTTGTTAAACAAAACAAAGAACGTCAAATTCGCCCCTATGAACGATCAACATTAGAACTGTTAAAAGCAAATTTTGTAAAGGATGATTTAACTTTAAAAAAACGTGTTCAAGCAGAAGCGCATAAAAGAATACTCATGCCTTGGTTAAATTTTTTATTTGGCGTTATTATTACTGCGACTATTCTTTATGGGGACATCCAAAGAAGAAGACGCCATATAAAAGTTATTATTGGCAGTGTTATTTGTGTCGCTACATATATTATATTTTTGGGGCTTATTGAATCGATACAAACAGGTTTATTATCTATTTTATGGCTTTATATTTTCTTATTTATTGGTATAATTTGTTCTCTATATATTCTAAAAATTCAAAATATTAAATGTATAGATAAAATAATGAAATGTGTGAAAGGATTTAATCTAAAAGATGTCACTACAACAAAAACTTGATAAAATTTTGAATCGTTTTTATGAATTGAGAGAATTATTATCCAATCATACGATGGCAGACCCTCAAGATTTTATTAAACTTTCAAAAGAATATTCTGACTTAACAGAAATTGCAGAAACAGTTGAAATTTTAAAGTTAAAACAAAAGGAATGTGATGAAGCAAAATTAATGTTAAGCGATTCATCCCTTGATTCAGAATTAAAAGAAATGGCAGAAACTGAATATTTGGCGTTAAAGGATGAAATTCCAAATTTAGAAGAAAAAATCATGATTTTGCTTTTGCCAAAAGATAAAGATGATGAAAAAAACGCTATTTTAGAAGTCAGAGCAGGGACAGGTGGTGAAGAAGCAGGATTATTTGCTGCAAATCTTTTTAGGCTTTATCAACGTTATGCGACTCTTAAGGGATGGACTTTTGAAGTTTTAAGTTTAAATGAAACGGGCATTGGCGGTATTAAGGAAGCGTCAGCATCTATTGCAGGAAAAGGGGTTTTTGCAAGGCTTAAATTCGAATCGGGCGTGCACCGGGTTCAGCGTGTTCCAGAAACAGAAGCAAGTGGTCGAATTCACACAAGTGCTGCAACAGTTGCCGTTTTAGCGGAAGCTGAAGAAGTTGATATTCAGATTGAAGAAAAAGACCTTCAAATTGATGTTTATAGAGCTTCAGGAGCAGGCGGACAGCATGTTAACACAACAGACAGTGCTGTTAGAATTACCCACATGCCAACAGGTGTTGTTGTTGCATGCCAAGAAGAACGGTCCCAGCATAAAAATAAAGCTAAAGCCATGAAAGTTTTAAGGTCAAGAATTTATGAGGCCGAAAAAGAACGACAAGATAAAGTGCGTTCAGAAGACAGAAAAACTCAAGTTGGAAGTGGGGACAGATCTGAACGTATTCGAACCTATAACTTTCCACAAGGACGTGTATCAGATCACAGAATTAACTTAACGCTTTATAAAATTGATCAAATAATGGAAGGTGAGGGGTTGGATGAAATTGTGGATGCCTTAACAGCCCATGATCAAGCTGAAAAAAGACTTAATCATAGTTTTTAAAAATATTAAACTTCTTAATTTTGCGTGTAGCTTTAAAGAAAGTAGAGTGATCTTATGTATAAAAAGTGTCGGTTAAGTTATTTTTGGGCGCCATTTTCCCTTTTCCTTTTTGGGTGTTCACCAACTGAAAAGAAATTAGAATTGCAAGAAGTATCCTTTGAAGAACTTTCAAATTTTAAAAATGATTCATTGAAGGATGTCCTTCCCGCTTTACAAAAAAGTTGTGCAATTTTTTTAAAATACCCAAATAAAACATATTTAAAAGGGCAAGAAAAAGGATCTTTTAAAGATTGGGGGCCTTTTTGTAAGTGTATTTTAAATCATAATAATTTAAGTTCTTCTGAACTGAGATCCGTTATTCAAAAATATTTAAAACCGTATAAAGCTTATACAAATCATGGAGAAGATCAAGGTGTTTTTACAGGGTATTTTGAACCACTGCTTAGAGGGTCGTTCAAACAGCATGGAAAATTTCAAACCCCCCTTTATAGAAAGCCCAATGGAGCACTAGCTTATCTTTCAAGGGCTGAAATTGTAGCGGGTGCTCTTAATAATAAAGGCCTAGAAATTGTTTTTGTAGATGATTCTATTGATGCATTCTTTTTTCAAATTCAAGGATCAGGACGCGTACAACTTGAGAATGGGGAAATTTTAAGATTAGCCTATGATAGTGGTAACAAAAAGCCTTACACAGCCATTGGTAAAGTTTTGATTGATAAGGGATATCTTGTAAGGGGTAAAGATACGATTTCTATGCAAACAATTGTTAAATGGTTAAAAGAAAACAAAGATAAAGCTGAAGATGTAATGTCAACTAATGAATCTTATGTGTTTTTTAAGGAAGCCAAAAATTTTAAAGATCATGAAGGGCCAAAGGGCGCACATGGGGTTCCTTTAACATGTAAAAGATCCATTGCTATTGATTCAAGTCATATTTCATATGGAACGCCACTTTGGGTTGATTTGTTTGATGAGAATTTAAAAAATATTAAGCATCTTATGGTCGCACAGGATACAGGAGGCGCTATTAAAGGCCCGATACGTGGTGATTATTTTTGGGGATATGGTATTTCTGCCAAAGAATGCGCTGGTGTTATGAATGCAAGGGGAGCTTATTATCTATTATTGCCAAAATAAATCTAATACCAAGTCCCAAATTAAATTCTAGATCGTTATTTTTGCGTATCATGTATTTTTAATACACATCGCTCATCATACCTTCTATAATTTAATTTTGGATTTGGTATAACAAGTCGTTTTCAACATTTTAAGGTGATGTTTTAGTTTTAAAATATGAAGAAAACAATAAAATATTTTATTGACTTTTTTTAAAATAAGAAATAAAATGAGATTCAAGCCTGCTTGGTGGAATTGGTAGACACAACAGACTTAAAATCTGTCGCCTTACCAGGCGTGCCAGTTCGACTCTGGCAGCGGGCACCACCGTAGGTGGTATTTTTGTGGGCCTATAGCTCAGTCGGTAGAGCATCTGACTTTTAATCAGGGGGTCGAAGGTTCGAATCCTTCTGGGCCCACCATTTTGACCCTCTTAAAAGCACGGCGGGGTAGCTCAGTTGGTTAGAGCAGCGGAATCATAATCCGCGTGTCGGGGGTTCAAGTCCCTCTCCCGCTACCATTAATTTTTTCTATTTTATAAAAAATGATGAGCATAAATGATTTTAACATCAATCGACGAGACCCTTAATTTATTAAAAATTATTTTAAAAGATAATCTTATTGGAGTTTATCTTTTTGGATCAGCTGTTATAAATGGACTTCAAAAATATAGTGATATAGATCTCTTTGTCGTTACAAATCGTCCAACAAACTTTGAGGAAAAACATTTTTTATGGTACAACTGGTTGCATATTGTCAATTTTAGAAAAGTGATTTTTCTGATAAAAAATGGACTGTTTTTAAAAAGTTCGATGGTATAAAATTTTTATGAAGTTTATCGCAGCATTTTTTGCTTATTTTTCAAATTATGGATACTTTGATCCCTTATAAACAATATGAATTTGATTTTTTGCGATGCTATTGTCTGCAAAAATGCCGCAAATTGATCATCGTATAAGCCATTAATTTTAAAGCAAAATGATTTGCACTTTTGCGTTCAAATCGAACAAGAAGTCTTTTAAATTTGTCTTCCCACGCAAAAACACGTTCGATCGTTCTAAAGCGTTCTTCATAAATTTTTTCATCAAACATTCGTTTTGTACCGCGTTTATTTTTTGTTCTATTTCGTTTGTTTTCTTTGATGTTGGGAACCATTCCTGCATTGAAAATTGCCTTTCTATTTTTGAAACTATCATAAGCTGAATCAAGGCTCATTATACACCTTGAAACCGTTGATCCAATTCGCTTCATCGTGCTTTTTAAAAAGTCAAAAGCCCTTATAAAAAGTGGACTTTCATGGCTGTTTCCAGGAGATCTCACCATCGGTGATAACACATTACAATTGCGATCACAAAAGGCAACAATCTTTTCACTTTTCATATGCTTGTGACCGCTAAACCCCAAACAATCACTGGGTCGACCCCGATAATTAGGACACATAATTTTGAGAATTACGCAGCCCTTTCAAATTGATCAGGTGATTTATATCCAAGTGCGCTATGCAGCCTCACCTGATTATAAAAAACTTCAATATATTCAAATATGTAAAGCGTTGCTTCTTCCCTAGTTTTAAAGGAACAATTGT
>JAGOTX010000121.1 GCA_018061565.1 Pseudomonadota bacterium
GGTTATAGCGTCTTTTTGAGTAAGCTTTAAGTAATCAACCAGCATCCCACAGGAAATGGTCCCTTGGATGTTTAAATTAAAGGCATCTAAATGCAAAACGCCATACTGTTTTAAAAGGGTTTTTTTATGAGTTTCTAAGTTATAGCGAGCCTTTGGAAACGGATTAATTTTGGATCTAAAATGTTCTATTAAAAAACGGTTTTTTTGGCCTTCTAACAAACTATCTGGTAATAAAATTTCAACCGGCTGAATGCGCTCTAAAAAGGACAAAAGGTCTTCTTCGTTTACATATTCTACATAAAATTCCTGTGTTGAAACATCAAAAAAAGCAGCGGCAATAGAACCTTTTTGAGCATCTGAAAGGCTGATAACCGTTTCAGATAAACTGAGTAAGAAATTATTACGTTTGTTATCTAATAACGATTCTTCCGTAATGGTACCGGGTGTAATAATCCGCACAACGCCGCGCGTTAAAGGGCCTTTGTTACCCCTTTTTTTGGCGTCCTCCGGGCTTTCTAGTTGCTCACAAACAGCAACACGAACACCACTTGCAATAAGTTTTAAAAGGTAGGCATCATAGGCGTGGACTGGCACACCACACATGGGAATGTCTTCACCCTTATTTTGGCCCCTTTTGGTGAGCGTAATATCTAAAATCTGGGAAGCTTTAATGGCATCATCAAAAAAAAGTTCATAAAAATCCCCCATGCGATAAAACAACATACAATCTGGATGCTCTTGCTTAATATCAAAGTATTGCTGCATCATGGGCGTGTGTTTTAGATCGTCTTTTTTTTGACTCATTTAATTGCTAATGGGTTATTGGTTTTGTGCTGATGGTAGCATGCTTTAGTAAAATCATCAAAAAGAAAAGGTTTAAAGGTGGTGCCTATTTTAGATCTCAATTAAATGTAATGCCTAAATAACAAAGTTTACAATTTTATTGGCAACAACAATACATTTTTTAAGAGTTTGACCTTCCAAATAATTTTGCACACTTTTAAATGCTTCTGCTTTTAAAAGATCTTGGTCCATATTGAATGCTGCCACATACGTTCCTCGTAATTTACCATTCACTTGAATTGCAATTGTCACTTCATCATTAAGGGAAAGCTTTTCATCTAAAATTGGCCAAGCATTGTTTTCAACCTTTAAAAGACTTAAAGCTTCATTGGCAAGGTGGGGCATCACAGGTTCAATAACACGGTATATCATGTTCAAACACTCTTTTAATGTTTGCTTTGAAACGGTGTTTAATGATTCTTCAATATCCCTTACAAATTCGCGGTGAAACGCAATCATTTTATTAAAGCTATTATTTTGGTACGCCTCATTAATTTTTTTAAGGAACTGATGCTTTTTCTTTATGATTTTTATATCCAAATCTGACGGTAAAACATCAGATGTTAAATCATTAAATTGTTCTAATATGCGCCAAAGTTTATTTGCGTAGCGCCAACAACCTTCTAAGCCTTCTTCATTCCAATCAAAATCTTTATCAGGTGGCGTGTCCGACAGAACAAAAAGTCGTGCGACATCTGCTCCATAAATATCCAATATATGAAGGGGGTCAACCGTATTGCGTTTAGATTTACTCATTTTGATCGATGGCCCAACATCAACAGATCCATTGGTCGCCTTTTCAATATAACATTGCTTAGTCTTTTCAACTTCATCAGGATATAGCCATCTGCCATCGCTACTTTTATACGTTTCATGGCAAACCATTCCTTGCGTTAAAAGGTTTAAAAAGGGTTCATTAAAATTTAGGTAGCCAACATCTCTTAACGCTTTGATAAAAAATCGCGCGTAAAGAAGGTGAAGAACAGCATGTTCAATACCACCTATATACCAATCCACAGGCGCCCACGTGTTAACAACGTCCCTATCAAATGGGTTCGTTGCATTGGGTGTACAATATCTTAAAAAATACCAGGACGATTCAAAAAAGGTATCAAACGTATCCGTTTCACGTGTTGCTTTACCTTGACACTTAGGACATGTGGTGTTTTTCCACGTTGGGTGATGGTCTAAAGGGTTACCAGGTTTATCAAATGTTACATCATCCGGCAGACTAACTGGTAAGTCACTTTCATTGACCGGTAACATGCCACATGTATCACAATACACAAAGGGAATAGGGCATCCCCAATACCGCTGACGTGAAATTAACCAATCCCTTAATCTATACGTTGTTTGGGCCTTCCCTTTTTTAAGCTCTTCCAACTTATCGCATGCCTTTTGCTTTGCTTCCTCTGTTGTTAAACCATTTAAAAAGAAGGAATTAATCATAACACCCCCCCCCCCATAAGGAAGATTTTCATCCGTCTCAACAACTTGTTTAATGGGTAGATTATATTTTGTAGCCAGTTCAAAATCCCGTTCATCATGGGCTGGGCAACCAAATAAAGCGCCTGTTCCATAATCTGAAAGAACAAAATTGGCAATAAAGACGGGGATTTTTATAGTTTCATCAAAAGGGTGAATGGCAACAATCCCAGTATTGACACCTTTTTTTTCCATGGTTGACAGTGCTTCTTCAGTTGTAGAACCTTGGTCACATTCTTTTATAAAAGTCTTAACGTCATCCTTTAAAGTGATTGTCTCTAAAATAGGGTGATGCGCTGAAATTGCAATAAAGGACGCCCCAAACAACGTATCTGGACGCGTTGTAAAAACTTCAATTGTTCCGCCACTTTCAATCTCAAATTGAACATGTGCCCCTTTCGATTCACCAATCCAATTTTCCTGCATTTTAAGAACTTTTTCAGGCCACCCTTTAAGATCTTTTAAAGATTCTAAAAGCTCTTTTGCATAGTCTGTTATTTTTAAAGACCATTGATTAAGTTTCTTGCGCTCAACCAACGCACCAGAACGCCACCCCCTGCCATCAACGACTTGTTCATTGGCCAAAACAGTTTGTTCTACGGGGTCAAAATTAACCCAAGATTCTTTCTTATAGGCAATGCCTTTTTTATATAAATCAATAAAGATTTTTTGTTCATGCCCATAGTAATCAGGCAAGCAAGATGTAATTTCACGATCCCAATCATAG
>JAGOTX010000122.1 GCA_018061565.1 Pseudomonadota bacterium
ATTCTTCTTTTCAAATTTGTCACGAACAGAATCTTTGAATTTATAAGGCATGCATAATAATTGATATCTATAAGAAAAACAGGTTAACATCATTTTTGAAAAATTACTATTTGTGCACCACAGTTATCAAAAGTGCCTTAATGGTTTTAGCATTCAGTAAAAAGATCCTAGAGAAATTCACTCATTCCTTCGGCATCAAAAGTTCCTTGACAAATAGAAACGGATTTTATCCAGAATGCTTTTTATCTTATTTCTCTTTAACTTTCGCTTTTTATTTTTTAAGCGTTGTTGTGCCTTGTAGCAATAAGTTGAGGCGCAAATTTATAAAAGAGCTGCATAATATCAAAAATTGCGAGCCTTTTATACTCACTTTACAAAAACTTGTTTTTAAATCTCAACAAAGGTAATATATCATTGAATGATTTTAAGTTTTAAAAGGATTATATCTTGAGACGTGTTGTTGTTACAGGCCTTGGATGCGTTACGCCGATGGCAAACGGTGTTAAGCATAGTTGGCAAAAAATCATAAATGGGGAGTCTGGAATTTCAAGGCTTCAAGGGTTTGAAATTAATGACCTTAGCTGCCAAATTGGCGGACAAGTCCCGACATTAATTGATGATTCTGTAACAGATGAATCCCCCTTATTTAATCCTAATTTTTATGTTCCCCCACGTGAGCAAAAATTAATGGATCCTTTTATGGTTTTTGGGCTTGCAGCTGTTCACCACGCCGTAAAAGATGCAGGCCTTTTAACATTAAACGATGAATCAAAAGAACGTGTAGGAGTTATGGTTGGCTCTGGTATTGGCGGGCTTTCACAAATATATGAAACGAGCATTACTCTTCATGAAAAAGGGCCACGCCGTGTGAGTCCATATTTTATTGTTTCATCACTCATCAATCTAGCATCTGGGTTTGCATCTTTAAAATATGGATTTAAAGGCCCCAATCATGCCTGCGTTACAGCATGTGCAACGGGTACACACGCAATTGGTGATGCGATGCGTCTTATTATGATGGATGACGCAGATATCATGATTGCAGGAGGTGCTGAAGCATCCCTCAATCGGCTTGGTGTTGCTGGTTTTTCTGCCTGTAAAGCGCTCTCAACTAATTTTAATGAATCACCAGAAAAAGCATCAAGACCTTGGGATAAAGATCGCGACGGTTTTATTATGGGCGAAGGTTCTGGTGTGCTTGTTCTTGAAGAACTAAGTCATGCAAAGGCCCGCGGTGCTAACATTTATGCTGAAGTTGTTGGCTACGGTTTATCCAGTGATGCGCACCACTATACAGCCCCTCCTGAAGATGGAAATGGAGCAATGCGCGCTATGAAAAATGCTTTAAAAAATGCAAAGCTTAGACCTGAAGATATTGATTACATTAATGCCCATGGAACATCAACCCCCCTTGGTGATAAGGCAGAAGTTTCAGCTATTAAAACATGCTTTGAGGATCACGCCAAAAAGCTTGCAATATCCTCAACAAAATCTGCAACAGGACACCTCTTAGGCGCTGCAGGCGGTATTGAAGCTATCTTTGCTGTATTAGCGCTAAAGGAAGGTGTTTTACCACCAACCCTTAATCTTGATAATCCAGACGACGGCTTTGACCTTGACTTTGTTCCCTACACAGCGCGTGATAAAACCCTAAAAACAGTCATGTCTAATTCCTTTGGGTTTGGTGGAACAAATGCCAGCTTAATTTTTAAAGCCGTTGAATAATTTTTAAAAAATAGGGGCACCGGTGTGATCAATTCCTTTAAACACACCGGATAAACCATTCGATAGAGTAATGAATTGATTTATATGCCCACACTTTTGCATCCATCTTTTTTGAATGTCTTCAAATCCTTGTTCTTTATAAGAATCTAATAAATTTAGAATATTTTGAAAAAGATTTTGATTAGACCAATTTTCAAGTAAAGTATCTGCATTAAGGTCTGAGAGTGATAAAAATGAATAGGAGGCAGAAGATAAACTCTCACTTGGAACAGAAACCAAATTGATGCCAATGCTCAAAATATAGGAAGAATCAATTTTTTCTATTAAAATGCCGCCAATTTTATGGGTCATTTCAATATTAAAAATATCGTTGGGCCATTTAAAAGAAAAATCATTAAAATCGAATGATTTAAAATAAATGGCAACGCCAACAGCAACAATAAATGATAAGTGTGAAAGGTTTTTTTCATCTATAAAGTCAGCAGATTTTAAAATGAAACTACCATAGAAATTACCCAACGGAGAGATCCATTCTCCACCACGCCGCCCTATGCCAGATGTTTGTTGTTTGGCAATAATTAACGTATCACCAGAATAGAGTTTTATATTTTCTTTTGAAAAAGTATGTGTTGAAGGCAGGCTATTAAACTCATAAACCAAAAAATTAGTCATCAGTCCTCCAAAATTTAGACATAAAAAAACCTCTTTACTTTTAAAGAAAGAGGCTTTTATATAAAAAATGCATGTATATTATGCAGAAGCGCCCATTGCTTTTGCGCGCTTAACAAGACGCGAAATTTTACGGGAAGCAGCTTTTTTGTGAACAACGCCTTTTCTAGCAGCACGCATTAATTCACGTTCTGCAGCAACAATGCTCACCATTGCTGTTTCTTGTGTTGCAGTAGACGCTGCTTGATGCATGCCAAGATCACATTCTGCTTTTTTAACAAAAGTACGAACACGGCTAACTCTTTGGCGGTTAACTTCTGTTCTGCGAACTGTTTGACGAATACATTTCTTTGCGGATTTATGGTTAGCCATATTAAATACACCCCAATTGATTAAATAACACTGTGATCATACCATACAAACTTTTTAAAAACAATCTTTTTATAAGAAAAACTTTTTTATAACTTATGTAAATAGGAAAGATTTTTTAATAATAATTCGAAAAAAATTAAAGAATCTTTCTAACTTCCGCTTCTAATGTTTTAGATGTAACATATGAACGAACATTTTGCATATTAAATTTAATAAGAATATCTTTAACGCCAAAAATAGCAAAAGAATCTGTGTTATTTGGATTTCCAGTCAGTGATCCTG
>JAGOTX010000123.1 GCA_018061565.1 Pseudomonadota bacterium
TGTAGAAATTTTTATGAATTTTATATTTTTCATTATATTTTTACAAATATTCATCATTTTGGCTTTAAACTTTATTTTAGCAAGAAAAATAAAAATGAAATATTTTGACGTTCTCAACAAAATAAAACAAACACTGTTTATTGCGGTTAGTACAAGCAGTACAATTGGAACAATGCCAATCTACATGGAAACACTTCAAGAAAAATTTGGATTTGAAAGCAATAAAATACAACTTTTTGTGCCCGTAACACTTACAACAATACGCTTTTCATATATTTTCTATTTTTCTGCGCTTTCAATATTTGCGGTTCATGTTTTTTCAATGCCTCTTTCTTTAAGTGAATATATCATGCTGCCGTTCTTGATTGTATTTGGATCTTTTGCGGCTGTGTCATCTGGCATTATTAACATCAATATCTTGTCAATGATCTTGCAGCCTCTTGGTGTGCCTTCTTCACTAATAATAAGTATTTTTAGTGTTCTTGATCCTTTATTTGATCCACTCCGTATGATTTTTGGTTTTTATATGAATTTTTTTACTTTGGCTTATTCTTTACCTAAAAAAGAAGGCATATAAAATTATTTTAAATGAACGCCTTTTGTTGTTGAATGTTCAAAATGCAAAGGATTATTGGGATAGATTTGTTTATATATAGCATGGGCTGCAAAAGCTGCTTCAGAAAAACCTGTCAGAATTAATTTTAATTTATGAGGGTATGTTGCAACGTCACCAATTGCATAAATGCCTTCTCTATTTGTTTTGGCTGTTCCATTTTCAACTTCAATACTATTTTTTGAAATGCCAAGTCCCCATTCTGCAATAGGACCTAAATTTGTAGAAAGTCCAAAGAAGGGAAGCAAATAATCGGCTTTAATTTCATGAAAGCTTTGATCATTAAAATTTTGAATAACAACATGTGTTAATGTTGAACTTTCGCCCTTAAGATCAAAAAGTTGATAAGGAACACATAAATCAACAACACCTTGCTTGACAAGGTTTTTAAGTTGTTCTTCACTGTGTGGTGCTGCTCTAAATTGATCACGTCTGTGAACAACTGTTACTTTTTTTGCAATCGATGAAAGCGTTAGTGCCCAATCAACAGCAGAATCCCCACCACCTGCAATGACAATGTTTTTGTTTTCATAAATGCTTTTATTGGGAATAAAATAGTGAACAGATGTTTTTTCAAAAGCATCAAGATTTGGCATCGGTGGACGATTGGGCCCAAATGCACCAACGCCTGCAGCAATGATGATGGCTTTTGTTTTTATTTCAATACCTTGATTACTTTTAACATGCCATATATAACCATCTTCATCACGAATAGGCAAAACTTCAACAAGTTTGTTTTCAAAATGAAAAGTAGGATTAAAAGGCATTGCTTGTTCAAAAAGTTTATCGGCAAGTTCTTGCCCTAAAATACGTGGATGTGCTGGAATATCGAAAATTGGTTTCTCTGGATAAAGGGCAGAACATTGCCCACCAACGTGGGAGAGCCCTTCAAACACGTGTGTTTGAAGACCAACCATACCACATTGAAAAATTGCAAAAAGCCCAACGGGCCCTGCACCCACAATAACAACATCTGTTTGTATAATAGACATCACTTAAAATCCTAATGTTTGTTAAAAAAAACGCCACAATTATGTGGCGTTTTAAGAATCATCTCTTCTTAAATATTATCTTGGGATAACACGGCTATGACCACGATTACTTCTTACAACATAGCAAGGTTGACCTTGTGCAAGATTTGGTTCAGCACCTTGTGCAAGGGTAATAATTTCACCTGTTTTTAAGATTTTAACAGAATATTCAAAACCTTCTTGCCCTGATACTCCTTGTTCAGCGGCATGACCAATTAAACCACCAACAAGGGCTCCACCAATTGCTCCAGCAGCATGACCTCTAACGCCACCACCTATATTGCTTCCAGCAAGGCCACCAAGAGCAGCGCCCCCCATGGCACCAACGCCTGTTTGATTACCGCTAATGTTAACAACGCGTTTTGAAACAATAATGCCTTCAAATGTTTCAGAAACTTCACCAACATTGGCCATATTATAATCTGAACCACCAACTTTGGGGGCACATCCTGTATTTAAAAATGCTGTAGCTGCTATCAATGCAACAAGTAATTTATTGTTAATCACAAACAATCTCCTTAAGGGTTTTTAACGTCTTTATTTTATTGTTTTTTTGAACAAAAGGCAACTTTTTAAAAAACAACTCTAATGGATCCAAATATACGTGTTTCAGAAGGTTTAAAAATGTCTTGCGGATTTGCTGAATCCGGCGTCATATCTTTTGTTGCTAAACTATGTGTTAAATCACCACCTAATAAAAAATGGTCTGATAGTTTAAAGATACCACCAGCCCCTGCAACGGGCATATTAAATTTATATGTTACAGGTCGGTTATTAGCACCAGGGGGGGGGGTATATCCAAAATTAAATGTATGGATTTCATAGCCAGCTCTTGCATACATAACAAAACGCGGATTTGCAGCACCACCAATTAAAACAGATCCACCCATCACGCTTTTAGACTTTACAGTGACCTTACCAAAGGTTGCATCATTCGCTGCTGGATTTGCTGTCTTCATATCATAATAAACTTCACCTGCAAACCAAGCTTTTGAATCCGTTAGCATCATATATCCAGCGCCGCCGCCAAAACTTGCACCATAACCGCTGACAGAAAGTTTTCCAGATGTTGTTCCTGCATATTGATAATCGCCACTGAGCATGGCGCCGCCTAGTCGCCCAAGTAAAAAAACGCCTGTAAAGGGTTTTTTTGAGCCAATAAAATCAAACCCAAATGAGATTGACGGCAGAATAACGCATGATAAACATATAAGTTTTTTAGAAAATTTCATAAAAGACTCCTAACTTTAAAATTTTAATATGAATTAGTGTAGCGCGATTTAAAAAAATACGTAAAGCCCCTAATATCC
>JAGOTX010000038.1 GCA_018061565.1 Pseudomonadota bacterium
ACCCGGACACATGTTCATCTTTTTTTAAAAAAGAGACAGCGGTGCCAACCAAATGGGTTGAAGCCATTTGGCAAATCAAGTAGACTCTCACCTGTATACAAGGTTTGTTTCTACTCAAAGTAGGTTCGAAGGGCATTGTTCCAGAGTCTTAATATTCTCTGGTATGACTATGGCCAAGGAATCGCGATTAATTCCTCCCCGCCTATTGCGGCCCCCTAGAACGGAATTTTGTCGACTTTAATTTCACTTAAAGTCTCATCGTTCTATTATTAGAGTAACACATGAAACCTTAACAAAAAGTTAAGAAAAACAAGATTTAAAAAAAATCAATTTTAATCATTTTATATTGGGCTAGCTATACATCTAAGGTTTTCATTAATTTGCCTTCAAATATCAATTCGCTAGGGCCAATTTTTGTAATGGTGTCTTCGCCAATTTCAATGACTAAGTTGCCCCCAGATTGCTGAACTAAAATGGTACTTTCACAAAAACCTTTTTCATACGCAGCAATTGCTGCGGCACATGCACCGCTACCACAAGCCTTTGTAAGGCCAGAACCTCTTTCCCAGACTTTAAGATCAATCGTATTAGCGTCTTTAACATTTGCAAAACCAACATTAGTTCTATTGGGAAAATAGGGATGATTTTCAAGCTCAGGGCCAAAATTTAAAAAATCGTCCAAAGGGTCCAGTAAAACAAGATGGGGATTGCCAACATCGACAAAAACGCCCGATTTTAAAAAGACATCTTCTGGAAAAAGGGGAATATCCCCTTTGATGATTGGTTTTTTAAGGATGACAGAAATAAGGTTATTCACTCTTTTACAAACCAATGTTCCGCCTTTAGAATCTAAAGTCACTTCTTCTTTATGTTCTAATTTTAAAAGAAGGTCAGCGGCGCACCGTGTACCATTACCACAAGATTCAGCTTCTGAACCATCTGCATTAAAAAAACGAATAAAATGCGTTTCTTGATCAACAAAAATAATCTGATCACACCCAATTCCAAAACGGCGATCTGCAACAAACGTTGTAAATGATTTAAAGTCAAATAATGGATCTTTAAAATCAGGGTTATTTAAAAAAATGGCAAAGTCATTGCCAAGTCCTTGCATTTTATAAAATGGATACATCAAAATAAGCCTCTTTCTATTCACTTTCTGGGTGTGTTTTTGTTGAGAGTAAATCAAGTATAACACGTTCTAATGGGATTTGTTCATAGAGTAAATGATAAATTGCTGTTGTAATGGGCATATAAACATTATATTTTTTTGAAAGATGATAGGCAGCCTTAACAGAAAATATGCCTTCTGCCAATAAATGGGGGTTTAAAATTAAAGAGTTAATATCTGAAGATTGAGCAAGCTGCATTCCAAACTGGGTGTTACGTGACGTTAAACTTGAACACGTTAAAACTAGATCCCCCATACCAGAAAGGCCTAAAAAAGTTTCAAGGCACCCCCCCATTTTAAGGCCGAGTCGACAAATTTCTGAAAGGCCACGCGTCATTAAAGCAGCAATGGCATTTTCACCAAGATTTTTACCCCTAGCAATACCACAAGCAATGGCTATAACGTTTTTTAAAGCGCCAGAAAGTTCGACAGATAAAACATCTGTCGTTGGATAAATTCTTAAAATTGGTGTTGAAAGGTTGTCAATTAACGCACTTAAAGCATTATGGTTTTGGCAAGCTAATGTAACCGCAGATGGTAATAATGAAGCCACTTCAAATGCAAATTGAGGGCCAGACCAAACAGCAATAGAATTGCTAAGGTGCTCTTTTACAATATCGCTTAAAAAACGTGTTGAGGCAACATCTATGCCTTTAGAAGCAATAACAACAAGGCAACCTTTTTCAACATATGATTGAATAAGAGGTAGAAAACCGACATATTCTTGGGATGGAATGGCTAAGACAACAATCTTTGCTTGCTTTATGATAGAGAGTTCATTTGTAATAGAAACGCCATGAAGGGAAATACCTTTAAGGTACTTTTTATTTTCCTGCTCTGTTAAAAGAAGATCGGCCTGTTCTTTTGTTTTTGTAACAAGTGTCACTGCTTTATTATTTTTTGACCAATGAACAGCAAGCGCTGTGCCATACGCACCAGCACCTATTACAACAATATCAGACATAATAATTGACCCTTTTTTTAAATAATACCATTTCTTAAAAAGTCGTGAATATGCAAAATCCCAATGGGTTTTTGATCTTCAACAACAAAAAGGGCTGTAATTGAAAATTGTTGCATTTCATCTAAGGCATCCAGCATCAACATATTTTCTAGTGCAACTTTTGGATTTTTTGTCATAACTTCTTCAGCGCGTTGACTTAGCAAGCCATTGTTCATGTGCCGCCTTAAATCGCCATCTGTAATCATTCCAAGAAGATTCCCATTTATGTCTGTGATCCCAACACAGCCAAATCCACCTTGTGTCATTTTTAAAAGACAGTCCTTCATATCTGTATCAATGAATGCAAGGGGTAGGTTTTTTGTGTGCATCATATCTTTAACAGATTTTAATTGAGACCCCAGTTTTCCACCTGGATGAAAGGAATGAAAATTTTTATGTGTAAACCCACGCCATGTTAAAAGAATAATGGCGATCGCATCACCAAGTGCCATCATAATTGTTGTGGAAGTTGTTGGTGCAAGGTGCATGGGGCATGCTTCTTTTGAATTTGGAATTGTTAAAGAATAGGTTGAAAGCTTATTTAGGGTGGATTTTTCTGAAGCTGAAATTGCAATTGTTACAATGTTTTGCCGTTTACAATAGTGCAAAATATCGGATAATTCTTTTGTTTCCCCTGAATTTGAAATCAACAAAACAGTATCATCGTTTGTTATAACACCAAGATCTCCATGACTGGCCTCACTTGGGTGAACAAAAAAAGCAGGCTGACCGGTTGATGAAAGTGTTGCTGCTATTTTTTTGCCGATATGCCCACTTTTCCCCATGCCCGTTATAATGGTTTTACCTTTTGTATTATAGAGTGCTTGAAGGGCATTTTCAAACCTTTCAGATATATTAGAATCATTGATGATATGACTTATAAGATCATCCAATCCTTGTTTTTCTATCTCAAGGACACGTTTAAAAATAGAAGTGGCGCATTCTTTTTGCATTTTATTTTAACCTTTTAAGCAACGGATATGAAATCTTCATCATAGGGTTTGTTTTGAATTGCATTTCTTATTTCTTTTAAAAATGGAAGCGGATTAAAGATGGCTTTATCTTTATTTTTTATCCATAAACTTTTATAAAAAAGTTTTGTATTCATCATCGATTGATCGTTTAAAATAGAAAAGATTTTCTTTTGTAAAAAGCCTAATCCATCTTCTTCTAAGCTAAAAATATAAGGGATGTGCTTTGCAATTTCTATAAAACCATCAAAATCAAAAGGCTCTAAGGATGTAACCTGGTATACTGTTGTTGAAAACCCATTTGCATTTAAAAGGTCAGCCAGTTTTAAGGCGTATTCAACTATTTCACCGTATGCAAAGAGTGCAAATTTTTCATTCCCTTTTCTTAACAGTTTAAATGGTTTTGTTTCATTTAAAACGATTTTATCATCACCATAGGTTGAATGTGTTTTGGGTAAATAAATTAAATGTGGATTTTTAATATCATTAAATGACGTTACAATCGATTTTTCAATATCTTCAACAAAATAGGGAAAATCAATGCAAAAATTCTTAAAATCAATAAGGTGCCCTGTTATATATTTTTTTAACACAAAGGGATTACCAGTATGGCGGATGTCTGCATGGTCAATAATGATTTTTAAATTCGGTTTTTGAAGGGAAATATCGTACATTAAATCGTCTGATAATTGACTAATAAAAGCAGAGTTTAAAATTAAGTATGGTTTTAATCCATTAAGTGCCAGAGCTTTTGAAAAGGCAATTGCATGGCGTTCTGTAACGCTTACTTCAAAATAACGATCTGGGTAAAGATCCCGAAAGGCTAAAAAGGGAAATTGTAAATGGGGTGTTTGAAGCGTTACAACAACAACATGAGGATCTTTATGAGCAAGTTCAATGAGCATTTCTGCCGCATAATGCGTTGACGTTTTGACTTTTTTAACAAGTGTGCGCCCACTTTGAATATCAAACGATAATGCGCCGTTCAGTCCGTCACTATCAATTTCTGCAGGGGTATAGCCTTTCCCTTTTTTGGTTTTTACGTGTAAAATAATGGGCGTTTGTTCTTTATAATTTTTAATGTAAGAAAGCGTTTCTAAAAGAATGTCAAAATTGTGCCCATCAATAGGGCCAATATAATTAAAGCCAAGACTTTCAAAAAGGGCATGTTGTTCAAAATGGTGATGATTTGGCTGTAAATGATTTAAATAAAGGCTAAGCCCATTAACAAGGTTTTTGTTCTCGTCTAAATTATCATTAATAATAATAATTTTTTTAGAAGCAATCGCACCTAAGTGATTTAAGGCTTCAAACGCTTGCCCACTGGACAATGAACGATCGCCAATAATCGTTACAATTTCATATGAATATTGAAATAAATCCCTATGAATAACGGACGCTGTTGCTTCAGACAATACTTGGCCTGGTTTCTTGTGAACAAAAGATTTTATATGATCATCGATATATGGTCTGCCTTTGGCTTCCTCTAAATAACGATGCGGCAACGTTTGGTGCCCAATATCAAAAAAAAGGTGGTCTTTATTTAAGTTAAAAACTTTATGAAGGGCAATTGTTAATTCGACAATACCAAGGCATGAGCCTAAAAAACCACTAAGTTTTTGGTCAAAAAGGAGTTTTGATCTTATTTCTTTAGCTAATTTTTTTAAATCATTCGTGTCTAAATCTGAAACTTGAACAGTTTTTAAGCTATTTAAAAGTTCAGGATGAACGTATTCAAAATTAGGCGTCATTTTTTAAACTGTCACTGAGTAGATTGAAAGAATGAACAAACGAATTATGTTGAAATGTTTGATTTTGGCTGTTTTCTTTTGCCCAATCAATTAACAGATCTTGTATTTCTTTGGCAATTAACAAATAAAAAGTACCCTCACTTTTGTTCTTAATTTTTTCCATTGTTTTGTTGGCCATCTCTTGTCGTTCAATCATTAGCTGAGCCATACTTTGATTGTAGGATTCTTTAAGTTTTTCAGACATGTCTTGACCATTTGCAACAATTAAACGAACTTTATCGGCAATTGATTCAGATTCTTTTCTTGCGTTTAAAAGTTTTTCATGCAAATGACTTTGTAATAAAGAAGTTTCATCAAGTGATTTTTGTATTTTTTGCCCGTATATGTCCAATTGTTCTTTTAATAAGGGATGAATTTTTTGAACATATATATAAACAAAAAGAACAAAGCTTAACACAAGATAAAAATAAGCATTTTCTAACATTGACTATTGATCCTTAAATTTTAAGAGACAGGTGGAACAATCTTAGACTGAAGTTTTTCAATGTAAGATTTTAAATCTTGTTTATATTGGTTTTGTGCTTCTTGCATTTGCCATTTTAACTGGTTATCAAATTCTGTCATTCTTGCTTGAATTTCCAAATTTAAACGTTGAATTTTAATTTGTTTGTCTGCTTCAATATCTTTTCTTGTTTTTTGAATCAACGTTTCAACATCTTTAAGCGCTGATTCAACTTTAAGTTGATTTTGGGTCTCAATCCCCTCAATTTCTTTAAGAATATCCTCAATTTTTTTCTTTTCAGATTCAATTTTTAAATAGCGATTTTGTAAAATACTTTCAACTTTTGGAATAAGCTTATTTTTAATATAAAATATTAAAAATCCAAAAATAAGAATAAACCAAAAAATTTGACTTATGTAGGTTGATGAATCAAATTGAGGCATATTTTTTCTTTTAAATAAACAGAATAAACAATCCAATAACGAATGCTAAAAGTGCAACAAGTTCTGTCATACCGGCACCAATCAAAGCTTTGGCAAAAAGTTCTTGACTCGTTTCAGGATTTCTTGCGATCGATGCAACAAGTGTTGAAAAAATATTACCAAGACCAAGACCTGCCCCTAAAAGACCAATCATTGCAAGGCCTGCTCCAATCATACGCGCTGCTTGTACGTCCATAAAAACTACTCCTCTTTAATGTAAATAAAGTGCATCTTTAAGATACACACACGATAAAACTGTAAAAATATACGCTTGTAGAAAGGCTACACCAATTTCAAAAAAAGTAAAAGCAAGATTTACAATAACAGATGTAAATGCAACCGGTAAAAAAAGCATGCCAAAAGCAATCGTTGCAAATGACGCGAACATTTTTAATAAAATGTGTCCTGCTATCATATTGGCAAAAAGACGAATGGAAAGACTAAAAGGCCTTGCAAAGTAAGATATAATCTCAACAGGGACTAACAGAATTGCAATAAACCAGGGCACATCCCGTGGAAAAAATAGATTCAAAAAATGTGTTTTATGGCGAACAAATCCAATGACTGTAATTGAAATAAATACAAAAAGCGCGATCATCCCCGTTAATATAATTTGACTTGTAGTTGTAAAAAAACCAGGAATAACGCCAAGCGCACTGGATAAAAAAATAAATGTAAAGATGCTTAAAATATAAGGTATATAAACCAAACCATCTTTACCCGCTGAGGATAAAATTGTATTTGAAATAAATTGATACCCAACTTCAACAACAGCTTGCAACGATTTTGGAATGATGCGTCCTTCTTTTAATGCAATGTGACAAAAGAAACAAAAGAATCCAACCGTTAACATCATAAAAAAAGATGCATTTGTAAATGAAATATCAACACCGAAAACACTTATAGGAATGAGCGTTTTTATTTTAAACTGAGATAAAAGATCCATACACCTTAAACACTTTAAATGAAGTACATCCTAAAATTACCTAACCTTAACGTGCTTTTAAAATAGGATCAAGATATTTAAATTGTAAATATAAGTTTATCTCTTTTTAAAAATGAATTAGCATATAGCTTATAAGGGCAATAGTCAGATTGTTTTCATTTTATGTATATTCTTTATCTTTTACGCACCTTTTCCTTGCGTGATATATCAAAAGGTCTTTTAAAAACACTCACATATTTTTTTAAAAAAAAAGTTACAATACAATACCCCAATGAAAAAGGGCCTATTTCAAAACGTTTTAGGGGCGAGCATGCTCTGCGTCGTTATCCGAATGGGGAAGAACGCTGTATTGCTTGTAAATTATGTGAAGCGGTTTGCCCGGCACAAGCCATTGTTATTGAAGCGGAAGAACAAGAGGACGGATCAAGGCGCACAACCCGTTATGATATTGATATGACAAAATGCATTTACTGTGGCCTTTGCGAGGAAGCTTGCCCTGTGGATGCCATTGTTGAAACCCCTTCTTTTGAGTTTGCAACTTATACACATTCTGAATTATTATATACAAAAGATAAATTATTAGCCAATGGAGATCGTTGGGAAAATACAGGTTCCTTAACACTCAATAGAGATTAGATAAAATAGTTGTATGAAACAAAAAATTATAAAAGATAAGGTAAAATTAAACGATCGTAAAAAAAGAACAGAATCATCTAGAAAATGGCTTGTTCGTCAACTTAATGATCCATATGTGCACCTTGCAAAATCAAAAGGATTAAGGTCTAGAGCAGCCTTTAAATTAGAAGAAATTGTTAAAAAATATAACCTCTTTCAAAATGCAAAAGTTATTGTGGACTTAGGTGCTGCCCCTGGGGGGTGGACGCAAGTATGTCAAACATTAAAGCCTAAAGCAACCATCATAGCACTTGATATTCAAGAATTTGACCCCATACCTGGAACACTTCAAATTATTGGGGATGTAACCGATCCTTTAATTTTAGATCAGTTAAAAACAGCCTTAGATGACCAAAAAGTAGATGTTGTTTTAAGCGATATGGCAGCATCTGCGTGTGGCATTCCATCTGTTGATCATGATCGCATTATGAATCTTTTAGATGTTGTTGTTCATTTTGGTATTGAACACCTCAATATTAACGGACACCTTGTTGGAAAAGTTTTGCGTGGTGGAACAGAAAACAACCTTTTAAGTATTCTTAAAAAATACTTTAAGAAAGTAACCCACTTTAAGCCAGAATCCAGCCGTCAAGAATCCGCAGAAATGTATGTGGTTGCCCAATCCTTTAAAGGTATTTTATAAAAAATACGCTAACGGATTTTAAAATTTTAAAATTTTTAAACTGATTCATTTTTAAAAAGATTATGTTAGAATCTACTAAGAGGCATTGTTTTTAAAACAATCTAAGCCTTATTTTTTACATGGAGTTTAAAATGTTACATTGGGTTATTTTTGGTCTTATTATTTTTGGTCTTTTGTATTTTGACCTTACATTTGTCCATAAAAATAATCACAAAATCAGTTTTAGAAAAAATGTTTATATCAGTCTTTTTTATATTTTTATTAGCTTAGTTTTTGCTGTCTATCTTTATTTTGATAGTGGAAAAGAAGCTGCAGAATTATATTTAACAGGATACGCAATTGAAAAAAGTTTGTCGTTAGATAACATCTTTTTAATAGCAATCATTTTCCAGCATTTTTCAATTCCTTCCGATTATCAACAGCGAATTCTATTTTGGGGTATTTTAGGCGCTATTATTTTAAGGGGTGTGTTAATTGGTTTGGGCGTTATTATTATTGAAAAATTCTCGTGGATACTTTATTTGTTTAGCCTTTTCTTAATTCTAACAGGCTTTAAATTGTTCTTCCAAAAGAAAAAACAAGTTGATTATTCGAACAATTTTATTTTAAAAGTTTTATCAAAAATTATACCCTTTTCAAGTAAAATTGAGGGTGAAAAGTTTTTTGTTAAAGTTGACGAAAATTTAATTGCACAGAATAAAAGCTTTATTAAAAAATATGCTTCAACACCTTTGTTTTTAGCGTTGGTCCTTGTTGAACTAACAGATTTGGTTTTTGCATTGGATAGTATTCCCGCTATTTTTTCAATTACAACGGAACCCTATATTGTTTACACAAGTAATATTTTTGCTATTTTAGGGTTAAGGTCCCTCTTTTTTGTGCTTCAAAAAATGGTTGAAACTTTTGAATATTTAAAATATTCTCTTGCTTCTCTATTAATTTTTATTGGGTCAAAAATTTTTATAAAAGAATTTATCCCCTTCATTCAGCTGGATAGCAGCATAACACTTTTCATAACACTTTTAATCTTAGTGGCTGGTATTGTTCCATCATTTCTTAAAAAAACAAAGCTATGAACTAAACTCAAGATATGGTCCATTTCTTTTGACATGAACAGTTTGTCCATCATTAATGGATCCATTAAGTATCTCAATCGATAATGGGTCTTGAAGGTCTCGCTGAATGACCCTTTTTAAAGGCCTTGCACCATAAAGTGGGTCAAACCCTTTTTCGGCTAAGAGATCTTCTGCATCTTTATTCAGTAATAAGGTTATATGGCGATCATTTAAGCGCTTTTGTAAAATATTAAGCTGAATATTAACGATTGATGCCATATCCTTTTTTTGAAGGCGATTGAAAACGACCATTTCATCCAAACGATTTAAAAATTCTGGCCTAAAGTGTTGGCGTACAACAGAAATAACAGCGTCATACGTTTTGGGGCTAATGATCTCCCCATCATCTTGACTTAAATAGTCAGCTCCAAGGTTAGATGTTAAAATAATAAGGGTGTTTTTAAAATCAACTGTTCGCCCCTGTGAATCTGTTAAACGGCCGTCGTCAAGAACTTGAAGAAGAACGTTAAACACGTCAGAGTGTGCTTTTTCAACTTCATCAAACAAAACAACAGAATAGGGTTTGCGGCGAACGGCTTCTGTTAAAGCGCCGCCTTGTTCATAGCCAACATACCCAGGGGGTGCCCCAATAAGCCGTGCAACGGAATGTTTTTCCATATATTCAGACATGTCAAGTCTTACAATGTGGGTTTCATCGTCAAATAAAAATTCGGCTAGTGCTTTACAAAGTTCCGTTTTCCCAACACCTGTTGGCCCTAAAAAGAGGAATGATCCTATCGGCCTATTTTGATCAGATAGGCCCGCACGTGACCTTCTTACAGCATTGGATACAGCCTTTACAGCGTCCAGTTGTCCAATAACACGCTTGCCTAAAAAGTCTTCCATATGAAGGATTTTTTCCTTTTCAGAGGCGAGCATTTTTTCAACAGGAATGCCTGTCCACCGGGCAACGATAAGGGCAATATCTTCGGCTGTTACTTCTTCCTTAGCACTTGATTCGCTTTGTTTAGAAGTTAACTCTTTAAGCTTTAATTCTAACCCTGGAAGCAGACTATAAAGAATTTCACCAGCACGGGTTAAATCTCCCCGGCGCTGTGCAATTTCAAGTTCTGTTTTATAATTTTCAATTTTGTTTTTAATTTGCCGAATATCGTCATGCAGGGTTTTATCCTTCGCCCAGGATGCACTCATTTTAGAAAAATCTTCTTCTAAGTCAGAAAGTTCACGTTCTAACTTTAAAAGGCGCTCTTTAGAGGCGCTGTCATGTTCCTTCTTTAAGGCTTCTTTTTCTATTTTAAGCTGAATAATGCGTCTTTCTAATTCATCTAAATTTTCAGGCTTTGAATCAACAATCATGCGTAAACGACTGGCTGCTTCATCCATTAAATCGATGGCTTTATCAGGCAAAAAACGATCTGTTATATATCTGTTTGAATACGTGCAGGAGGCAACAATCGCCCCATCGCTAATGCGCACCCCATGATGAAGTTCATATTTTTCTTTAAGCCCTCGAAGGATAGAGATAGTATCTTCAACCGTTGGTTCATCCACTTGAACGGGTTGAAAACGGCGCGCTAAAGCGGGGTCTTTTTCAATATGTTGG
>JAGOTX010000039.1 GCA_018061565.1 Pseudomonadota bacterium
TAAAGTGCTTTTGTTTCAGATGGATTTAAGACTGCTTGAATAGATGCTTTACCAGGGCAACCAATAGCCCCTTTAGGCAACCCTTTTATACGGTACGTATTATAAGGCGATTCTATATTTAAATCTGTTTTCGTTAAAGAACGATCCAATTTTTCGCCTTTTGTAATGGAATAAATAACTGTTGGATCACACTGTAAAGGCATATTAACACGCAAACGATTTAAATAGACTGCTGCAACAATAGGACGTTCTGCACCAAGGGCTGTTTCTTTTTCAACAAGGGATGCAAGCGTTATCAAATCTTCTTTTGTTTTAATATATTGATTATGATCGATGATATTTTTAATATTTTCTAAATAAATGGTCATTGCTTTTTCCATTTTATTGAGTGTTTTTTGTCGGTCATCCCCATAGGAATACAGATATGTATCAGGCATTAAAAACCCTTCTTCTGGAATATGGGTAATCTCACCCGTTAAGACAGGAATTTCATTTAAGGCTTTAACAACTTGATATGTTGAGCCCCCTTCTACAAGAGTAAATTTTCGAATCACTGTTTTACCAGAGGCAATAAGATCTGCTAATGCCCAAGCGGTTGATTCAATAGGAATAGCATATTCACCTGGTTTTAATTTCGCTTTATTACCAGATAACACAGCACTCACCATAAAGCTTATACGAGATGGAATAATATTTTCTTTTTCTAAAATTTCAGCAATGTTAGATAGACTGCTGCCTTTTGGTATAACAACAAAGCGCCCTTCTTCAGAATGAATTGATTTTAAAACCCCCGATGGGCCAAAACAAACATATAAAAACATTAAAAAAACAAGAGACGATATCATAAAAGCTTTAAAAACAACTGTTGAGAGTGTGTTTTTAAACATTCTAAAAAAAGGATGATAAAGATTCATATAAAATCAACAAATAAGCATATACCTTATATTCTAGGATGTTTTTTTAAAAAGTCCAATAAAAACACTCTCCATAAAAGGTATAAGAAATAAAAACAGGTTTAAATCATAAAGACTTAAACCTGTTTTAAATACGTTTTTAAAAAACTATATTTTTAACCAACATTCATGAACTGAATTGCGTCTTGAACGTTCTCCATATCAACGGTTTTAACCGTATTTGGATCAACCGTATTTGGATCAATCATATTTGGATCAACCATATTTGGATCAACCATATTTGGATCAATCATATTTGGATCAATCATATTTGGATCAATCATATTTGGATCAACCATATTTGGATCAACCATACTTGGATCAACCATACTTGGATCAACCATACTTGGATCAACCATATTTGGGTCAACCATACTTGGATCAACCATACTTGGATCAACCATATTTGGGTCAATCGCATTTGGGTCAATCGCATTTGGGTCAATCGCATTTAGATCTTGAACAACAGCATCTTGTCCTGCCACCATTCCTGTAACATCTGTTAATCCAACTGATTCAGCCAAAGCATTTGTATTGGCTAAATCTTTTTCTGCTGCCGCTTGGCATAAGCCTTCAGCACCAGGAACAGCAGAAACACCGCCTGTTGTACAGGCTTGATTAATAGCAAAAGAAAGTTTTGGATGCGGTGAACTTGGATTAGAAACACACTTATTAAGGGCGTTTAAATGTGCTGTTGCACCTGGGGCATCTAGCTGCATCCATCCACTTAAAGCATCAGCATTCAGTTTTTGGCCAAAACCTTCAGAACAGGTTAAATACTGTGCTGCAACCATTGGAACACCAAGCGTCTTTTTAAAGCCGGCAACTTGTGCATTAACACCATTTTGTGCATTTGTAGCATTAGCTGCTTGGCAAATTTGTTGAATGATTCCTGTTGGATTATTCGCTAATGAAGAAGAACATGCTTGAACAACAAGTGCAGATGAATTTGGATTCATTGTCTTACCATTAACTGATGTCACACCTTGTAAGATCTTTTTAAAGTGGGCATCAAACCCTTTAGGATCTTTTTCTTGCCAAACTGCAATTGCTTGTGGTGCTGTAGGTTGTGTTAAGGGTTGAACAAGCCCAATTGGAAATCCAACATATCCTAAAGGAGTTCCAGGAACAGCAAGTGTTTTTTTTGCACCAGCAATGGCAGCAGCATTAGCTGAATTTACTGTGTTTTGTGCATTTGTAGCATTAGCTGCTTGGCAAATTTGTTGAATCAACGCATTTGGATTATTCGCTAACGTAGAAGAACACGCTTGAACAACAAGTGCAGATGACTTTGGATTGGTTGTCTTTGTATCCTTTGAACTGACGCCAGCTAAAATTTTATTAAAGTGCGCTGTAAACCCTGGTGCATCCTTTGCGGCCCAAGTCGCAATTGATTGTGCTGCTACAGGTTGCGTTAAAGGCTGAACAAGTCCAACGGGAAACCCTACATAACCTGCTGGATTGATTCTCCCCATAATTGTTGGCACACCAAGTGCTTTTTTAGCAGCTTCAACGGCTTGATTATCTGCAATTTTAACACCCGTTCCCTTAGATAAACCACAAAGTGAATCAGGACCACCATAAATGCCGGCTGTTAACTGCGGATTTGCATTCGGAAAACCAACAGGTGCTTGGCATGTTGGGGTCGTAAATTTAGCTGCTAAAGCTTTGTTGAAATTAATATCTGATTGGCTTTTTGCACATTTTTGAAGATCTGCTACATAACCTAAAGCCCTCATAACATTCTTTTGTGCTTGTGTTCTTTGGAGCGGATTCGCTGTTGCTGTTGCCATTACTTGTTGATTACGTTGAACAAATTGGGCTAATTTTAAGGCATCAAAAGGTGCTACTTTTGCCCCTTGACATCCAACATTATTCATCATACTTGGAAAAAGTGCATCATCACTCTTTTGTTGCTGTTGTAAAGATGCACCTTGTGTAACAGCAGCACAAAGTCTATCTTTTGCAGGTATACCTGTAACAGTTGAACCTACTGAACAAGAACTTTGTAACGCTTTAACTAAATTTGGGTTTTTCATAACCTCACCAGGGGCAAGACACGGCATAATATTTGCATTAATATGCTGTTCAATCATAGCGCCTTGGCCACCATCTTGAAGTTGCTTTGCAGAACTCCAAGTGATTTTGCCCAACGCTTCGCCACATTTGCCAAACATTGGCTTATCAAATGCACTCTTAAAAATAAATTGCGCTTTTTTGTCATCCATTTTGGCAACAACTGGTATAGCTGCAGCTGTTGCAATAGCTGGTCTAACACCTGCTGCTGCTGATGTAAGGCCTGGCTTTGACATAAGCGCTGCAGATTTAACAGCAGCAAATCCTGCTCTACCTGGTTTTGCAGCAGCACCAGATATACTAGTGACTGCTGGTTTTAAAACGGGTGCGGTCCCTGCTTCAACAATTCCATACCCAAGAATTAAAACACTTGGCACAAGTAACCGTTTAAATTTAAAATATTTTTTCATGAAATACTTTCCTTGTTCAAAAAAATGATCCTAAAGATAGTCTAACGATAAAATGTTAATTTTTTATTAAGAGGTCTGTTTTTTTTTGAAAAAAAATAAAGTAAACTGAAACACACGTTTTTTAGTTGATTTTTTAGATGTTTATTTTCAAAGCACCACAAATAGACCCTGTTGCTTTTTATGTTTTTAATTGGCCCGTTCGTTGGTATGGTATATCTTATATTGCAGCGTTTATAATTGCTTGGGTCTGCCTAAACAAAGCGTCAAAATATTACCTTAACAAAAACCCTGTTTTAAACTTTTCAATTTCTAAAAAACAAGTTGATGACCTTTTAACGTTTGGTATTTTAGGGGTTATTATAGGTGCAAGACTAGGTCATATGGTTTTTTATGATTTTGATGCAATGATATCGAATCCTCTATCTATTTTTAAAACGTGGGAAGGAGGAATGGCTTTTCATGGGGGGCTTTTAGGGTGTATCCTTGCTTGTACCTTTTATATTAAAAAAGAAAAACTTCCCTTTGCACTATTGGCTGATCTTATTTCTTTATCCGTACCACTTGGTATTTTTTGTGTTCGTATTGCAAACTTTATTAATCAAGAACTTTATGGGCGCATAACACTCTCATATTTAGGCGTGATTTTTAATAATGAAGCCGTTGCGCGTCACCCAAGCCAGCTTTATGAAGCCTTTTTAGAAGGGTTCCTTCTATTTGTTATTTTATTTTATACTTTCTTAAAAAAACTAAAACCTCAAAATCAAGGTATTCTTTACGCAAATTTTTTTATATTTTATGGAATTTTTAGATTTTTAAGCGAATATGTTCGTGAACCATCTGATGGTGTTTTTAACGTACACTTTTTAACACTTACCTACGGACAAGTTTTAACATTCCCAATGATTATTATTGGTGTTATCCTTCTATGGGCAATTTTTAAAAGAGCAAAATAATTATTTAAACCTTTAAAAGGCAGCCCACATATAAGTTTTTAAAAAATTAAAAAAGGAGATTTTGTTTTTATTTTTCAAAAAACAAACTTTTAAGTTATTGAAATCGTTAATTTAATTTTTTAAGAATAAGAACAGACAATATTATAATAAATTATTAAATTTGACGATTGAAATAAATTTATGTCTATTCTTTTAATTACTATTAACTTTAATGAGATAAATTTTATGAAAGCGCAAATTTTACGTATCTATCTAAGCCTAATGTTCTTTGGGAGTTTAAATGCTTCAAGTAATAATAACTGTTCTGACCCTATGATTCCAGAAACTGAAATCCAGCCATCTTACTTAGTTGACACAGGAATAGTCACAAAGGAAACCCTTCTTACATGTTTTCCAGAAGATGAGGGAAGACGTTCTTCCGCCAATATGATTCTTACAAAAATTTTTGAAGCCCCTCCAAGATACATTATGGAAGGAGAGAAAAACCCAAATGGATGTGCATTTACTTTGAATCCTGAATTTTTATTCCCTTTGTTGTGTCAAGCCCAAGGTAAAGCAATGTGTGAAATTGCAGGAGCATCAGGAGAACATGCTTTACTTTTTCTTTTAGCTGGCGCTTCAAGTGTTGTTATTAATGATATCAATAAGGAAGAAGTGGACAAAGCCCTTCAATTATGGAAAGATACATTTTCTCCAGAATTTAAAAAACACACAAAAAATCGTATACGATTTATCTGTGGAGATTGTTTTGAAGTATTTAATAACTGCAAACATGAATCAATGTACGATATTGTTTTGGCACGAAACCTAATTCACTTTTTTACAAATGAACAAAGATCTAATTTTTTTACTCTTCTTTCCCGTATAACTAAAAAAAATGCATTGATTCACATTGTTACAAATGCACTTAAAGACTTTGCCCCTGATATTACATGTGCAAAAGTAACAACGTTATTTAATCAAGCTTCTTCTAATAATGCTGAGCAAATCGGTAATCCCTATATTGAAGCTATGGACGAGAAGTTATATAAACCTGGTTTTAAAAAAGAACTTTTTTTAACAAGCCAATACCCTAATCCCCCTAAATATTATATAAGCCCCTCTGAGTGTCCTTCATCGATATTGGCGCTTGCAAAGACACAACTAAATACATTTCAAAAACACTATACTAGGACGGCTAGAGAAACTGATTGGTTTAAAGGTATAGAAATAATCTTCAGTCTTCACACCTCAATGAATCGTTTTTATAAACCGGAGACACTTATAGCTTTTTTAAAGCCTTTTGGTTATCAGGGTATTCAAATGGGTTTAGTTAATAATCAAACAGGTCACTTAGCTAATCAGGAAGATTGTTCACTTTCATCTGCTGTAACTCTTATTAAGGTATCTTCTTCAGATTTTTTGGAACCGCAAAATCAAGTTTAAAAAGCATAGAGCCAGCAGATAAATAATATTTTTTAGGTGAAATTATATAAAAGATCAGTTGAGTGGGAAACCGTTAGGCAATTTATATACTTTACTTCCATATTTAAAGAAGTCATTAAGAAGCGTCTTTTTCATCTACTTGCTCTTTTCTTTTAACATCAGGCATAGAATCTTTGATGGTTCTCATATTATCCTGGTCAACAATCCACTGAATTGCTTCAACCCCTCTAAGACATTGATCAAGCATATCCGGCACGTCTTGAATTTCAGCTTTTTGAAGCTTATTTATTGTCTTTAAAACCATCTCTTTTAACGTTAACAGAACATCTTTTTTTTCATATCGTTCAAGATTCTTATAAAGGTCAAGCTCTCTTTTGCAGCGATTCAGTGCAATTTCTTGGTTCATAGAAAATGCACTTTGGCAAAGAAGATTCAAAAAAACAAAACAAATAGAAATTTTTTTCATATTCAAATACTTTTAAAAAATAAGGCTTTCAATATGCTAACAAGGAATACCCCCTCTGTTAACTGGCATTCTTCGTTTATAAAAGCTTTAAACCATCAAGAAAACAACAAAAACTATTGACTTTTTATATAAAACATGTCAAAAAAGTACAGTAAAGTGGCGCCGTTTTAAATTAAGGTAGAGTTTTAATGTGTGCATTATGTGTGTAACAGTTAAGGAATAGGCTTAGAATTTATGTCAAAAAGAATCAATGCAAAACATAAGATAGATCGTCGTTTAGGCGTTAATCTTTGGGGACGTGCAAAAAGTCCTCTCAATTCAAGAAATTATGGACCAGGTCAACATGGTAAAAACCGTGGAAAACCATCCGACTACGGTGTTCAGCTCCGTGCAAAACAAAAACTTAAAGGGTATTACGGTAGTATCTCTGAAAAACAATTTAGAAAAGTTTATGACGAAGCTGTTCGTCGTAAAGGTGATACATCCGAAAATATGATCGAAATTTTAGAACGTCGTTTAGATGCGGTTGTTTACCGTATGAAATTCGTTTCAACCGTTTTCGCAGCGCGTCAAATGGTTAACCACTGCCATATTTTAGTTAATGGCAAGCGCGTAAACATTGCATCATACCTTGTAAAGGATGGCGATGAAATTCAACTGATTGAACGCATGCATCAAAACGTTAACGTTATGACAGCTGTTGAATTGGCAGAACGTGAAGTTCCAGAATATATTACAGTGGATCACAAAGCAATGAAGGGCACCTTTGTTCGTGCGCCAAAATTGCAAGATGTTCCATATCCCGTACAAATGGAACCACACCTTGTTGTGGAATTCTATTCACGTTAATCATTATTGTGAAATTTATATCCCCCTCTTTTTAACAGTGGGGGATTTTTCTATCTTATAAGGGCTTTAATATGCACAAACACTCCAACTGTTGCGATCATGATCACGATCACGACCACGATCATCACCAAGATGAATCCCCCCATGAAGATCCGCGCGATATTAAAATTTATCAACAAACTGATTTTGAACACATGCGCAAAGCCGGCCGTTTAGCGTCACAAGTGTTAGATTATGTAACACCCTATATTAAAGCTGGCATCACGACAGACGAAATCGATAAACTCTGCCATGACTTTATTATTCAACATGGGGCCACCCCCTCCCCCCTTGGTTATCATGGTTACCCCAAATCCGTTTGCACATCCATCAATCACGTTGTATGCCATGGCATTCCATCCAATAAAAAGCTTCAAATTGGCGATATTATGAATCTGGATGTAACTGTGAACTTAAATGGCTGGCATGGCGATACAAGCCGTATGTTTGCAATCGGCAAAGTTGGCATTCTTGCACAAAAATTAATAGATACAACCTACGAAGCAATGATGCGTGGCATTGAGGTTGTAAAACCAGGTGCAACACTTGGTGATATTGGGCATGCTATTCAATCTTTTGTTGAAAAAAAAGGGTTTTCCGTTGTGCGTGATTTTTGCGGCCATGGCGTTGGCGAGATGATGCATATGGCACCGCAAGTCCCCCATTTTGGGAAATCAGGACAAGGTATTGAACTTAAAGAAGGCATGTTTTTTACCATAGAACCAATGATTAATGCCGGAAAATATGCCATTAAAGTTCTAGATGATGGCTGGACCGCCGTCACGCGTGATAAATCATTATCTGCACAATTTGAACATTCAATTGGTGTAACAGCTACAGGGTATGAAATTTTTACAGTTTCTTAAAAAAAACACCTATAAAATTATAGGTGTTTAAAAAACTAATTATTAACGTCTAATATATTTCACTAAACTGCATTTGAATCTGCCCCTAAGCCCCCTTTATATTTTATCAATGAAACAAGATTAGGGGAATGTCTTACTAAGCACTGCTCTGTTGCACTTCCTTGCTTTACCCAAATTTCTTGAAGGTTAGACAATGATTCTCGAGAAAAATATATGCGACTAATATTGTCTGGTAATTCTAAAATTTGACAATCTCTCACATCTAAATCCAGCAATTCATCGTTTACTTCCAATATGATAATATGCCTAACATCATAAGATTTACATTGATTAAATGTTTTTACATAAACTTTTTGTGAAGTGCGTATCCATGAAAGATCATAACCACAGTCAGAATTATAATGACCTTGTCGCCCACGATGTGCAAGCAAAGGGAAAATTTGTTTTTCTTCTATTTGCGGGAAGTTTTTAGTGAAAGATTCCCAAATAGAAATAATAGATTGGTTATAACTATATTTAGGAAAAAAATCCTTAATAATTCTGATATCAATATATCCAATATTTTCATATGCCAGCAGTAAATTATTTTTTGTATCTTCTTTTTGAGTTAATGTATCGACTAAAAGTTGAAAAGCTGCGGACTCACAACGTTCTATATAATCCATATACATATGAGGGTTTATATATTTTGTCCACGTAATCCTTTTATTAGATAAAACTTGCAATGCCGTTTTTTGAATAAAAACAGACCGTGATTCTTTTTTAAGATTTAAAAAATCCACAAGATTAATCATATTAGGGGTTAAATACTTAGGTGCTTTTTGCATATCACCTTTTAACCATTCAAAAAGGTAAATAAATGGCATAGGCGTTTCTTGACTTAGAATAGGAATACGGGTATTGGGTGAATGCTCTGAATCTGAAACTTCTAATAAGTTAGCAATTAAAATAAAATGATTTAATAGAAATTCTTTATCAACCATAATTGTTTTAAGGGTTCCAAACTCATTTTCAGAACCAAATGTTAATAGTATTTTGGTTGGATCATTATTTACATAATCATTTGCAACAAAATACTCCTGCCTTAATGCATCATTTAAACTTAACCATTCATCTTTTTCAGTTATAAATTTATCTTCTAAATGGGCACGTTCTGCTTCTTCTTCTTTTAAAACATCAATAAAAGTCAAAATAGCCGCATCATATCTGTCTTTTTGAACAGAAACTTTAGCATCTTCCCATATTTTAGAATAATCTGCCAATTGCGAAATAGCAGCACGTACAGCTTCTTCGGCCTTTTCAAATTCAACACGTTTTAAATAGTGTGTTCTAATTTGATCCGTTTGTTTTTCTGCTATTTGTACCGATGCTTTTACCATTGAATTAAAAACATCTTCAGGCGAACGTTCTGCTGCCATTATAGGCAAGGACAGAAATAAACTACACAGTCTTATTTTGTTAAACATATAAAATTCCTTTCAATTAATAATTTTACATAACGTTATATAATAATATGCAAAATAAAATTCAAGACTATAATTAAAAATATTTTTTTATAAACAAACATATATAAGAATATAGTTTTTTATACGCTTTTTTTTTATTTTTCTGTATCCTAACTCAAGAACGCACATTATTAAAATGACATGCCTTTATACGAAATTGCTTTACCAACGCCTCTTTTTAAACACTTCACCTACCATTCAGAGGTTGACTTACAAAGTGGCCAATTTGTTCTTGTTTCGCTTCGAAATAGCCAAACCGTTGGTCTTGTTGTCAACGAAATTGCAGACTATAAAGGTGCTATAAAGGATGTTATAAATGTTTTACCGTGGTGTTTGAACCATAAACAACAAGAATTTCTTTTATGGCTTAGCCATTACACACTTTCGCCTCTTGGGCTTTGCCAAAAACTTATGCTGCCTTTTTCAATGATTGAAATTCAAAAAATGCTCAAAAAACCTCTCACTTTTGAAGCTTTAAAAATTAATAGTCACCAAGAAATCTTAACCTTAACCAATGAACAAGAAAAGGCGGCCAAAACAATAAAAGAATCCTTTAATGCTTTTACCCCCTTTTTGTTAGATGGCACAACCGGCTCAGGTAAAACAGAAGTTTATTTTGACGTTATTGATCAAATATTAAAGAATAAAGAACAAGCACTTGTTTTACTTCCTGAAATTAGTTTAACCAAACAGTGGGTCGATCGATTCTTTAAAAAATTTGGCTTTTTACCATCTCTTTGGCATAGCCAAATTGGCATGAAGGAAAAAAGAAAAGTTTTTGAATCTGTTTATAAAGGTATCCCTTTAGTTATTGTCGGTGCCAGGTCCGCATTATTTTTACCTTTTAAAAACTTAAAACTCATCGTTGTGGATGAAGAGCACGACACCTCTTTTAAGCAAGAAGAACAGCTCATTTATAACGCAAGGGACGCTGCTGTTGTGCGCGCAAAAACAGAAGAATGCCCAATCATTCTATCCTCTGCAACGCCAAGCCTTGAAACGTATTACAACAGCACAATTGGTAAATTTAAAACATTAACCTTAAAAGAACGTTTTACCAATACCCCTCCCCCACCCATTTACCTTATTGATAAACGTCAAAAAGAAACAAATGAAAAAGGCAAATACATTTCAAAAACACTGATCCAAGAAATAGAAAAAAACTTAAAAAATGAAGAACAATCCCTTTTATTTTTAAACAGA
>JAGOTX010000040.1 GCA_018061565.1 Pseudomonadota bacterium
TTCAAAAACAAAAAATGATCTTTTAAATGTTTTATCTTTTTCAAAATCAACAACGCCCCATACAGCGCTTTTGTTTGACGTTGTCAAAAATTATAAGAACTATCTTAAAGATAAAAATATATATGAGGAAAAAGAAGCTTTACAAAAAATGTGTTCTATAACAATAGAGCATCTTCAAAAAGAATTTGATCATCCCATCGTTTTAGGGGGCACAACAGGCAGTATTCCTTTTATTCAAGATTTTTCAAAAATATTACACGCATCATCAAAAGGGTATGTCGTTCTTCCTGGCTTTTTTAAAGGAGAAGAAGATATTGATATTTATCACCCTTTTTATACTCAAAAAATATGGGATGAAGAATTAAATAACCCACCCATTGTGCCGTTTGTTGATAGTTCGCCAAAGAATGATTTTTTATCGATTTTTAAAAATCAAAAACCCCATTTAAAACCAGTTGATCATATTATTCCGTTTGATGCTAATACCCCCTTAGAGGAAGCTAAACTTATTTCCATTCTTGTAAGGGATTCTTTAGAAAAAAATTTAACCGTTTCGATTGTTTGTAATGACAAATCGCTTATTCACCTTATTCAGGACGCTCTTAATGCTTATGACTTTAAAGCCAATAATGCTTTAGGTATTGATCTTTTAAAAACAGTTTCAGGAAAGTTTTTAACGCTCTTTTTAAAATCCTGTTTAAAGCAAACTTTAAAAAACATTATTCCCCTTTTAAAACACCCCCTTTTTAAAGCAAAAGAGCGTTCGTTACATTTAAAGAGTGTTGACCGTTTTGAAGCTATTCTTCAAACAGAATCTATGGATGTTGAAAAACAGTGTCTTAAAACATTTAATCTTTCAAGCTATTTTGAAAAATATTTAAAAACATATCATACAGGTCTTCATTGGTTAAATTATCTGATTCAAGATTTAGAAGATTTAAGTGATTCAACAATCTTTAAAAATCAAGATGGTACCGTTTTATTTGGTTTTTTAGAAAGCTTAAAACCCTATTTTAGTAAAACGTCTTTTTCCTTTTTTCAGTTTATTGACGTTTTAATGGCTTATATTGAACAAGCCCCCAGTGTTTTAATGTTTGACAATCTCCATCAAAACGTTACGCTTGTTGGAACCATTGAAGCAAGGCACCAAACAGCAGATGTTGTTATAATTTCTGCCTTAAATGAAGGGCAATGGCCAAAACCGATTAAACAAAATTTATGGCTTTCACCTTTTGAAAAAGAAGCCCTTCATTTGCCGAAGGAAGAACGCCGTCTAGGGTTAGGTGCGCACGATTTTTTAAATTGTCTTCAAGCAAAAACGGTTTATTTAACGCGTTCTTTAAAAGTAGGGGGTATTCCCCTTCAAGAAAACAGATGGCTTAAACGGTTTAAATTAAATTTTTGTCTTTCAAAAGCTGCCAAAGAACAGCAGGATTATTTTTTAAACATAACAAAACAATTGATGGCGCCCTTAAAACCATCCAATACTCAAATTTTAGAAAAAACTTATCCAAAAGGGTTTGATGCCCCAAAAGAACTCAGCATTAGTGCTTTAGAACTTTTAAATAAAGACCCTTATGCCTTTTATGTGCGCTATATTTTAAAAATAAAAGAAAGACTACCATGGTACTTAAGCTTATCCCCTGCCAAAATAGGCCAAATAGTACATAAAATTTTAGAAAAATCCAATCTATTAGACGACGAACATTTAAAAGAAGATATTGAAAAAGAGCTTTTAAATCTCTCTCTTGACGATCATCAAATGATATTTTTAACCAATCAGCTCTATGAAATGATTCTATTTGTTATAAATGATCTTAAAAAGAACCCAATACACACCTTTTTAAGGGAACAAAAAATATCTCTTACCTTAGAGGATATAACAATTTTTGGTATTGCAGACCGCATTGACTTTGATCAAAATAATACTGTTTTAAGGTTAATCGATTATAAAACAGGTACCCCCCCCTCCTTTAAAAATATCGAAAATGGTTTATCTTTACAAATGCCTTTGCTCTATCAAATGTCTGATAATACCTACTGCTTAAGCGATAGGGTTAACTTTGATTACATCGCCCTTAAGGGTTATAAGAACCAATCAAAAATCATTAATCTTCCAATTACAAAGGATCTGGCAGATAAAACATTAAAATATGTAGAAACGCTTCTTCAGTATTATTTTAAAAGTCAAAATTCTTTTAAACCTCTTTGAAATGCAGCGTTTTCTAAATGAAGAAGCTGTTTTTTCAAATCTAAACCGCTACTATAACCACCAAGGCGACCATTTTGTAAAATTACTCTATGGCACGGTACAACAATAAGGTATGGATTTTTTCCATTCGCATTACCAACAGCACGCACAGCTGCATCCCTCTTTATATTGCGTGCAATATCGATATAGGAAACCGTTTTGCCATAAGGAATTTTTAACAGCTCTTCCCATACTAATGTTTGAAAAGGTGTTCCCTTTAATGAAATTGGCAAATCAAAATGCGTTAGTTTTTGATTAAAATAGGCATTGAGTTGATTTTTAACCTCTTGTGACACTTTATTTTCTTGCAGTGTATAAACACTATTTTGAAGAAAAGACGTATTTTTATCATTAAAAATAGCATGAACCCTTTCATCCGAACAAAGTATGGATAAAGAATGATCACCTATTTTAAACGTATCAAGCGTTAACATAATATTTTTTGTTTTTTGTTGTTGGCTTATCCTAAGCTTTCTTTTTTTGATGATCAAATAAAAAGCGTGTTATTTTTTCTTGGAGTGAATTTTGGCTTAATCTATCGTGTAAACAATTAAAATCTAAGGTTTTAAGATCTTGATCTTGATTCTGGCATGAAAAAACTATTTTCTCTTCCTCTGTCTCATCACATTTATGCACTTGAACACATTGCCCGCAAATGCCTTTCATCATACACTGCATGGGCGAATTGATACTTCCAATCAGTTTTGGATCTTTTAAAAAATCATCCCTAAAGGTTAAAAACCGTGCTTTTGCAACGGCCTTCATCATTTTGTCAGATCCAATAGCAATAATGTGGTCAATATCTTCTAATCGATCTTTTATGATCTCTAAAACATCAATCACATTCCCTTTAAAACTAAAATCACTTATCCGATTTTTTTCTAAAACCTCTTCTTCACAAACCCAATATACGTAGTCAGAAGACGCTTCAATCTCTTCCATTTTAAAACGAGACCCCTTCGTTTTATACCCTGCAATATAGTGAACACAACAGTTGTTTGCTTTAAGTTCTTTACCAATGGAAAAAAGAACAGCATTGCCTACCCCCCCCCCTATAAGCAAAACATTTTTATCTTTAACAATTTCAGTCGGTTCTCCAGTTGGCCCAAGCAAAGCAATTTCTTCCCCAATATCCAGTTCACATGCAAGTGAGGACGACAAACCACTTTTTAAAACAATAAGGGATATTAATCCTTTTTTAAGATCAACAGTTGCACCCGTTAACGCTAAAGGTTCTAAAATAAAAGGAAAGGGTGTCTCTTTTAAAGATGCTGTTTTTTCAAAATTTTGAAGTTTAAAAAACTGCCCTGCTTTAAAGTTTTGAACATGGAGTGGCGCATGAACAATCATTTCTACAATATCTGGCGTTAGAAAAACTTTATCCACAATTGTTGCCGTTAAGTCTTTTGCCAATTTTTCAACATCACAGTGTTTTGGCTCTGTCTTTTTGATTTCTTTTATAATTTCTTTTGAACCATCTTTAGCACTTTTAAGGGCTTTTACAACACTACCAGAATAAGATTTATTCATGTCTCCAAAACAAGAAACAGTTTTGTCTTTGTTTAAAAAAAAATGCATTTACAAGACCTGACGAACATAGTTATTTTGACTATATTCTATAGATGCCGATTTTCCAAATCATAAAATTAATTTACTCAAAGATTGCATTTTAGTGCTTATTACGTGTAGAATCTGCTTGATATTAATGCATTATCAAACCTTTTATAACTTGGAAAGAAACAATTGATGTTAAGTTGCCCTTTAAAAGATAAATCAAATCAGCGCGTGGCATTGTTTATTTTAGCACATGTCGTACTTTGGACCTTTATTCCTGTGTTCCTTAAAAGCTGGATCTGTAAAGACATGACAGAACATTATCTTTGGGGTCTTGAAATGCAATGGGGCTACTATCGTCATCCTCCCTTTTTATCTTGGCTTATTAATTGGTGGTTTATGGTTTTTCCAACCAATAATTTTACCTATTATTTACTTTCCCAAATTAATATCGCAACAGGGTTTATCTTTATCTATTTAACAGTAAGCCGCCTTTTAAACAAAGAAAAAGCTTATGTTTCTGTCATCATGCTGGAACTTGTCTACTTTTACTTTTTTAGCTTTAAATTGCACCACGACAGCATTTTACTGTCGCTATGGCCAATCTGTTACTTCTTTGCGTATCAAGCTTTTAAAGATGATCGATTCATCAGCTGGGTTATGCTTGGAATTTTTGCCGCCATCGCCATGCTTACCAAGTATTTTTCTGTTATTTTACTTCTTTCCCTTTTTGCATTTTATATTTTTCAAAATAGAAACAATCTTTTAAAAGCATTTTTAAAGCCTGGCCCTTTTGTTGCCATTGCCCTCTTTTTAGCACTCATGACACCCCATATTTTATGGCTAATCGATAATGATTTTATACCCTTTAAATATGTTGAAGGACGCTACACCAGAGGAATCGGTGGATTTTTACTCTGCTATCTTTACTTTGTTATTATGCAGCCAGTTATATTATCGCCTATTTTAATGATTGCAAAACGCATTTTTAAAGTAGATTTGAAAAAAGATTTAAAACCAAATCTAACATCCTTTAACGATGCTTTTTTTACATTTGTCATTTTAGGACCCGTTATTTTGGTAACGGCAATTGTTATGGTTAAACTTTATCGTTTACCTTGGCGTTTTGGTATGGGACTTTGCTCACTATCAAGCGCATATGTTATTAGTCGCGCCGTTGTTTTTAATGAAGAAACAACAAAACGTATTCAAAAAATTGTTTATCAATTTATGAGCATTTGTTTGCTTATTGCTTTGGCTGTTAAAGCGTCAGGTGTTAAGGTTGATAGTCGCTATCATTTTCTCCCCGTTCAAAAAATTTCAGACCATATAACAAATGAATGGCACAGTAACTTTAAAGCAAAACTTAAAAACATCACTGGTAGTTTTTTAGTTAATGAATATATGGCGTTTTATAGTGCAGATCACCCCTCTGCATTGCTTAAGTTTAACTACAAAATTAGCCCGTGGATGAGTGCTCAAAAAATTAAAAAAGAAGGGATCGCTGTTATTTGCTATAAAAGCCTTGAAGGTAGAGACATTGAATATAGCGATGAAGACGTGTTTGATGATGTTAAAAAATGTACAACAACGGCAGAAAATCTCTTTGATTGGAAAAAAATTGACTGGAAAAAAATAGAGTTTGATAAATTTGAATTTACCTATGGCTTTGTAAAACCAAAAAATATTCAATAGAAAGAATGAGCCTTATGGACAATGCTTTATTACTATCTCTAATTGTACTGTTTGTTACGTTACCAGATATTATTCTGGGTCATTTTTTAAAATTAATTTCTGCACGAGTAAATATAGGAGCTCTAATATTTATTACATTGTTTTCTTATTCTATTACATGCATTGCCCAAAATTTTATCATTTTTAGGCCTAATATTTTTATTTCAACTTATTCAAGTTAATAATTGGTTATATTTTGGTGTTCCAATCGACCCAAACAATATCGGAAAAATTATAAAAGAATCAAAGGAAATATTTTCAAGCGGAATAGGTGCTAGTAAACGTTTATGGAAAGGATGGTTTGTATTAGTTTTATCCTTTTTTCTTATGTGTATTATTTTTTATATTTTAGACCATTACGTAAGATACACTTTTTCATATGCATACTTTTTACCATTATCAATACTTTTTCTGTTCCCAATTTTAATTTTTTTTCAAGGCACAAAAATACACAGAGCGTCTCCTAATAGGAGTACATTTCATCATTCTCTTCGCTCATTTGCACTTTGGTTAAACTATAGTTTTATTCCAGATACCAATATTAAAAAATATGAAGATTATTTTATTTCAAAAGGAGACGACTGGGGAAATAACAAACACATTATTCTAATTATGGGGGAAAGTGTCGCATCTAGATATTGTTCACTTTATTCTTATAAAGAAAACACAACACCATTTTTAAAAAGTTTAAAAAACAATAAAAAATTTGCATTTTCTAAAGGAATATCGGCCAGTATTTCAACTATTATAAGCTTTATGTATTTTTTTAACATTGTTAGAGAAACATCTAATCTTTCAATTTTAAAAACAAAAAAAATAAATTTATTTAAGCTTGCAAAGAATGCAGGTTATAAAACATATTGTATTACTGCACAAGAAACAGGACTCTTTTTAGATGCCGGTATTGAATATATTGATCAATTACTTTGCGTAAAAAATGATATACAGCTTCTTGATCAATACAAAGAAATTCCAAAAGATCAAAAGACATTTATCGTTTTAAATATACGTAATATCCATAGTCCATATGAAAAGTTTCATACCATTGAAGCCACTTTTAAAATTGAACATTCTCTGCAACATTCTTATTGTCGAGCACTTCTTTTTCATGATGATTGGTGTAAAAAAGTAATTTCACTAACAAAAGAAAAATATGAAGTTGAATATGTATTAATGTTTACAAGTGATCATGGTGAAATGTTAGGAGAAAACGGTTTTTTTGGACACACGATATTAAATGATGTTGTATCAGATATCCCTGTATGGGCCGTTTGCAATGATGAAACACATCCTTTACTTAACTGGATAAGAAGTACCCCTTATATACCTCACTATGAGCTCGGAATAAAAATTGCAAAACTCTTTGGCTTTAATATTACAAACCCTAACAACAAAGATAACACATACTATCTTCATGGAACAAATATCTTACGTCCAAGTTATATAGAATACAAAATAAACAAAAATACTATAAAGTTTTCACCTTTGATTGGAAATGATTTTGAATCTAATTTTACTGTTCTAAAAGTGAAATATAGGAATTGGTTTAAAAATTAGTAATTCTATCTATTTTTATAGATTTTCTTTTAGCCATTCAATGCAGTCTTTTACCTCAGGGAAAACACGGCTTAGCATCATAAAGGGGTGGATAACCCCTGGTACGATGATTTGGAGAACATCTACCTTGTTTTCCTTTAGTGAATGAACAAATTCAACTTGTTCATCCGCTAAAGGATCTGCTTCTGCAGTAATAATAAGCGTTTTGGGGAATTTTTTAAGGTTCTGATATAAAAGAGTGGACGCTAAAATACTGTATTTGTTTTCCTCATGAACAATGTATTGGTCAACATAATGTTTTACAGATTCTGTTGTTAATAAATAACCTGTTTCAAATCGTTTATAAGAATCTTGTCTCATTGAAAAATCAACAGGTGGATAAATACCGATATAACAATCTGGAAGAGGATAACCGTCCTCAATTAAACGGCAGACAACACCACAAGTAATGTTTCCACCAGCGCTATCACCACCAAGATAGACTTGTTTGATACCGTTTTCATCTGCAAAGGATTCTTTAACCCATTTAAAAACATCTAAAACGTCTTTATGGGCGGCTGGAAAAGGATTTTCAGGCGCTAATCGATAGTCAACTGATAAAATGTTAAGTCCTAAACCATTTGCAAGTTCGCGCATATGAGTATCATAAATATCAACACTGCCACGGCACCATCCACCACCGTGAACATAAATCCACAAACGATCATTATTTTCAAAAGATTGATAATAGCGAACAGGAATATCTGGCCGATTACTTTCTGATGGTTTAACTTTAAAGTCCTCTGTTTTATGAACGCTTGTAAAAAGAGCGCCAAAAGTTGCAACAGTTGCAGCGTACCCTAAACGCCATTCTTCAATTGTGTATTCTTCTAATGACTTTTTAGGAATTAAGTCTATGGCTTTTAAAAAATTTTCTGTGTGTACTGGTAATTTCATGGTGTGCTCCTAAGTGAGGGGGGGGGGTAACGGGATCTGTTATTTTTATCTACATCGTCTATCTGATGAACTGCCAATCTTTAAGATGGTTCTATATTTTGAGATGGTTCTTCTTGCAATATTTATCCCTTCTTGTTTTAAAAGGATTGACAAATCGTCATCTGATAAGGGGTGTTTTTTATCTTCTGTTTGAATCATCTTTTTAAGGCTTTCCATAACTTGTTTAGAGGATAGTTCTTTTTCATCCTCCTTAAAGCGGCTATTTGTTTTGAGTTTAGAATTAAAAAAGAATTTAAAATCTAAAGTGCCATAAGGGGTCAGCATATATTTATTTGTGGTTAAACGGCTAACGGTACTTTCATGAAGACCTGTTTTTAAGGCAACGTCCTTCAACGTTAAAGGAGATAGAAAAAGAATACCCTTTTCAAAGAATGCAGACTGAGCGCTTACAATTTCCCTTGCGACTTTTATGATATTGACAGAACGCTGTTCAAGCGCTAAAAGCAACCAATTGGCATGTGTTTTTTTAGATTTAAGATAAACAATTTCTTCACCTTTTTTACATTTTGACTGCAATTCTTGATAGTAGTTTGTATTTAAAAATATATGCGGTAAAGATTCTTGGTTGAGTTCTACAATCCAATCATTGAGTTTTGAATCTTTAAAAACTTTGACATCACAAATAAGGGGTGATAGGTCTGTATGTGAAAATGCAAGACCCGGTTTTGGATCCAACCTTTTTAAAAAATTTAAAATTTCTTGGCCTTCATTTTCTGAAATATTTATTTTTCTACAAAGCCCTTTTAACCCGACCTCTGTTAATAGATCAAGATTGTTTATAAAAAGATCTGTTTTTTCATCCAATATACCCTGATCTTTTAATTGCAATTTAAAACACTCACTTAAAGAACGAGCAAATAAACCAGCAGGTTCACATTCTTGAAGTTTTAAAAAAAGGTCTAAAACAATGTTTTCATCTATTTTTAAACGTTTTGAAATGAACCTTAAATCTGCCTTAAAATATCCATTTTCATCCAACTCATCGATTAAAATATTGACCAATAAACGTTCTATTGGATTTTTTACTTTAGGCAGTATTTGTTCTAAAATATGATCTTTTAATGTTATTGGTTGACGCAAAATATCAAAAACGTCCCCATTTATTTGGGTATTTTTGACATTAAAAATAAGAGAATCATGCTCTTCATTTTTTAAAGGTTCATCGTCCTCCATTAAAAGAGGATTTTCTGTCAACTGTTCTTGAACATAACTATTTAAGTCAAGAGAAGACATTTGTAATAATTTTATAGCCTGTTGAAGACGAGGCGACATCGCCAGCTGCTGAGACGCCTTTATGTCTAAAGAATGGTTTTGTATCATATCTTTAGACTAGAGAAAAATATTTAAAATTTTCTTAATTTTTGAGATAATTTTTATGAACTTGTACATTCAAGAAACGTTTCAAAAAATCAATCTTTCTCTCTCTCTTTAGAATGTGCTAATATGCCCATAAAGCGAATTTTAAGTTTGGGGGAGATTACAGATGAATCCAGAAAAGTTTACACAACGTTCACAAGGTATGCTTCAAAGTGGGCAAACATTTGCAATTACACAAAATCATCAACAATATACCCCTTTTCATCTGTTAAAAGTTTTACTGGATGATCCAGAAGGCCAATGTTCTGCATTAATTGAAACAGCCAAAGGAAATCCCTTAAGACTTTCCCAATTTGTACAAATAGAAATTGAAAAGCTGCCTAAAGTTACAGGCGGCAGTGGGCAAATCTATTTATCCGCTGATTTAGCCAAAATTTTAGAAGCATCTGAGCAATTAGCCATAAAAAATGGGGATCAATTTGTTTCTGTTGAAATTTTGCTTTTAACCCTTGCAACAACCCCTCCAACTAAAAATATGTTTGAATCGTCAGGCATTCAAGCTCAAAATTTAAATCAAGCCATTCAAATGCTGCGAAAAGGCAGAAAAGCAGATTCGCAAAATTCAGAAGACACCTATGACGCTTTAAAAAAATATGCAAGGGACCTAACCCAGGCAGCACGAGATGGAAAATTAGACCCCGTCATTGGAAGAGATGAAGAAATAAGGCGCACCATGCAAGTGTTATCACGCCGTACAAAAAATAACCCTGTTTTAATTGGAGAACCAGGTGTTGGTAAAACAGCCGTTGTTGAAGGGTTGGCCCTTCGTATTGTTAAAGGAGACGTGCCCGAAAATTTAAAAGATGCAAGCCTTATGGCGCTTGATCTTGGTTCCCTTCTGGCAGGGGCTAAATTTAGAGGCGAATTTGAAGAACGCTTAAAAGCTGTGCTTTCAGAAATTACCAACACAGGTGCTGATATTATCCTCTTCATTGATGAGTTGCATACCCTTGTTGGTGCCGGTAAGGGGGGGGACGGCGCCATGGATGCCTCCAACATGTTAAAACCTGCTTTAGCACGTGGGGAACTTCGATGCGTTGGGGCTACAACTTTGGATGAATACCGCCAACATATTGAAAAAGACCCCGCTTTAGCGCGCCGTTTTCAACCCGTTCAAGTGGATGAACCAACGGTTGAAGATACTATCTCTATCCTTCGAGGGCTTAAAGAAAAATATGAACTTCATCATGGCGTGCGCATTAGCGATGGGGCGATTGTTGCCTCCTGCACGTATTCAAACAGATATATAAC
>JAGOTX010000124.1 GCA_018061565.1 Pseudomonadota bacterium
TTCACGAACAGATTTTCGGGCTAATTTTGCAATTTCACGTTCTAAGCTTCGAACACCCGATTCACGGGTATAATGACGAATAATTGATTGAATTGCAGAATCGTCTACAACAAATTCAGATTCTTTTAAGCCATGAAGTTTCTTTTGTTTTGGTAACAAATGGTTCTTGGCAATTTCTATTTTTTCGTCTTCCGTATAACCCGAAAGGCGAATAATTTCCATACGATCAAGCAATGGTTGAGGCATATTAAGGGTATTAGCAGTTGTTACAAACATAACATTTGAAAGATCATAATCAACTTCTAAATAATGATCATTAAAGCCTGCATTTTGTTCTGGATCTAACACTTCAAGAAGTGCTGATGCAGGGTCTCCCCGCCAATCACTGCCTAATTTGTCAATTTCATCTAACAAAAAGAGCGGGTTCGATGTGCCGGCTTTTTTAAGACCATGAATAATTTTGCCCGGTTGTGAACCAATATATGTGCGTCTGTGTCCCCTTATTTCGGATTCATCCCTAACGCCACCAAGAGCCATTCTGACAAATTTTCTGCCCGTTGCTTTTGCAATAGATTGGCCAAGGGATGTTTTACCAACACCGGGAGGACCTACAAGACAAAGAATCTGACTTTTAATTTTGCCAACACGTTCTTGAACGGCCAAGTATTCCATAATACGTTCTTTAACTTTTGAAAGCCCGTGATGATCGGCGTTTAAAATATCTTCAGCTTCTTTTAGATTATATTTTACTTTTGAATTCTTCTTCCAAGGAATAGAAAGAATCCAATCAAGATAGTTTCGAATAACAGACGCTTCTGCAGAACTTGGATTCATATTTTTTAATTTTTTAAGTTCTGACAGTGCTTTTTGAGACGCTTCTTTTGAAAGAGCGGTTTTTTTAATACGGTTTTCAAAGTCAACCATTTCATCTGGAATGTCTTCGCCATCGTTCAATTCTTTATGAATGGCTTTAAGCTGTTCATTCAAATAGTATTCACGCTGCGATTTTTCCATTTGTTTTTTAACGCGTCCCCTAATTTTCTTTTCGACTTGAAGAAGACTCATTTCATTTAAAATAATACTCAGAAGCTTTTCAGCACGTTCTAAAACGGGTAACGTTTCTAAAAGGTTTTGTTTTTCCGTTAAAGAAATTGGCATATATGAACAAAGAGTATCCACCAGTTTAACTTGGTCTTCTATTTGATTAAGCGTTATTAAAATATCGGCGGGTATTTTTTTATTGAGTTTTATATATTGATCAAACAAATCAAGAAGTTGATCGTTTAAAACTTTAATCTCTGCCATTTGAACGGGGGCATCTTCAATGACAGCAATATCTGCAATAAAGCAATCGTCTTTTTCGATAATGTTTTTAATTTTTACGCGTTCTTTACCTTCAACCAAAATTTTTGTTGTACCATCGGGTAATTTTAGCATCTGAATGACAGATCCAATTGTACCAATGGCATGAAGATCTTCCATCTTGGGATCATCTTGATTAATGGATTTTTGAGTCACTAAAACAATCTGGTCATAATCGCCTTTAGATAATAAATCCAAAGCATTGATTGACTTAGCGCGTCCAATAAATAAGGGAACAATCATCTTCGGATAAATAACGATATCACGAAGGGGCAAAACAGGGTAACGGTTGATTTGTTTAGTCATAATATTCTACCTTTATTTTTCAGATTTACTGTAACATATTTTATTTATAAAACATAGGGGCTGGCTATCTTGATCTATTGTCATCATCATTTTTTAAAAATCCATAATCTTCATTATTGATGGGATTTTTAAGAATTTAGGATCAAAATATTCAGAAAATGAATAAGGAGAGATAAAAAACAAATAAGTGAATTTGAGATTCCTTCTCATCTTTCATACCTTATAAAAAATAAAACTTCATTACCTTTAGTTTATAGATAGAAAGTAAAAAAACACTTAATAAAGGGGGATAAAAAAACTAAAAAGTGACATCAACCTTTAAAGGATGTTCATCACGATCAATTGTCCCTGTTGTTTCAAAAGAAAGAATGCCATTTTCTTTGATTGTGGCTTCTTTAAATGTATATTCCCAAGACTTTATAAGGCAGTAAGGCTCCCCACTACTTAAGCTTGATGCGATTGTTTTTGTTTTACAATTTCCCCAAATAGATATTTTAAGGGGAGTTAATTTTTCTTCTGTTGTGGATGGATTTAAAACAGTGCCTGAAACAATGATATTTTGCCCGTCATCACAGTGTTGAACCTCATATTTAACATCATTAATCTGTAGGCCCAAAATAAGTTTTTGGTTTGCTGGAACATTATTTTGCATTAAGTTTTGAACAAAAGGTACGGTGTTTTCTATTTTTATAAAATTAAAAAAGACGGCAATGCTCAAAATTAAAAGGCACATTAAAAAAACAATAAAGGCCTTATATACAAAGGATGTCTTGATTTTTTCTTCTAAAATCGTTAACCCTTTATCCGATTCATTAAAAGAGGGGTGATCATAAAATGGTGAATAAGAATTTTCCATGACTTGTTGATGGTAAAGCGCTTTTTTTTCAGCTTCTGTTAGTTCGCGGTATTTTAAAGCATCTAAATTTGTATGGTCATGAAACCGAAGGGGAGAGGGTGCGACCGTTTTTCCATAACTAATTGTTTGTTCCCCGCCATCATACCAAGAAAACCCTTTAGGGGATGTTTGCCACCATTCATGAAAACAATACTGACAGGATAAAAACCACCCCTTACCCTTTTTTTTACGATCTGCCATCTTAGCAGCTGGTAACTCAGCAGGATTGACATGATATAGTTTTGAACATTTTGGACAAACAATAATCAACGGATAAAGAAATAAAAAAAACTTCTAAATATAATGATGATCTTTTATTGAATAAAAAACAAGAGA
>JAGOTX010000125.1 GCA_018061565.1 Pseudomonadota bacterium
AATAGAACGATGAGATTTTAAGTGAAACTTAAGATCGACAAAAATTCCGTTTTAGAGGGCCGCAATAGGCGGGGAGGAATTAATCGCGATTCCTTGGCCATAGTCATACCAGAGGATAAACAGACTCTGGAAGAATGCCCTTCGAACCTACTTTGGGTAGAAACAAACCTTGTATACAGGTGAGATTCTACTTGATTTGCCAAATGGCTTCAATCCATTTGATTGGCACCGCTGTCTCTTTTTTTAAAAAAGATGAACACGTGTCCGGGTGACTATTGCTTCGTGTGAGGCGGAGGGGCGGACAATGGCGATTTGGGAAGTTCAGGCGGACCCCATCAGACAAAAACCTTGCCTGGATCAAAATCAAAACTTTTTAAAACAGTTTTTTACGCATTTCATCTGTGAGTTTTTCAATTTCTTGGGTCACAAGTTTATCCACAAGGGTGGGTAAGTGTTGTTCAATCCATTGACGAACCATTGGCTTTGCAAGCTCTATCACAAAGGATTCAATTGCTGTTGCACCATGATTTCTTTGTGCATCAATTTGTTGTTTTTCAACCTTTGCCATTTGAAAAGCTTCGGATAATTTTGAAAACGCTTGACTTGTTGAAGCCATTGTTTTGTTTGTTATCACATCTGAAAAACTTTGCGGTTGTTGTTCTTCGTTTTGTTGAGGAGATGACGTGTACACGGGTTGTTGAACTGTATTGTGTTGGTATTGGTGTTGTTCAAAGCTTTGAACTGCTTGATTTTGCTGAAATCCACCTTGATAGCCACCTTTTTGAAAAGGCAAAATAACCGGTTCATGAATAGGTGGCGTAAAAGACGATGGCATTTGTTGTTGAAAATGCATATCTTGCTGGTGTGTGGATTGATGAGTGGAAGGGGGTGAAAATGGAGATTCTATCCCTGAATGAGGTTGTTCTGTGTCTTGAATAATATGCATTTTTTTTTGCTGCGAAATAGATTCTGCAACTTTTGAAAAAGGTGTAAAGTCAGATTTTGTTGCAGCAGCAGATGGGTCTATAGCTTCTGTTAAGCGAATAACATCTGCTGTATGTCCACTTGTATAATCCAGTCCAGATTGATTTGTCTCTGGCCCTTCATCAGCAACATATCGACGAATGGAAGCTAAAATTTCTTCCATGCTCATTTCATTATCGTTTTCTTTATCTTGCATTATTTAAAACCTTTTTCTAACTTCTGCATAATCTTTAGATGGATCATATTCTGTAACATTAAGTTTTAATTTGCTGACATTTAAAATGCCCATCGTAAATAAAAGTTCATAAACAGATTTAAAATATTCTTTTTCAGATTCAACATATTGCTTTTGCGCATTGAACGATTTTGTTTGTTCTTGTAAAACATCTAAAATTGTTTTAGACCCAGCTTTGTGTTCTTCCATTAATCCATTAACAGCCATTTTGGATGCAGCAACAACTTGTCTATAAGCGTCTACTTGTTCTTCTAAGCTTTTAACTTTAATCCATGCCGCTTTTACGGCCGCTTTTAGTTGCTCCCTTGTTGTTTGAAGGCCTATTTGGGCAGAGGATTTCTTTTTATACACTTGTCTTAATTGTGAGCGATTTGCTCCTGCCTCATAAATAGGAATGCTGGCACTTAACGTTAATTGCCAATCTTTTGATTGTATTGTTCCAGGTGTTGCTGCAGTTGGCGATAAATCTCCAGCAGTATTGGTGCTGCTTGAATCACCCCTTGCTTCTAGATCAATTTTTGGTAAAAATGAACCTGAAACTTGCGTGATTTTGGCATCAACAATCGAGATTTCATTTTCAGCACTTTTAATTGCATAATGATTGGACAAGGCAATATCTTGTGCTATATCAAGTGTTTTGGGTAAAACGTCATTAATATTTGGTTTTTCAATGCTGTTGGGCGCTTCAAGGTTCGTTTTGTATTTAAAGTCTGTTTTTAAGCTTTGAAGCTGAGCAATACTTGCTTCATATTCAGCTTTGCCTTTAAAATACTGTGCCTCTGCTGCTTTAACGTTGGTTATGGTTTCTTCACCAACTTTTTGTTTTTCGGATGTTGATTCAAATTGTTGTTTTGAAAAATCAAGGTTTCCTTTTGCAATATCAATGTTTTGGGTGGCTGCAAAAATGTCTAAATATGAAGTGGCAGCATCTTTAAGTGTTGTTTGTTCTGCTTTTTGAAGTTCAGACCATGACTTTTTAATTGTTGCATCGGCTTCATCCATTTTTGCAAATGTTTTACCACCTTCAAAAATATTTTGGCTTAAAACAACGGAACCTCTTTTGGTTTTTGTTCTGGGCCCTTTTGCGCTTCCGTTTAAGTCACCGCTATTTTCTTTTTTATTATCACTATAATTTCCTTGCAATCCAAGTGTTGGTAACATGCCTGCCCTTGCTTGTACATATTGTTCGTGCCCTGCTTCTGTTTCTTCACGTGCTGCTTTATTTTTATCATGGTTATAAGCACCACATAAAGCATCGTTAATGGTCATTTTTTTAACTTTTTCTACAGTGTCAGCGCTTTGTAAAAAAATAGGAACCGAAAAAACAAACGTTAATAAAACACTACGCATAAAATAAGCCACATCTAAACTATGTAGATCATTATAAAACATATTTTCAAATGCGTTAAGAGGGAAATTATGCCTGATAATAAAGAATAAAAAGCTAAAATAAATCCCCCTTATACCAAATCCCAAATTAAAATATACAAGGCATGATGAGCGATGTGTATTGGACATACATGATGAGCAAGAATAACGATGTAGAGTTTAATTTGGAACTTGGTATTATAGTTTTAGATGCTTTATAATGCTCTATACAGAATTGATCAATTTATTTTAAAAATGCACCCCTCTCTTTGTCCTTTTAATTTGGAACCGATTAAAAAAGATCCA
>JAGOTX010000126.1 GCA_018061565.1 Pseudomonadota bacterium
AACCGCTGAATAGTACCTTGTTTAAAGGCTACCGAATCACCGGTTGGGTTGCTATTGTTTCGTGGTGGAGGAGGTGGGGGCCGTGATCGATTTGGGTTTCTGTGGGGGCCCCTCAGAACACGAAGAATGCCCAAAATGAGTTTTTTCGTTAAGATTCTGTTAAGAAAGTCTCTACTTACATTGAGTGAAAATTCTTGAAATTTTATTTTCGCACTTGTTCAAATTATTCTTAAAAAATTTCGATACGGCGTTAGAATTTTGTTTTGTTTTATGGTAGATTTGTTTCAGTTTTTAAAGTTAAATTTTATATGATTTATAATCAAGATCTTTCAAATTGCATTCGTTTTTTAAGTATGGATATGGTTCAAAGGGCAAATTCTGGGCATCCTGGTTTGCCGATGGGAATGGCGGATGTTGCGACCATTCTTTTTAAAAATCATTTAAAATTTAATTGTCATGATCCTAAATGGATTAATCGTGATCGATTTGTTTTATCAGGGGGGCATGGATCGGCCCTACTCTATAATCTTTTATATCTTACAGGGTATGATCAACCTAATATTCAAGATTTAAAAAACTTTCGGGTTTTAAATTCTCCCTGTGCAGGGCACCCTGAATTTGGGCATTTAGATGGAATTGAAACAACGACAGGGCCTTTAGGGCAGGGGCTTGCAACGGCTGTTGGGATGTGCATAGCGCAAAAGAAAATCTCTGCCGAAACGGATGGAAAAATTGATTATAAGGTTTATACATTTGTTGGGGACGGGGACCTTCAAGAAGGCATTTCGCATGAGGCTCTCTCATTAGCAGGGCACTTAAACCTTAATAATCTTATTGTTTTGTTTGATGACAACCAAATTACGATTGATGGGCCAACATCGCTTTCAACATCGGATGATACTTTAAAAAGGTTTGAGTCTTATGGATTTGAAGTCCTCTCCATTGATGGGCACGATTTTGATGAGATTGATAAGGCGTTAACAAAAGCCAAACAATCGGACAAACCCTTTGCTATTTTCTGTAGAACCATTATTGCAAAAGGGGCCCCTACAAAAGCGGGTACATGCAGTGCGCATGGATCACCATTGGGTGAGGAGGAAATTCAAAAATCAAGGGAAGCATTAAACTGGCCCTACCCACCATTTGTGATTCCAGAAGATCTGTTAAGTGCGTGGCGTTCTTTCTCAAAACAATATGAACAAGATTATTTAAAAACAAAGGATATCAATCCGTTTAAAGAATCAACACTTACAAATGACGTTATTCTTACTTTAAAAAAAGAATTTCACGCACAAAAACCTAAAAAAGCAACACGCCAATCATTTGAAATGGTTTTAACAGGGCTTTCTCCTTATCTTCCAAATTTAATTGGGGGATCTGCTGATTTAACGCCCTCTAATAACACAAAAGTTAAAGGGCAACAGGCACTTACAAAATCTGATTTTAGAGGATCATATCTCCATTTTGGGATTAGAGAGCACGCAATGGGGGCCATTTTAAATGGACTTTCCCTTTCCGGATTTTTGCCTTATGGGGGAACCTTTCTTGTGTTTTCAGACTATATGAGGGCATCTATTCGTTTATCTGCTTTAATGAAGCGGCAAGTGTTTTACGTTTTAACGCACGATTCCATAGGCCTTGGGGAAGATGGCCCAACGCATCAACCCATCGAACACATCACAAGTCTTCGGATGATTCCCAATCTTCGCCTTTTTAGACCATGTGATGCATCTGAAATGCTTGAATGTTTTGAAAGTGCTCTAGATTATAAGGAAGGCCCTTCTGTTTTTGCACTCTCTCGCCAAAATATCGCCTATTTAAGAGAAAGTTTTGAAATCCAAAATTTATCAACTTCTGGTGCTTATATTTTATCAAAAGAGGACGTGTCAAAACCACTTGATGTAACGCTTTTAGGAACAGGGTCTGAAGTTGAAATTTGTATGAAAGCAAAGGATATATTAAAGAATAAATCTGTCAATTGCCGTGTTCTTTCTGTTCCATGTTTGGAAATTTTTAACGCTCTACCAAGGGACAAAAAACAAGCAATTTTAGGGGCCCCTCAAGCGATGCTTTCCATTGAAGCAGGATCACCTCTTGGATTTGAATCCTTCTTCTTTAAGGCAAACGTTCAAAATGCAAAAGTTTTAGGCATTAATGAATTTGGAGCTTCCGGCAAAGCTGAAGACCTTTACACCCATTTTGGATTAACACCAGATAAAGTTGTGGAAGAAGTTTTAAGGATCATAGGGTAGGGTAAATCCAAAAAACTAGTGAGTATTTTTAACTTGAATATTATAAAAATGGTCAAATTTTTCGTATACTTTTTTAAAGAGTGGAAAAGATAAAAGATCAATTTCTTGTTTTAAGTGGCCATCTTCAAGGGGAATGTTTTGATCAAACAACAAATTAATTGCTTCAAAGACAGACCGTACGGGATATATGTTAAACTTTTTTAAACGAATCATCTCATCTATTTCTTCATCAATTGTTAAGTGATTAAGATTAGAGTAGGGAATAATAACGCCTTGTTTTCCTGTGAGACCTCGGCGTTTACAAAGTTTATAGAACCCTTCAACTTTTGCATAAACTCCACCTACCGCTTGAACTTGTCCAAATTGATTCATGGACCCTGTGATGGCAATGTCTTGTCGAATAGGCCACCTTGCAAAGGAGGATAAAATTGCCATCAGTTCTGCAACAGATGCGCTATCGCCATCCACTTCGCCATATGCTTGTTCAAATGTTAATGAGCACCCAAAATACAAAGGAAAGTTTTGCGCAAAAAGACCATTTAAAAAACCTTCTAAAATAAAGGCCCCTTTTTGTTGAATGGCGCCGCCCATTTCTGTCATGCGCTCAATATTAATAATGCCTTTATCGCTCATATAGGT
>JAGOTX010000127.1 GCA_018061565.1 Pseudomonadota bacterium
ATTGTGGATGATGCAGCCTTTTCAGGGGAAGCCGAACAAATTGCCTGGAAGGTAGATGGTGTAAAGTCTGTTTATAACCATATTCAAAACACGAAAGAAGCGTCTCTTCTAGATTATACCCAAGATACTTGGATAACCACAAAAATTAAAAGTAAATTTTTAACGGAACAAAAAATTAAAAGTTTAAACTATTTTGTAAAAACGGTTGCAGGAACAGTATATTTAATGGGCGTTGCACAAAATGATGAGGAAATGAAAGCCCTACACGAAAAAGCGCAAGAGACAAATGGTGTCAAAAAAGTTGTTAGCTATGTTCGTTTAAAGAAAGAAATGATTTAAATGATTCATGATGAGGATTCAAACATTGAATATTTTAAAAATTTAGAAAAAAACGATAAGCTCTCCCCCTGCTGGATTTTAAAAGGGGAAAAATCAATCGGTAAGGCCAATTTTGCAAAAAAGCTTTCAAAAGAAATTCTTTATTCGAATAGTCGGCAAAATCATGGGCTATCAAATACGATTGTCTCCAAACAAATGGATGAGGGGTATTATCCAAATTTCCTTTACATAACCCCCCCCCTATTAGAGGACGGGACAAAATCACGAGAAATCAATGCAGAAACAGCGAAATTGGTAAAGAAATTTTTGCAAAAAAAGTCAGCAATTTTAGGATGGCGAGTTGTTTTAATTGATAGCTTGGATCAGATGAACCGATTCGCAGCTAATTCCCTTCTTAAAATTTTAGAAGAACCACCCCAAAAAACATTGATTTTGATGATCTGTCACCAATTGGGTAGTATTTTGCCAACAATCAGGTCTAGATCCCAAATTTTTCATTTAAAAGGCAATCCCGATTTATTAGAACAAGAAAAAGACTTTGTTGATTTAACCTTAGACTTTTTAAAAAGTTATATGGAAGGCAAAAATTCTGTTTCAGAAAGTTTTTTTAAAACGGTTATTGAAAAGGATAAAAGTCTTATCTCCTTAAGGTATATCCTTTTAAATTTAGTATCTGAGTGGGTTATGAATGAAGAAGCATCTGTTCCAAGTTTCTATAATGCATTTCAGAAACAACATTGGATCAAGGTTTATCAATCGATCAATTCTTTTTTTATTTCACACGAACAAGCACACCTTGACCCAACTCAAAGTTTAACGGCCCTTTTTTATATTTTTAAAAAACCGGAATTATCCCTTTAGGCACATTAAGGTTTAAAAGTTTTCCCGAATCCAATGGGTGATTTTTTGCAAAGGGCCTTCTTTTTGGGTGGAAATTTTTGTTTGTGTTTGGTTTTTCTTTGCATCGCTTGCAAATCTTAAAAGGCCAGCGCATGTGGAAAAGACGGGTGTTTGAACAAGCTCCGTGCTGCCCACAGTATTAATGGGGGTGCCAATTCTTACTTGCCCGCCTAAAAGATCTGTTGCAAATTCTCTAGTCCCTGAAAGCTGGCTGCTGCCACCCGTTATAATAATACGTTGATAAACCACGGGATCGATTTTAGATGCTTTCATGTATTTAAAAAGGTATTCAAATATTTCTTCCATTCTGCATCGAATAATCTCTGACAGATAAAATTTTGAAACTGTGTTGTTTTGAACGGTATTATATTGTTCCCCAAGTTGAGGGATGACAATGGTTTCACGTTCATCTTCTAATGCTTGAAGAAGCGTTCCATATAAATTTTTTAATCGTTCCGCTTGAAAGATTGGGGTTGCTAAAATACGCGCAATATCATTCGTTATATGATTACCGCCTAAAGGAAGGGTTATAACATCAACAAGTTTTCCATCTAAAAAAGATGTCATTGTTGTTGTTGCACCGCCAATATCAATCACTGTTGCACCAAGTGTTTTTTCATCCTCAACCAATGTTGAAAGTGCTAATGCATAGCCCGATACAACAAAAGATTCAATATCTAAATGGCACCGACCAAGGCAGGTTGAAAGATTGCGAATAAGACCAACGGGAGCCGTTAAAACAAGAATGTGAGCCATTAATTGTTCGCCAACCATTCCCCGTGGGTCAATAATACCTTTTGTTGAATCTAAGGTATAACTTTGGGGAATAACATGAATAATTTGTTCATTGCTTTGTATATTATGATCACGGCTAAGGTTGAGTATTTTTTTTATATGGTGATCATCAACTGTTTTGCCGCTAATATTAATTGTTGCATTAATGCGGTGAATTTTGACTAAGTTTGTTGGAATATTGACATAAACGTCTTCAATATTTGTACCTGCAGATTGTTCTGCTGTATGAATTGCATTTAAAACAGAATCTTCTAGTGCCTCAAGATCAACAATTGCGCCATTCTTAATGCCTCTTGATGCTTGTTGGCCAAAACCTAAAATACGGATAACAGGAAATGATTCTGATCCTTCTTCAACAAAGTCATCTTTCTTTGCAATGGCACAACAAATTTTAGATGAGCCGATATCGATTGCAGCTAAAATACTTGATTGTTGTTTTTGAAACTTTTTATTTAAAAATGCCATTTAATTATCCCTTTTTACGGATTCTACTATAACGAATTTTAACGATACCCTGCAAGGAATTAATGTATGCGTTAAGTTAACATGAGGCTAAAACTCATAAATCCTTAAACATTCATATGTTTTTATTTTTTAACCTTAATGTTACAATGCTTTAAATTGCATTAAAAAATTGACCCTTTATGATTACACTCTATAATAGCAGAACGCGTAAAAAAGAAGAATTAAAACCTTTAAAGGAAGAGACTGTTGGCCTTTATGTTTGTGGACCAACTGTTTATGATTTAGCGCATATAGGTAATGCGCGCCCTGTTGTTGTGTTTGATGTGCTCTTTCGGCTTTTAAAAAAACATTATGGAAATGTTGTGTATGTCAGAAACATTACAGATG
>JAGOTX010000128.1 GCA_018061565.1 Pseudomonadota bacterium
CATTTAAACTGTCAAACTTTGTAATTTCTTCAATCAAGTTATTTAATCAAGTCAAAAAAATATTTATTTTTGGAACAAAGGTGCATTTTTTAAAGAGTCTAAAACTGAGACTTTCTTTACTTTTTGTTTAGGCAATCAAATGGCTTCTAATTTTTTTGCAATTGGGTTAATGAGTGGAACCTCCATGGATTCAGTTGATGCTGCATTGATTGAAACAGATGGAAAAGACTTCGTTCGTTTTATAGATTCATTTGAAATCTCTTATGATGAATCGTTTAAAAAATCACTTAAAGAAGTTGAAGCGATTATATCTTCTCAAGAGGGTGTTTTTAAAAAGGATCAACAGTTAAAGAATGAACCAAAAACAATTGATGATATTCTATTAGAATCAACTAATTATCATTTAATGGCAATAGAAGGGCTTTTAAAACGCCAAAAGGTAATGACAGAGAGTTTTATTATTGGGTATCATGGGCAAACGTTTTATCACCAACCATTAAAGAAAGTATCTGTTATTTTGGGGTATCCTAAAATATTATCGGATTATTTTAAGCAACCTGTTGTTTTTAATTTTAGAGAAAATGATATTTTAAATGGAGGAAGGGGGGCACCACTTGCGCCCATTTATCATTATACTCTGGCAAAGATGGATAATTTTATACCTTCTGTTATTGCAAATTGCGGTGGCATTTCAAACATAACGTTTATTTCATCTTGCAATATGTTGGATGTTGTTGCTTTTGATGTTGGGCCAGGGAACACTCTGTTAGATCGTTTTATCACTATTAAAACAGAAGGACGCTATTCTTTTGATGAGAATGGGTATTTTTCATCTAAAGGTATTGTTGATAAAAGTGTTATGGACATTTTATGGAAAAAGTCACTAAAAGATGAAGCGTTCTATTTAAATGCTCCCCCAAAATCGTTGGATGTGAATGATTTTATTTTACCAGATGAAGTTTTAAAGTTATCAGTTTATGATGGTGCAAAAACACTTGCTGCATTTACAGCGGATGTTCTTGCTAGAAGTGTTTTATTACTTAAGCCCTACCCTAAAATTTTTATTGGAGGGGGTGGGGGCTTTTTTAACCCAACAATTATGAATGAATTAAAAATAAGACTGATTGACCGTATTCCAGTTTTTACAGCAGATGAGGTTAAGTGGCGCACAAAAAGCTTAGAGGCGGAGCTATTTGCTTATTTGGCTGTTAGATCCTCTCTTAAATTGCCATTAAGCTTTCCCAATACGACGGGGGTACCTTATCCTTTAGGTGGTGGCGATTTATACTCGTCAAGAATAGAGATGGACCGCAACACGGTATGCTAAAAATACTTATTCCTTATTTTCTGCTGTTCAAATTAGATGCCTTTCCTTCTGCTAGACATCTCATGACGACACTATCTAGTAACCTTAAGCGAGAGACCCAATGACGCATAATCAATTTTAAAGGTTAGGCTATATTATTTTGTCTCTTGTTTTAAAATATGCTAACCTCACGTCTATAAAAGTTTTGAGAGTTGAAGGATAAAGTATATGACCAGATATATTTTTATAACAGGGGGGGTTTCATCGTCCCTTGGAAAAGGTATTGCAGCAGCAGCCCTTGGCGCCCTTCTTCAAGCAAGGGGGTTTAAAGTTAAGATCAGAAAACTCGACCCTTATTTAAATGTTGACCCTGGAACCATGAACCCTTATCAACATGGGGAAGTTTTTGTAACAGAGGACGGTATTGAAACAGACCTTGATCTTGGCCACTACGAACGCTTTACGAATGTTGATTGCTCAAAATCAGATTATATAACGACAGGGCAAGTTTATTCAAACGTCATTGCAAAAGAACGTCGTGGGGAATATCTAGGTGCAACCGTACAAGTGATCCCCCACATTACAAATGAAATTAAGCGCTTCATCACAAACCAGACTGAAGGTATAGATTTTATTTTGTGTGAAATTGGGGGAACCGTTGGCGATATTGAAGGGTTGCCTTACCTTGAAGCGATTCGGCAACTGAGGAATGATTTGGGCCGCGCTCAAACGTGTTTTGTGCATTTAACGCTGCTTCCTTATATTCCAACAGCAGGGGAGCTTAAAACAAAGCCAACCCAACACTCTGTTAAAGAACTTTTAAGTTTAGGTATTCAGCCAGATATTCTTCTTTGCAGAAGTGATCGTTCCATTCCTGAAGATGCAAAAAAGAAATTAGCCCTCTTTTGCAATGTAGAACAACAAAACGTTTTAACAGCGTTGGACGCTAAAAGCATATATGAAGTCCCTCTTCAATACCACAAGGAAGGGTTTGATCAAAGTGTTTGCAAATTTTTCCAAATCCAATCAAAAGATCCAGATCTTTCAAAATGGGAAGGCCTTGTTTTTAAACTGAATAACGCAAAGCGCTCCCTTAGAATTGGGATAGTTGGTAAATACGTTAAGCTTCACGACGCTTATAAATCCATTATCGAAGCTGTTCAACATGCTTGTTTGGAGTTTGATGCAACACCCAAACTTATTTGGCTAGATTCTGAAGAAATTGAAACTTTAGAAGAAATATTGCCTTCATTAAATGCAATTATTGTTCCGGGTGGTTTTGGATTTAGAGGGATTGATGGAAAGTTGAAAGCCATTCAGTATGCGCGTGAAAACAATGTTCCATTCTTAGGCATTTGCTTTGGTATGCAACTGACAGTTATTGAAGCTGCACGCAATCTTTTACATTTAGAGGATGCCTCCTCAACAGAATTTGGACACACCAAACACCCCGTTGTTGCCCTTTTAACAGAATGGCAAAAGAACGAAGAAGTCATTAAACGCAACCACAAAGCAGATTTAGGCGGCACAATGCGCTTAGGTCATTACCCTTGCCTTTTAAAAGAAGGGTCAAAA
>JAGOTX010000041.1 GCA_018061565.1 Pseudomonadota bacterium
TTGGTTGGCACCGCTGTCTCTTTTTTAAAAAAAGATGAACACGTGTCCGGGTGACTATTGCTTCGTGTGAGGCGGAGGGGCGGACAATGGCGATTTGGGAGCTTAGGCGGACCCCATCAGACGAAAACTCTGTTTAAAAATATTAAAAACATGGACCTCGTCTAATTTTTCAATTCTGCTCATTTCAGTCTATTTTTCAACGGGGCTAAAAAGTCGTGTAATTTTCCTTAAATATACTTCATTTTTAAAGCCTTTTATGGTATGAATGAAAGATCTTATGAAAAAAGAATTAATTAATATGGTTTATATACCTCTACATGAAAAACTATTTGAAAAAATCAAAGCAGCGGTTCTTTATCATTTTAAAGATCAGGTATTTGATTTTTCAAAATGTATTGTCGAACCAACGAAGGATCAAAATCACGGGGATCTTGCAACCAATTGCGCCATGGTTTTATCAAGTTCAATAAAAATGGCACCAAAACAATTTGCAGAAAAAATTGTCTCTACTTTAAAAAAAGATCCAGATATTTCAGATATCAGCATTGCAGGGCCTGGCTTTATCAATGTCACATTTAAAAAAGAAGTTTGGGAAAGAGAACTTAAAACAATTTTAACCTTAAAAGATTCATTTGGCGAAAGCAAAGCCTTTCAAAATAAAACTGTTAATGTTGAATTTGTATCAGCAAATCCAACAGGTCCTCTCCATGCGGGGCATGGAAGAAATGCCATCTTAGGGGATGTTGTTGCATCCCTTTTAAAAAAAGTTGGCTACACTGTTGTTCGTGAATACTATATAAACGACGCCGGCGGACAAGTTGAAGTGTTAGCAGAATCTGCTTATCTTCGTTATTTAGAAGCTTGTGGCAAACAGGTTAATCCAGAAGATTTTTCAGGAAAATATCCAGGGGACTATCTCATCCCTGTTGCTCAAAAATTAAAAGATCTATATAATGATCAATTCGTCAATCAAGACAAATCCGCATGGGGGCCTGCCTTTAAGCAAAAAACCATTGAACTTATGTTAGAAGCCATTCAGTCAGATCTTCAAAGTTTGGGCGTTGAGATGGATGTCTACACATCTGAAAAAAACCTAGCTGAAAAAGGGTTGATTGATACTGTCCTTAACGTTTTAACTGAAAAAGGCGATATATACCAAGGTGTGCTCGACAAACCCAAGGGCCATGAAATTGAAGACTGGGAAGAACGTCCTCAAACGCTCTTTAAATCCACAGAATATGGCGACGATACAGATCGTGCTCTTCAAAAATCAGATGGATCTTGGACCTATTTTGCAGGGGATCTGGCCTATCACTATTTTAAACTAAACCGAAAATTTGACCGTCTCATTAATATTTTTGGGGCCGATCACGTTGGCTATATTACGCGTTTAAAAGCGGGCGTTTTTGCGCTTTCTAATAAAGATATCACATTTGATATTAAATCATCCCAAATGGTAAACTTTCTCGATAATGGCGTTCCTGTTAGAATGTCAAAACGTGCTGGAACGTTTGTCACATTAAGGGATGTTATTGATCGTGTTGGAAAAGACGCAACACGTTTTATGATGGTCTCTCGCCATCAGGATATGCCAATTGATTTTGATTTTGTAAAAGTAATTGAAGAATCAAAAGACAATCCTATTTTTTATATACAATATGCCAATGCCAGAATTCACTCTGTTTTGCGTCATGCAACACAATTAGGATATCCGTCAGAATTTGATTGTTTTAATTTTTCTTATCTTAAAGAAGACGCTGAACTTAACATCATTAAACAACTTAGTTTGTGGCCTCGCACAATTGATATTGCTGTAAAAAATTTAGAACCGCACAGAATTGCTAACTATCTTTATCAACTTGCATCCTCTTTTCATTCTCTTTGGAATCTGGGCAAAGAAGATACGACCCTTCGTTTTATTGATGAAAAAAATAAAGATCAAACATTTGTGCGGTTGGCACTTATTTCAGCAGTTGCTATAATAATAGAATCAGGGTTAAAATTGTTAGGGATTACCCCATTGAAGGAGATGAGATAGTTATGGTTTTTACACAACGTCCTGGAAAAGGATCACAAAATCAATCAAATGGTAATAAACCTCAGAATGAACCCTATATGAATACGTCTCCATCACGTGCAATGACGGGACCTATTCATCCGCAACAGCATCATGATCCCTATTTTCAAAATCAGCAATTCAATCCTCAAAATCCACAAGGTGGGTATAATCCTTATTATGACCCAAGAATGTCACCTTATGGTGGGCAAACCCCTCCCCCCCCCCCTCCCTATGGTCAATCGCCTTATCCACAAACACCTTATGGGGCTCATACACAACAACACATGTACCCTCAACATCCCCAACAAGCTCCTCAACAGCAATCTAGGGGTACCCGCCCAGAAGACTTAAAAGGGCTTTCTTTTTGGCGTGATGAGGATGAAAATGGCTACTATGATAATGCAGAAGAAGATGTTGAAAAGTCGTCTCCCTTAAAATTTATCCTAGCAATTGCCGGACTTGTTATTGTAACGTGCATGCTTTGGCTTGGATATCGATTTGCAACACAATCTGAATCTGAAATGATTCCGCTAATTCCCGCAGAAGCTGGCCCCTATAAAAGAAGGCCTGAAAATCCCGGTGGCATGGCGTTTCCGCATCAAGAAATGCTTGTCTATGGGCGTTTATCCCCTCAGCAACAAAATGGGCAACCTGTAGAACGCGTTATGCCAGAACAAGAACAGTATTTTGTTCCTCAAGGTCAAGAAATGGTTCAAAATAATGGCCAAGATTGTCAAACCCAAAATGTTCCCTCTTCTTTTGAAAATCCAGGGCAACAACCCATACAACAACAATCACCTGTTCCAATGCAACAGCAACCTCTGACAAATCAAAACCAACATCAACAAATGATATCCCCCCCCCAACAGCAACCTGTTGTTCAACAACAAGCGGCACTTCCCCAGCAACAACAAACGCAAACAACACAGCAACATGCTCCTGTTCAAAAAACAGAAAATACACAACCCAAACCTGAACAGATAAAAGATCAAATGCAAACAGTCTCTACGCAAAAAAATATGGACGAAACAAAAACAAATAAAAAAGTAGAGGATGCACCAAAATCACAAAAGGTTGAGGATAAAAAATCTGAAGATGTAAAGTCTATAAAAACAACAGCAAAAAACCCAGTAACAGATGTTATCAAAAAAACTCTTGAACCGGGCTATTATATGCAACTTGCATCCCTTCGTACAGAATCTTCCGCAAGAGATGAATTAACCCGTTTACGTTCAAAGTTTAAGGATATGTCTCCCGTTGTTCAACCCTTTAAAGCGGGTGTTAAAAACATCTATCGCGTAATGGTTGGTCCCTTTTCAGAAAGAGACATTGCCCTTAAAAAATGTATAACGGTTGGCAATGGCTGCAAAGTTATTCACATAGAACAAAATAATTAAAAGGTTAATAATCATATGATTTGGCTCTACGGCCGCCACGCCTGTTTGGCAGCATTAAAAAATAAACACCGCAAAATTTACAAAATCCTTTTGTCATCCGAAAAGGATAAATCTCTTTTACCAAGGTTAGACGGTAAAAAAGTAGATATTCAAATTGTAGACAAGAAAAAGTTTGAAGACCTTTTTTCTAAGGATGCAGTTCATCAAGGAATTGCCGTTCAAGTTGATCCTCTTCCTTTAAAAAATTTAGACGCTTTAGAAAAACTAAATAAAGAAAATCAAATCGTTGTTTTACTTGATCAAGTCAGTGACCCTCAAAATATTGGTTCAATTTTAAGATCATGTGCCGCCTTTGGTGTAGATGCATTAATTATTCCTGAACGCTTTAATTTAAAAGAAAATGCAACCCTTGCCAAAGTTGCAAGTGGTTCCTTAGAACTGGTTCAAAGAATTGTTGTTGGCAATTTAAATCAAACCATAAAGTCACTTCAATCTCTTGGATTTTGGACTGTTGCCTTTTCTGAAGAAGCAAAAGACCCCCTCCATAAAATTAATCTAAAAGGCAAGGTCGCCCTTGTTGTGGGCAGTGAAGGTGACGGTGTAAGGCGACTCATCAATGAAAACTGCGATTTTCATGCTCACCTACCCTCTTCTGATTTTTCAACGCTTAATGTTGCAACAGCCACAGCAATTGCACTTTACCAAACCTATTTAGTCCAAAAGACAGGTTAAAATAATAGACTCATCTCTCTTTAGCGGTCACTCTGAAACAAGTAAAGCACTCCATCTCCCACACTACCCCTCATTGCGAACGAAGTGACCCAAATCCTCCAGGTTTTCTTTGTCATTCCTGCGAAAGCAGGAATCTACAAATATCACTCATAAATTTAAACTGATCCAAAACTTCTTTCTATTTTTACAACAATATATAAATCTTGTCTGATATGATTTTGTTGTGTAGAATCGTTTTAAATAGGGTCTAAAACTATTCTATTTTCTATAATAAGGGAATCTATGACTTTTTGCCGTTTCGTTTTTATTTTAGGACTGTTTTCTTTTTTAAAAAGTGATCCCGTTTTTTGTTCGAGAGCCGATGATGACATTGATAATGTTACCCCAAAACTTAAAAACTATAAAAAAGAAAAAACCAAATTTAAAACACAAGAAATTGAACTTAATGTATCTGAAGAAGAAGAAGAAAAATTAGGCATTCATGGCATTCCTTACACACTTAAATTCAAAGGCAATTTGACAGATGCAATCGTTGAAGATTTAAAGAAAGGATCACAATTATTAAAACTTGCCAATTATCCCCCCAGTTCCATTACAGGACTTGGCAAACGTGCCGATCAAGATAAGAAGAAATTTAGAAAAATATTAGCAGCGCATGGTTACCTTGGTGCAAAAGTCGCCTTTAGGCTCAGTGAAAAAGACAATCGTGTTGTTGTAAAATTTACAATTCATTCTGGTGACGTCTATAAAATATCCAATATTAATTTTGACGTTTCAGATAACCCTTATCTTTTTAAAAGTTGTACCAATGATCTTTTATCTGCCATTGTTGAACTTTATATCGGTGACGACGTTTCATTTAATAAAATAATCCAAAGTGTGAAACTTTTAAAAAACCATCTTCAATTAAATGGGTATCCGTTTGTGGAGGTCGAAAAGCCGATAGGTTACGTTGAACATAAAAAAAAGTCTTTAAATATTACATTTAAAATACGGACAGGGATTTTAGCTTTTATAAACAAAGTATCGTTATCAGGCCTTAAAAGTATCCAAGAGCCCTTTATTAGAAACCGTTTTATTTGGAAAGAAAAAGAACAATATTCAATTGAACTTTTTGAAAAAACAAAAGCAAAACTTGCAGATACGCAACTTATTGCGTCAACCATTTTTTTACCCGAACCAGATCTTAGAGAGTGTGTTTTAGATCAAAACCAACAACCAATCCCCCAGCCTTTAGACTTTAAAGCAACCATAAACGAAGGCCCTCCGCGTGCAATTGGTGCAGGTCTTCGTTATTCAATGGCAGAAAAATTAGGGGGAAAGTTTTACTGGCATCATAACAATCTTTTAGGCAATCAAGAACATTTTGGTTTAACGTTTAAATCATCAGCTCTGCTTAAAAAGTTAAAAGTTGTTTATGAATTGTTTGATGTTTTATCCCCTCTTCAAACGCTTTCATATGAAGCTGTTTTACAAAAAGATAACGATTCTTTATCCTATACAGGTGATACGCAGTCTTTTTCAACAACACTATCACGACCTGTTTTTTCATCCCTTAGTTTAAAAGCAAGTATTGGTGTTTTATATGAAAATGCTAATCTTAAACAATATTCATTTTTAAATCCCGTTAATAATTTTAAAGACGCTCATAAAATCCTTGGGGTTCCTGTTTCGATTAGTTTTGACACAACAAATAACAAACTTGACCCTGCAAAGGGTATTCGTGCATTTGCAACCATTACGCCGTTTACAGGAACCATGCAAGACACAAAAAGCATGATCCATTTTAAAGCTGGAGCATCTCATTATCTCTCCCTTCATAAAACACCTTTAGGAGATCCATTATTTGTTGTGGCATCTTTTATTCATTTTGGAACAATGTATTTATCAAAAACAGCCCCCCCCCCTCTTAATAAACGCTTTTTTGCTGGTGGTTCAGGTTCAGTTAGAGGTTATGGCTTAAAACGGCTTAGTCCTTTTGCACCAACAACATCGAATACCGTTATATTCTTAGGTGGAAGGTCTTACCTTGAATTTGGAACTGAACTTAGGTATCGTATCAATAGTGATTGGGGATGCGTCGCTTTTATTGAAGGCGCAACTGTTGATACAGCTGTAAACAATGTTCAAAACACAACGAAAACACCACTCCTTTGGGGACCCGGTTTTGGCATACGGTATTTTACAGAATTTGCGCCTATTCGTCTTGATCTTGCTTTTCCAACACAAAAAAGACGAGACACCACAACGGGAATAACTGTTGATGCACCGTTTCAATTTTATATCAGTATAGGACAAGCATTTTAAAATGAAGCGTTTATTTAAAAAACTAGGTATTGTTTTAATAAGCTTTGTTGTCCTTGTTTTATCGTCTGTTCTTATATTTCAAGTATCGTCTATTCAGCTCTATCTGTTAGATTATGGCACTCAAAAACTAAAAGAACATCATGGCATTGAATGTGAAATTGAAGGCTTTAATGTTAAGTTTCCACTGCAGATAGAAACAAAAGCCTTAAATATTAAACTTAAAAATGGTACAAAATTTAGCCTTTCAAAAGTAAACCTTTTGATTGAAATAACCAAAATTTTTAGCTTTAAGTTTAAAATTTCAGATCTCACAATTCATGAAGCAAATATAGATGATAAGGAAAATCAACCTTCTAAATCGCTTTCTATCTTCAAAAATTATATTAAGGACACTGAAACTTTAAAAGGTATTGATGGAACTTTTTGCCTGACTTCTGAAAATGATAGTGATTTCTCAGCACATGTTAATGCCCATTTTGAGTGCAACACGATCTCATTAAATGTTGTCTACCAAAATAATACCGTTAATATTCATTTTTCAGATCCATCAGATGATCCAATCATCAAGAATCTAAAATCTTTAGAATGTGTAGCTCTTGTTAAAGAAAATGATATTCATATTGACTCTAGCACTTTGGTTTTTAAAGAAGGCCAAATTAGCATCAATGGAAAAGTTGAAGGATTGAGAGCTTACCTAAACAATATATCTGACAAAATAAACACACATTTAAACCTTTCATTTAGAAGTGATTTTTTAAAAAACATAAACGAAGATCAAACCATACAAGCATCCCTCAATGGTTGCATTCAAGGACATGATTTTTCGATAGATCTTGATTTTTCAAACAATAATATTCAATCCAGTACGCTCAATATACTTATCAATAACGCCCCTAAAATACAGATTTCTAAACAAAAAAATATGTTAAACCTTAATGTGAACCTTTTACAAGATACTGATATTTATTGTGGTATAGATGATACGTTTAAAAATGGAACAATAACATTTAAAAAAACGGGGAAATCTTCCCTTTTTGAAAATTCTGTTCTTTCAATCTCTCAAAATAAAGATCAATCCTATCTTTTTAAAGGCGATATTAAGCCCATTGGGGAAAATATTATTCGACTTAATATGACGTCTTCGTTTGAAAAAAATTTTTTAGATGGTACGATCTTTTTAAATATTAAAGATATGGCCCCGCTTACAACACCGTTTGATTTTGCAACAGTGGGTCGTATTAAGGGGGATTTAAATTTCAAGCAGTTATCTTTTTGTAATAAATCTGGCGAATTAAACATTGATCTTCACTCTAAATTTTTTAGATCCCCCCTTTTTAAAGCAGAACTTACAACCATTAAGGGTAAAGTTTTAGGCCAAAAGAAAACAGACATTTTAATTGAAATGGCAGATCTTGCCATTGGAAAAGGCTTTTTTGCAGAACAATCCATTTTAAATATCAAAAGTAATAAAGAACTTTATCATCTTGCTTTAAAATCACGTTCCCATAAAAAAGGGTATTTAAGTGCTGATGTTGATATTGATATTGATTTAACGTTCGATCTTTTAAAGGAAACGCTTGATATTAAAAAGTTGTTCATTAATCATGCAAAACAAATCATTCAAACAAACAAACCTACTCATATAGAACTATCCCCTTTTAAAATTGAAACTGTTAACCTTTCAATTAATAAGGGAAGTATCGTTATAAAAGATGTCGAAGCCCCCTCTAAAGTGCAACAATCTTGGAAAGGAATCGTTGACATAAAGGATATGTCTGTTGAAATTTTAAGTTGGTTTTTTCCAAAAACCATTTTAGTAGGTGACATCGATGGAACCCTTAACCTTTCCGGCGACAATCAAAAACCAGATTTTGACTTAAGTCTTAAGGGCAAAAAACTTCAATGGTTACAGTTTCAAGGCCTTGCATCCCAAACAAAACATTTTGTTAATTTTGATTTTAACGCCTCTTCTTTTAACGACTGTGCAAAATGGAAATTAAAACTAGATGGTGATGCATTAATTAATTTTATATCTGAAGGAACAATTCCTTTTAATTTTTCTTGTCATAATAACCTTACAGGAAAACTTAAAGGCTCGATCAATCTTGCACTTATTTCTGCTATCATTGGATCTGGGGATCGTCTAAGTGGGAATATAGATGTTGATCTAGATCTTTCTGGAAACGTTGATGCACCGACTTGGAAAGGTAAAATATCAACCCATAAATCCTATATTGAACTTGCTGAATTTGGAACCGTTATCAACAATATAAAAGGTGATATAAGAGCAGAAGGAAATCGCTTTATTATAAAGGAAATAACAGGGAATGATGATCCCTTAATTAAAAATAAAAACAATCATCAAAAGGGTTCACTTCTTTTAAAAGGTGAAATTGTTTTTAAAAAATTGATGGAACCATTGGTTAACTTAAATTTAAAAGTAAAAGACTTTTTGCTTGTTAATAGTGATAGTCTTGTTGGAACAGGTACAGGTGACGTAACCATTCAAGGGGACGGTATTTTTTCAACAGTGAAAGGAAATGTTGATGTTAAAAGCTTATCTGTTAATATAGACACACTTGAAACAGATGATGATATTCCTGTGATTAAGTTAAAAGATCCCAAAAAAAGAACGTATGCTAAAAACTACCAAAAAGAAAAAGGGCATATTTTTTCAAAACCAATTTTACCACTCAACTTGGTTTTAAAGTCAAATAACAGCATTTCTATTTTTGGAAAAATTATTGAAAAAAGCTTATGGGGGGGGGGGATAAATGTTAAAGGCCCCATCCATGATCCCTATTTAGAAGGCAATGTCCACCTGGTAAAGGGGAATATAGACTTTTTTGGAAAGAACCTAAAACTCGATAAAGGAAGTGCTACCTTTATTGAAGAAGAAAAAAACGAACCATGGTTTTTAATTGAAGCCAGCCGAAAAATTGGTGATATTTCAATTGTCTTAAAAATTGATAATAAGCAAAATCCCCCTTTTGCATTTGACTCATCACCCAGCATGTCAAGGGATGAAATTTTATCCTGGCTGCTTTTTGGCAAAAGTGCAGGAACGGTTAGCGTTGGACAAAGTGTTCAGTTAGCAACAGCACTTGCAAAGCTTAAAGGTAACACTCTTTTTTCATCCGTTGATATTTTAAAAAAAGGTTTTGGTATTGATACGTTTGATATAAGAGAACAAAGCGGAAGAGACCATTCTACGCCTGATCAAACGCAAAACCAAGTTATTCATTTGGGCAAAAAAATTACAGATAATATTGAAGTTACTGTTGAACAAGGAACAGCGCAAGGAACTGGCAAATTTGGTGTTGAAATGGATGTAGGCAAAAATGTTTTTGTAAGCCTTGATGTGGCGGGATCTTCAAACAATTCTAATTCACCCAATGCGTCCAATACGCCAAGCACCAATAATTCAGGCGTTTCTATTACATGGGATAAACGCTACTAAACTTTAAAAAAAGAATTGAATCTCAGACTCTTCTTTGATACAATGAGATTTAAATGCGCTCTTAGCTCAGCTGGATAGAGCGGCGGCCTTCTAAGCCGTAGGTCAGAGGTTCGAATCCTCTAGAGCGCGCCATTTCTTTGTTTTTTGTTGTTATGATATTTGGTATTTATTCCCACCTTAACGTGTTAGCTTTTTCTTATTTAAAAGAAGGTCTTATAACGAAAAAGGAAATCCACATCCTTCCTGAAAAAGGATTAAGTGCTGAATTACCCAGTCTTGTTGCACACTTTTTAAATCAAGATAGTCCAAAATGTATTGCCCTTCAAAGGGGACCTTCTGGTTTTACCAGTCTTCGTGTAACGCTTGCTTATGTGCAAGGGCTAAGTTTGGGATGGCAATCAAAACTCTTTACCCCAACACATTTTGACCTTTTAAAAGAGCATTTTAATATTCAAAATGGAACAATTATTATTGACCACAAAGGGGCAATACTTCCAGGTGTTGTCATTAAAGACACTATTCAATCAACTGTTAAGCCCTTTTCAAAAGAAGACCTCAACAAAGACTTGGTTTATACAACAGATGAACAGCACGCTTTAAACCTTAGCACGACCCTTA
>JAGOTX010000129.1 GCA_018061565.1 Pseudomonadota bacterium
TTTTTTTATTTTTGCACTTCATGTGCCTTCAATAAACATATATCATCATGTTTTTTTTCTGCCTCTTTATGGCCTTGATCAGCTGCTAATTTGTAATATATCAAAGCCTCGCTTAAGTTTTTATCGATACCTTTTCCTTTTTCTAACATGCAACCACAATTATATCCTGCATCTGCATGCCCTAGATCAGCTGCTAATTTAAAGTATTTAAAAGCTTCTGTTAAGTTTTTTTCTATGCCATGTCCAAGAGTTAACATAACCGCACTGTAGTATTGAGCTTCTCTATGTCCCTCATCAGCTGCTAATTTAAAGTATTTAAAAGCCTTGCTTAAGTTTTGTTTTATACCTTCTTCATAATATAACATCATACCACAATTAAATTGAGCTTCTTTATGTCCCTGATCAGCTGCTAATTCAAAGTATTTAAAAGCCTCAGTTAAATTTTGTTCTATACCTTGTCCTTGATATAAAATAAAAGCATAATAATGTTGTATTTCTATAATGCCAATGTCTGCAATTTGTTTGATCAATTCACTTTTTTCTAAGGGGTCTTCTATTTTGATAATGTTATTGATAAGTGGCAATAATGAACAGGTTACTTTATAATCAGAAAGTTGTTCTTCAAAATTAAAATCTTCATTCGTCAGGGGAGGGATTATTTCACTTTTTTCAAGTGGTCTTAATACATAAATAAAAAAAGGATCATTCTCTTTATTGAATGCTTCTGCTGCATATACAAAAATATAAAGCAGAAAATGATCACCTCTTTTTATTTCACTTGGAAACAAAGGGAGTTGTTGTAACCTTTGAAAATGTTCTTGGGTTATTGATTTCAGTGATATACCATTTTTAAAAATATTAAACGGCTTTAATCCTTTAACTAAAGTTTGAACTGACGCATGGGTTCCTTGCATGTAAGCCCCTAAGCCATCTATATTAAAAATTTTGTATTTTCCTTCTAAATTTTCAATATCACAAAATATTCTTTGTATTGATAATTGATTATATATAGGATCAAATTTAGAATTTTCTAAATGTGAAGCATTTATTTTTAATAAAATTATTAAAAAGAAAAATATTTTTAATTTCATAATATTAAATCCTTAAAAAACATTAAATAAAACTATTTCATAAGAGCGTCTTTTATTTCGCTAACTTGGTTGATGACTTCAAATATGTAACGGTGTTCTGGTCTTGCAAATTTTTCATCAATAATGTTGTGCATCAGTGTTACAAGGGGGGTCCAATAGCCGAAGGCATTTAAAATAATAATAGGTTTATTGTGAAGGGCTAATTGTTTCCAGGTCATAATTTCAAAAAATTCATCCATTGTGCCAAAGCCACCGGGAAGAATTAAAAATGCGTCTGCTGTTTCCGACATTTTGAGTTTTCTTGTGTGCATAGAATCAACAACATAAAGTTCTTGAATGTTTTGGTTACCGCCTTCAAAATCCCTTAGATGTTCTGGAATAAAGCCAATGGCTTTGCCACCGTTATCGACAATGGCATCTGCAACGGCACCCATCATGCTTAAAACGCCCCCACCATAAACAAGTGTTAAGTCATTTTTTGCAAAATAAATACCAACATCGCGCGCTAAATCTTTATATTTTTGATCAATTCTTTCTGATGCACTGCAATATACACAAACTTTCATAACTTTTATGCCTTACCAAAATATCTCTATCATCTTAAGTGTAATGGATAAAAGTTAATAAAGTCCTTACAAAAAGAAAGTTTTTTATTTATCCACAATGTGACGTGCAAATACTTTAAAAAGACCATCTTCAGGAATGGGGGCTTCAAATGTTGAAATATATTTTCTTGGGCCATAAGGGAAAGTGATTGACTTTGCATGAAGGTGCATTCTTGTACCCCGTTCTGCTGTTGATCCATATTTAAAATCCCCAACAATAGGGTGGCCAACATGGGATAGATGAACGCGCAGTTGGTGTGTTCTGCCCGTTATGGGCTTTAAAAGCAAAACGGAATATTCTTTATTTTTAAACAAAACGGTGTATTCTGTAATCGCTTCCCTTCCATTGGGGGATACAACAATAATTTCCTTATTGCCTCTAAAATCTTTTAAAAGAGGAAGATCAATGACGCCTTCAAAGGACCTGACGTGTCCGTGAACAACAGCAATATACTTTTTTTGAATTTCTTTGGTTTTAAAAAGATCGCTTAAAAAATGGGCGACATCTGGTCGTTTTGCAAGGAGTAAAATGCCGCTTGTATCTTTATCGAGTCTGTGAACAAGTTTATAGGATGTCCCTTTTTTATAAAGACTCAGCATACCGTCTAAATGGCGTTTTGTATCTGTCCCACCTTGAACGGCAAGGTTATAAGGCTTGTTGAACAAACAAATTTCATCATCCTCAAATATAATAGATTCTTCAATAAAGCGCCTGTCTTCTTGTGTTAAAGCTGCATGAACAGATGTTTTGGGGGCTTGATTGTAAGTTTCAAAATCTGAAAAAATCTCAACTGAATCGCCGTCATTCAGGCGAAAATTTGCTGCATTTAATTTTTTTCCATTAACTTTAATTTTACCATTTCGAATGTCTTTTTCTAAAATTCCTTGGGGAAGAAATTTAAAATGGCGCCTTAAAAAACGGTCAATTCTTATGTTGTTTTCATTGTTGAAGAGTGTTTTTGACAATTTCTATTTCCTTATCTTCTCTATATTCGTATACGATTCCACAAAATTCACAATCAATCAGGATCTTTCCATCCTCTTTTAAATCATTAAGCTCTTCTTCTTTAAAAGATTGGATGACTTGTTCAACTTTTTCTCTAGAGCAGCGGCATTTAAAAAAGAGGGGCTTTTCATTATATATGTTAAGGGATGCCTCATGGAAAAGCC
>JAGOTX010000130.1 GCA_018061565.1 Pseudomonadota bacterium
CAATTACAACTGTATCTGGATGGGCCAAGAGATAAGTTAATATCGTTTATCAGCATCTCTGATCATGAAGTGACGGTTAAGGTAAAGCCCCTTTTAATAGAGCACGATGCCTTAAAAACACTTTATGGTAAAACAATGGATCAACTTTACTTTGCAGAACAACAAGGAACGTTTGATACATTAAAAAATAATGGATGTTATGTTCGTGAATTTAAACTCAATGCTGCAACACCATATGAACTTGGTCAATTGATGATGTACCACATTGTTGAAACCATTGCACTTGCTTACCTTTTGGAAGTTGACCCTTTTGATCAACCAGCAGTTGAGGAAGGAAAAATAAAAGCGCTTTCGTATTTAAAAACGCTTGGGGTATAAAAATCATCGAGGGGGGGGGGGTATTTTTGTAGGATCCACCTTGGGGCGAAGCTTAGCGACACTTTGAATATCCCTAAGGCTAACGCGTTTACCCGCTGTTTTTAAAGCTTTAAGGCGCTGAATTTCTTGTTCAGCTGTTTTTTCTGGTCGTGCGGCTTCTGCTGGAGGGGGGGGAGCTTGTTCCGCTTTTGGTTCAATTGTTGTTTCTAAATGTTGCGTGATTTGTTTTGCTGTTTTATCTTTTTTCTTCCTCTTGGGGGGCTGTTTTTCCTCACTTGTAAGTTCAAATTGTTTAGGCAGATAGCCTATGTTTGGATAAATAGACCTTAAAGCAAGAATAATATCTTGATAATCTTCATATGTTTTTAAAATGAATTCCCTTGCTTGGTATTGCGTTGCAAGCAACAGCTTTTCTTCAAATTGAAGGGAGGCACTTTTAAGTTCCATATTATTAAGCTCTTTTTCAGATTCTTCAAAATAGTTTTCAAAGTTTTTGCCTAAAATAACAGCACATTTTTGAAATTTATAAAAAATATAGAGCCATTCCAACATATATTCTATTTGATCTAAAAATGTATGATATTGAATAACTTTTAAACGACTAACATCTTCCGTTAAAAGACGAATCTGTTTTTGAAAGAGATCAACCATTTTTTGATCATTACTTGCCGTTAAATAATCTTCAAAAGGTAAATCTTTAAATTTAAAAACGACTTCTTCTTTTGTTTTTAAATCAGATACTGTATCTAATCTTTTTAAAAACTTATGGAATATTAATTGCAATCTTTCATCCCTTTCACTTTCGGGAATTTTTTGAAAGTAGGCTAATAAATCCTGTTTTTCTTGGGTGTATGTTTCATTATCATCATGAAGAATATGCGTTTTTTGTTGAATCATGCGTGAGAATTCAGCAATTTTTGAAAATTTAATGAGATGAGGCGTTTTGCTAACCTTAAAGTGTTGATGGCTTTGAAAAAGATCTCTAAAATCGTCCTCATCCATATAGGAAGACATGCTAATTCTTTTTGTTGTTTGTTCTTTTTTATCGTCAATTTTTTCTATTTCTTTTTTTATATTTGCTTCAATGATTTCAGCAAGTTTTCTAATTGTTAAGGGATAGCTCTGCTTTTGTTTTTTTGCTAAAACATACCCTTCATCAACAGTTGCTGGTAATACATCCATCTTTTTGGAAAAAACAAGTGGAAATTCAGCATATTGGAAGGGGAAAATTTCAGCTGATTGATCAAGATCTGAAAATATCTCTTCTGGTATCCAAAAGGGTTGAAGGGCGGCAAGGGATCTATAAATATCTACATATGGATCGATTATTCCATCTTCTAAATCGTCAAAAACTTTATGGCGTGTGATGGAAAGATTTGAAAACACCCCCACATTTTGCGCGTTGTAATCGAAAGCGTATATACTTGAATTATTGCCTTTTTGAGGCGATAAAAGAGCACGAATCATATCCTTCCACTTTGTGGGATAAACACATGAGATATCATAAATTTTTGAACTTTCACCTTCTTTGACTTCAAGACTTGGCATTAAGAGATTCATTTCTGCATGTATGAATTGTAAAATGAGCGATAAATTTTGAAAGGGGATGGAATAAATATTGCCAAGAATAGGGTCAAAATGTGTGAATAACTGCCAATCATTTTTATAAACTTCACTTATAAAAGCGCAATATATAGGGTATGTTCTTTCACCATCAGTAGCTTCAAGACATTTTGCATTAAGATAAGGATAAGCCTTAACAACAACTAAATGGTACGTTGTTGGATCTGCCCCCTTTTTCTTTTTTGAAAAGGCTAAGACATTACTTATTTCAGAAACAACAATAAATTTTTTATCCTTTTCCAATTTTTGAAATTCAAAAAAAGGACCTTTGATTTGGTTTGATTTGACGATAATTGGTTCTTCTGCTTTTGCATCCTCTTCAGAGGCTGCTGCAGCTAAATCATCTGGTTGTGCAGGTTGTGGTGGAATTTCTTCTTGTTCTTGTTGAAGAATTGGTATATCTGAAGGCCCAATTGCTAAAGGATTATTGTCTTGGGAGATTTCTTCCGCTGCAAAAGCGCAATACGATATGATTAAGAACAAAACTATTTTTTTAAAATTTTTATAATACACTTTTATTTCTCCAAGCGTTCGACGTTAACTCTTGAAATACTTTTTCTAAATATGATCCAGTGAGCAAGTTCTTTAAAAAAAAGTTCATTTTAATTTTCTAAAGATCAAAAAATTTAATTTTTAGACAGAGTAAATAAGGACTTTTTTAAGAGAATCTTAACGAAAAAACTCATTTTGGACATTCTTCGTGTTCTGAGGGGCCCCCACAGAAACCCAAATCGATCACGGCCCCCACCTCCTCCACCACGAAACAATAGCAACCCAACCGGTGATTCGGTAGCCTTTAAACAAGGTACTATTCAGCGG
>JAGOTX010000001.1 GCA_018061565.1 Pseudomonadota bacterium
TTCGATGTCTAACGGTAGCTGAAAATGCTTCATTTTGTGATGTATTTCTGTAGATTTTATTTTTTCTTAACAGAGTATAACCATTATTCACGTTCATTTCCATACTCCAGGAAGTAGAAAAGAGCCGGTTTTTGTTGCAGATGTTCCTAAAAGGGATGACCCAGAAACGAGTCCAACAGCAAGCGTTCCACCCCCATTACCACCATTGCCCGATCCACTACCACCATTTCCACCAGAAAGACCAAAAGCAACAGATGGTGTTTTTCCTGGAAGAACATAAGGTGTATAACTACCACCATCACCACCATCAAGGGCACCAATGCCCCCAAATCCTCCACCGCCACCGCCTGTGCCATCATCTGGTATTCCTCCATTTGCACCAAAACCGCCACCTGTCCCTGATAATTCTAAAGAAAGTCCGTTTTGACCAAAATCTCCACCTTTAATATCCGTAGAATTATTCAAAATATTACCAATTCCATCAACATTTGAAGGTATTAAAAAACCACCACTTCCCGTACCACCATTTCCTGTTCCAGTAATATTATTACCTCCAGTTGACGCTCCTCCTCCTCCGAGCCCTCCAGAACAATCATTAACAATCGCATTTGATGTATCACCACCACCACCACCGCCAAAACCACCATTACCAGCATAGTTATTTACTCCATCTAGACCACCACCACCACCACCATGGCCACCATTACCACCGTTACTAGGTATCTTACTTAATCCACCTACTTGTAAACCAAAAGTTGCACCACCACCACCTTTAGTATTGATTCCAGCAACACCACCATGACCACCGTTACCGCCAATCAAATCAATTGTTTTGTTCACTCCAATTGTCATGGAAGTATTGCCTAAAAAAACCGTATCACTTTGTGCAATCAATGCATCTTGGTTAATATTATTTATAATTTGTAAGCTATGAGGGTTAACAGAATTTAATTTTTCTGATTCAACACTAGAGCTTCCAACATAGGATAAGCCTTTAAATACAGACTGATTACCATCTTTTATAGAAGGTTCTGTATATCCAGGATTAGCAGCATCACTTCCTGGCGTATAAACATTACCCGCATTTAAAAGGGCATTAACAACCGTTAAAGTAACACTTTCTGCAGCATTACCAGTTGTATACTCATTCGCAAAAACAGAACTTAGTTCACTTCCACTAACAATAGGGGTATAAGGAATGTATGTTGTTTTCCAATTACTACCATAAATTCTTGGACCGATATTAATACCTGCGCCTGTTGATATATATATTCCCTCTGTCGTTGCGGATGCTTTGCCATTTGAGTTATATTGTAAACCATAAAGGTAATTACCAATGTCTGCTTCGTAGTTTCCTGTTAATTCACCAAGGTATGGATTATTTATTTGATCATCTTCAATATTTAAATAATCATTAGTTTGAATTGATGGATTTTTTCCATTCCAATTTCCACTTATTGGAGGACTAGGCTTTGTTATTACAGTTGGCAAAACAGTTGAACATAATTCTTCCGTAAAAAATGCAAGTAATAAAACTGTTACAATTTGTTTTTTTGCAATTCTTTTTTTCATTTTTTAGAACTCCATAATTCATATATCGTAATCTTTAAAAGAAAAAGATCTACTCTCTATCTATTAATCCTTTCATTAAGCTTGCAACATATTTTTTTGAAAAACAATATAGGGCACCTTATAAAAACTTATCTGAAGAATTTACTTATTTTCATTCCAAAACAATGAAAAATGATTTTTAGACACATTATTTTTAGGGACATATTTTATGGACGGTCATATCTGACAAGTTTACCTCCATGATGGTTTATTAATTATATAATAAGTTCATAATTTGTTAATCGTCCTCCTTCATTTTCTCATTTTTGAAGAATTTATTTAATCATTAACAAATAGTTTCACATAGTTTGATTCGCTTTTTGCTTGTCGTAAGTCAAATAAAAATGTACTTCTTAGATCCTCCACTTTCAATAACAGGATTTCCTGAATCCTAAAAAAATAAAAGTCCCCTACCCTATTCCAGGTTTAAAATTTATTTTTCTTTTCTAAAAAAATCAACAACATATGAGTTAATTTTAAAAACAGAAAAAGTCCCCTTCCCTTTCTTGCAAAAATACAATGTAATTAATCCTTTTTTTGCAGTCTAAACAATGATGTTCCTACAATCCCTATATTTGATTTTTATAATTAACAAGATCTATATTTAACACGGAATTTGTTATATGCTCATCCAAAATATTCTTACAACACACTTGCAATACACAAACAACACACGAAAAACACACAAGAGCAGAGAAAAATTGTAACACACATGTAATATATTCACAGCACAAAAATATTACAAACATCATAACAGAGTTATAGAAACTAAAAACGAAACATCACAGTAACACATTTGCAATACTCAAACAACACAAAAGTGCTACACAACAACAAAAGTTGTAATATATATGTAATACACTTATAGCACAAAAACATTACAACCATCATAAAAAAATCAAATACTACACATAACTAAAAATGAACCATTTTTATAATAAGCCTGTAATACAAGCACAACACATACGTATTGCACAAAAAACACGGAAGATTTGTAATGCACATGTAACACTTCTATAACACAAAGATGTTACAATTATCATAAAAAAGTCAAATACGATAAGCAACTAAAAATGAAACACTTTTACAACACATCTGTAACACAAACTCAACACATGCGTATTGTACAAAAACACGGAAGATTTGTAATGCATATGCTACACTTCTATAACACAAGACAAAAACAAACACTATAAGACTATTGAACCATTTATAAAAATCCATTATACACAGCTTCCAAAAATTCGTTACATATTTTTATAACTCCATAAAAAAGGAACACATAAGAAAGAACAAAGGATAGCTCTATTGAAATACAGATGTGCTACAAAACAAACAGAAATCTAGCACAAATGTATTACATACATATTTTAAAAATATTATTTATATGCTACATTAAACTAGAAAGAGAGGTTTTTTATGAAAAATGCAAAAAAAATTGTCGTTATTAATCAAAAAGGGGGGGTCGGAAAATCTACTGTTTCGGTTAACCTTTCATATGGTCTAGCAAAGAAAAATATCAATACACTTCTTGTCGATTTGGATCCTCAAGCGCACAGTAGTTGCATATACAAGAAAGAAATTTTAAAAGAACAGACGGTCTCTAATCTTTTTCTAGACAGATCATTCGACATTAAAAACATCATTTTTCCAGCCGAAGTAAACGGCAAACATGAAGAACGTTTATCTATCGCACCTTCTAGCATTCATTTAGCCCTTGTTGCAGAACAAATTATTGGATCAACGTACAGAGAACTCATACTTCATAAACACTTTGAAAAAGTGGTAGATAATTATGACTACATAATTATTGATTGCCCACCTACACTTGGAGTTATAACTGTTAACGCTATTTACACAGCAGATTTAATTATCATTCCAACAAATTATGGAAGATATTCTCTGGATGGTATTGCAGACCTTTTTAACTCTATAAAAGAAATAAAGGAAGGTCACAGCTATGGATTTAAAATACTAAGAAATCTGTATGAAAAAAGAAGTAGCCAAACGAACAACTATATAGAAGGGCAACTCAAATCCTTATCTGATAGGATGTTCAAAACAATAATCAAGAAAAGTGAATCAATCAACCAATCACAAATTAATGGAACACCAGTCCAAGCTTTCAACCAAAACAGCAGTGGAGCAAAAGATTTTTCACAATTAGTAGAGGAGTTTTTAATAAATGTCTAAGCTAAACCCAGACACAAGCAACAAATTTTCTACTGTTGAAACACCCGTTTTAAAACAAACTACAACAAAGATACCAGATAAAATAATATCTAAAAAAATATCACGAACAAGCTCGTTCTCACTCAGAAAAAAAGATAAAGAAAGACTATTTGATATTCTTGAAAAAGTTAATAACATGACAGAAAAAAAAGTAACTTCTACAGATGTACTAAGAGGGCTTTTAATATCAGGAATAAACATGAGCAACGAAGATTTATTATCCTGTGTGCAAAAAAGCTTTATGGAATAAAACATATTCCAACCTTTTAAAAAAAATATTATTTTTTCTGTTTACATAGCATATAAAAAATAATATATTGTAACTATGGAGAAAAAAATGCATAGCAAAACTCACAAACAAGTAACATCAGATGGAAAAGTTAAAGCTTCAGTAAACATAGATCCAGAAGTTTTAAATGCCATAGATTTAGATAGAAAAAAGAATGGTCTCACAAGATCTGGTTGGATAACCGTGGCTTGCTTGCATTTTCTAAAAAGAAGCGAAGGAGAACAAAAAGTGGAATCAAAATAAAAAAGGGTTACATAAAAATGTAACCCTCATCAATCTAAACTTCGTGAATAAACACAAAGACATGATCTAATCTACAATTACATTTTGTCTTATATTTTTATTTTTGTCAACATTTATTAGAAAAATGTAAAATATGCGAACATATAAACTTATTGAGAATAATATAGTTCTCATCAATCAACCAAAACTCATAAAAGAGTTTGGGCGCTCTACGGCCCAATTCATCTGCCATCTTCATTATTGGTTGGAAAAAGGTCAGGGAATTTTAAAAAATGATATCCGCTGGATTTATAACACCGCCAAAGAGTGGGGAGAACAAATCTGTTTAAGCAGTCGCCAAGTTGAGAGAATCATTTCAAAACTTCACAATCTTAATATTATAAAAGTTCAACATTTTGGAAAAACCAACAGAGTTAATTATATAACTCTTAATTATGAAGGTTTAAACGCTCTTGTTAACGCATCTTATTTGGACAAAATGTCGGAGTCAGACCGACAAAATGTCGGAATGCATAATAAGAAAACAAAGATTACAAACAAAGAAATTAATAAATCTGAGGAAAGGGGAGGGGCACTTCAAATTCTTCAAACAACGAATAATAAAAATTCTTCAAAACAAGTCGAACAAGTCAAAAAAAATGATTTTAAAATTGAAAAAATTGATAGTAATTCTTCTGAACAACCCCAAAAAAATAATCTTCAAAATTCTAATAAACCTTTTAAAGCGAACACAGCCAAGGAAATGGTTGATCTATGGAATGATTATTTTCCAAAGTCAAAAACAGATCTTACGAAGGATTTAAGTAAAAATTTGGTGGCAGCTTTTAAACTTAAATTCAATTCTGATATGAATTTGTGGAAGCATTACTTAAAACGTATTGAATCAAGTTCCTATTTGACGGGAGAATCTTTCCAACTATCACTGTACTGGGCTTTAAAGTTTTTGACAATTGATAGGATAGGGAAGGGGGACTTTGGTGTAAAAGAGGTTGTTATTCCTCAAAAAACTGAAGATTTAAAAGCAAAAGTAGAAGCTCATATAAATTCTCTCAACGAATCCGATCGTTTAAAAGATGTTCGCTTTAAAATAGCAAAAGTAATAGGTGAGCAATCATATCTTTCTTGGTTTACACAAGTATCTTTCTTTGAAGATGATAAAGGTTTTCATCTTAAAGCCAATAAACCTTTTGTGTTAGATTATGTTCAAAACGTTTATGGATATTTGTTTAAAAATTCCCTTTCATCATAAATATCGTATGATAAATCTTCTAAAGATTCATTTGTAAAAGTTTTTTTAAATGTTTTTGTTAAATCTTTTGATAGAGCATTTTGTTTTGTTTTTTGCGTTGTATAAATGAGTCTAATAAGATTTCTTTTTCTTAAAATAGATTTATCCTGTACTTTAAGATGTTGTAAAATAGATAAACCTTTCATATAACTTTTTTGGGCCATATCATATGATTTCTTTAATAAATTACAATCTCCATGAATCATATTAGAATAAGCTTGATCAATTGTTTTTTGATCACTTCCATAAAATTCTTTATAGACACTAAGTGCTTTTTCTATAGATTGAAGACTACATTTATAGTCTAAGAGTTTAAGACTTGATTCAGCTTTATAAGTAAGAGCCTCTCCTAGTGTGTCGGATGGATTTCCTCCAAAATATTCCATACATTTTTCAACTGAAAGAGAGGATAATTCCAATCCTTTTTTATAATCTTTTATACGAATGTAAGCGAGAGCATTAAAATTATAGGTGTAAAATTTAATAGCAGTATCTGGGACATCTTTAAAATAGATAATTGCTTTTTCTGCAAAATAAATAGCCTTTTTATAATCTTCTAAATCACAATATATCCATGTTGCAAAATAATAGGTAGGAATAATATTTTCAGAGCGAGAAAAATATTCAATATCTCTTAAAGATAAATTTATGTATTTTTTAGCTTCTTCAGCATTTAAAGAAAGGAGATAGTTTTGAGCTATCGAGTTTTGAAGACGAACACGCTCAAACTTTTCAGAGTTATCAAGAACACTTAATAGATGTATCATCTTTTTTAAAACATCTTTCGTTCTTTTTTCATTTGGTTGTCTAATTGATAAAACATCACCTGCTGAGGAGAAAAATCGACATTTTATACCTATATTTGTGATATTTTGTATGTTTTTAAATATTTTATCGATATATTTTAATGCACCTAAATGATCTCTTTTTATATAAAGGAGATAATCCAGCAGATAAATACAAATTGCCGTCGATTCTTTTATACTCTGGTTTAATAGTCCACAAAGCTTAGTGCATTTAAAGGCTGTTTCAATAATAAATGGATTATTTTTTGAAAAAACGATCATATTATCTTTGTTTTCTTGAATGGTTTTTTGAATATCTGATGTGATATTTTTTAAAGCTTCATAGATTTTATGGCTTGGTAATTCAATAAGTAAAGCATCTTGTAATAACTCATGGATAAAAAATTCACTCTTATCTACATCAAGATAAATAAAATGGTTGTTTATTAAAAATGAAAGGATATCTTCAGTTTCTTCTTTTTGTAAATTCATGAGAGATGCAATTTTAAAGATATAAGATTTGTTTATTTGTTGATTTTTTAAAAGGCAAAATATAGAAAGGATTTGAACAGAGGATGGTTTTTTCATAATCATTTTATTTAATGATATTCTAAGGGTTGAACGAACAGATACCTGCTGGTTTTTGTGATAAAAATCTTCTTCCCTTTGCCAAATTTGTTTTAAATTTTTTTTGTAGCGTTTCATATATTCTTTTATGTCAACAGCAGAATTCTGTTGTAAGAAATAGGCAGATTGATTTATTAAAAGGGGATAATAATCAAGTGTTTTTGCTAGATCGTTAAGAACTTCTTCTCTCTCGTTTTGTAATATGCTTTTTAGAAAAGATACCGCCTCATTTTTTTCAAAAAAACTTACTGTAATTTGAGATTGTTTATGTGGATTTTCTCTTGTTGTAATGAGAAATTTTATGTTTTTTCTTTTTCTTGTGACATTAAAGTTCTCATTTTTATTTTCATCTGAATCAATAATTAAAAGAGCTGTCATTTTTTCTTTTTTTAATATTTTATCAAGGTTGTTTATTGAGGAATCAGTATTGTTTGATTCTATAGTATTTATTTTTTTTATTTTACATATTTTTTTTTGAATATCTTCTATTTGTTGGTGTATGTCTTTTTGTGCATCAATTAACCACACTATGTTGTAGGTTTTTTTGTTTTTTTGTCCATATTGTATTGCTATTTGGCTTTTTCCCATTCCACCAAATCCAGTCAGATAAACATATCCAAAACGATCTATTTTTTCTTTGATGTTATTATTAAATCTTTTTCTTTCAATTTGATCATCATTATATCCATCACAGTTGGACAATTCAGAGCATATTAATATGTTAACGAGAAAAAAGTAGAATATTAGAATCATCGAAAGTTTCTTCCTGAGTATTTTCATGAGGGATAGCTATTGTTAAAGTGTTACCATTTTTTTCATTAAACCCAATCTTTATATAGATGTTCATTTCATTTGACAGCTTTTCAATATTAATTTTTTCATTAATATCGTTTTTTATTTCAATAGGATAATTATCGTAAAAAGTGATTTCATCAAAAGCAATGTTATTGCTTACAATTTTTTTAAATCTTATTGTTATATTTGTTTTTGGTGGTTTTTTTGCAATGATGCTTTCTGTCACACAAAGCAGTAACTGATACCATTTTATGATGCTGCCATTTATAGTGTATTTTTCGTTGAAATCTAAACATATTAATGAAATTGATTTTTCTTCTGTTATATTTTTAAGTGATAATGTTATGTTTTGAATAATTATGTTGAGTTTTTCTTTGTTTTTATCCGTAGACATAATCATGGACTGTGTAATCTTTGTTGATTGATAAAGTGTTTCAATTTGATAAATCAGTTTTTTTTCTGACTCTATTTTTTTATGAAGATCTTTGTTTTTTCTATTATTTTCCGTTATTATTGAATAAAGTAAAAATAAAAACAAAACAATAAAATATAAAAAAATCTTATAATAAAATTCGTCTGTTTTTAAAAATATACTATTCTTTATGGTTTCAATATCAATTATTCCCTCTTTAATAAGTATTTTAATGTCTTTTTCATAATAGGAGTGTATAAAAAAATCACTAAAAAGAACTGTCATTGAAATTTTAACAAATTGATTTTTGATATTTTTATCAATATATGAAATATCAATAATTGGTTCATTATATATTTCTTTTCTATAGTATGGTTCTGATAGAAGAATAGAACGCATTTGATTTTTTAAAGTATCTAAAATTTCATATTTGATATTGTTAAAGTTAATAATATTATTTGAAGATAGGTATAAGTTTTTATTTTCCAATAAAGAACAAACTTCCTCACCTTTTTCTAAAATGAGTTGAAACACTTTAATATAATCATTTTTTCTTGAGGATATAGAATTCTCTATATCAACTGCAATATTTCTAATTTTAATAAAATTGTATGTTTTGTGAGATGAAAAGAGAAGGAATATTAAAAGAAACAATATAACATGTGTCCTTTTGATCCTTTTCATTTTATCCGTTTCGATAGAAAATATTGTTTTAGATCTTTATCAAATCCTGTTCGAACAAACTCAACTTTATACCCCAGTTTTTTGTAAAAGCTTAAAGAATCCCAACACTCCATTGTTGAAATATTTATTTTTTTTAATTTTAGGTTGTTGGCTATTGATTCAGCTTTTTTCATTAATGCTTTTCCTATTCCTTTTTTTCTATATTCAGTTTCAATCCATAGAATTTCAATTTGAAGAGTGCCATAATATTCATATGCAACAATTCCTCCGATTTTTTTATTATCATGATTAGTAGCGCAAAGAGTAATGGATCTAATTTTATTTAAACCAAATTTTTGATTAGCTTCTGATGTAATTGATTCTGCAAGTTTTTCATCATATGAATCATTTTCACAAATACATAAATTAAAATCTTCACTTTTTGATAAAAGAGTAGAAACATTTAGTAACATAAATAAAACAATACTACTTGAAAGTTTCATTGAAGTACCAATCTATAAATTCATTATCAACAATACCATTTTTTTTCATAAGGCAATATTTATAAGCTTGCAGAATAAAATCAATAAAGTCATTTAGTTTTAGTTGTTGATTTTTTTGACATGCACATTCACAGGATTTGTGAACAATATCCAGAAAAAGTTCAGTTTTTAAGTCTGTTTTTTTTATAAAATCATCTGCGGCTGAGTTGGATTCTTCCAGTATCCTTCTTCCTACAAGCTCATCTAGTGAACAATCGAAAACGTCAGCAATGGCTTTTAAGGTTTCCAGTGTTGGATTTTGAGAGTTACCTAGGAGAATTTTTCTAACAGACGTAGAAGAGAGTCCTGCCTTTCTTTCTAACTCAGAAGAATTCATTTGAAAATAATCTAACTTTTCTTGAATATTTTTTTTTAATTGAGAAATCAATGTTAAACAAACTCTGTCTATATAATAAGACATTAATAACATGATTTAAGTTGAAAACAAAGAAAAAACTTCAAAACAGAAAAAAATACAGATTATATTCTTCTTTTTGTTGACAAAAACAGGATTATAATCTAGCTTAAAATCATAAGTTATATAGGAGAAAAAAATGATATATGGAATGGAAAAAAATCGTACAGTTTTGTGCGCAGCAATCATTATTGGAGCTACAGTTTTGTCGACAAAGGCTTTTGGGATATCTGTTGATAGCTTAAAGGCACCGATGCAAGAGCTTAAGAAGGAAGCTTTTTCATGGATGTTTGCTGTTAAGGTTGCAGCAGGCGTTGTGGGAGCGGCCTTTTCGGTTGCACGTCAAAGTGTGACACCATTTGGTATTGGTGCTGGCGTTGTAGCAGGCATTCACTTTTTTGATAAGTACATTGGTGATGGATCATCTATGTTATTGCCGTAGAAATTATTTTACACAAGGGTTTTATAAAAATGTCCTCTTTAAATCGTCATGTTATTTTAAACCATATCGATAGCCCGATTAAGATTTTATTCTGGAATAGGGGCGAGCTTTTGATGTTTATAGGCCCTTTCTTTTTGGGACTTTTAACAGATTTCTTTTTAGAGGGGGTTTTTTTAAGCCTTTTCAATTGGTGGATTTTTTCAAAGTACAAGCGTCTTTTTGGAAAAGGACAATTTCAATCGGTGATGTACTGGTATTTTCCGCATAACACGAAACGTTTAAAGAAAATACCAGCATCTTATATTAGAGAATATGTGGGGTAACATGAAACACCTTTTTGTTACAAAGCGACTTTCCAATTTGCAGTTTCAAAGAAATGTTCTTTTAGGATTAGCATCAGTTCTCCTTTTCGTTGTTTTTTTACAAAGTTTATTTCTGTTTTTAAGATCAGAAAAAACAATTATTTTACCACCTGAAACCAAACAAAGCTTTTGGGTTGAGGGAAATACATTTGCGCCCAGTTATTTAGAAGAACAAGCAACGTATTTTTGTCATCTTTTTCTCGATATTACTGCGTCAAATGTTTTGTTTCAAGGTGATGTGATTTTACGGTATGTGGAGCCTAGGTTTTATAGTGAAATTCGATCAAATCTTTTAAATGAAGAAGAGCGTTTAAAAAAAGAAAACCTTACTCTTCATTTTATGCCTATAGAGGTTAAAGTTTACCCCCATGATTTATCAGTATTGGTTACTGGGGATCTTAACTCTTATGTGGGTGGAAAGAAAATAACAACCTCTAAAAAGGTGTATAAAGTTAATTTTTTATCTAATCATGGGCGGCTTTTTTTAAAAAGTTTTACACCTTTAAATGATGAAGAAATTAAAGAAGAGGAAAAAACATCATGATCATTTTAAAAAAAATTATTCTTTGGACGTTAAGCTTTCTGACGATGTCGACGTGTTCAACACTTTTAACCATTGAACCAGAAAAACGTCTTAAGGCAAAGATTTCTAAAGATTCTATGAACCGTTTGGCGGTAAAAGGAGATCGCATTATCAGTGTTTTTGGGGATAATGATTCTTATGATATTCAAACAGAGGAAACAAGTGGGCAAGTCTTTATAAAACCTAATTCTGAAAATGGTGAAAAGCCTCTTTCAATAACGGTTATGACAGAAAACAATGTTGTTCAGGATATGTCATTAGAGCCTGTTCAAAAAGAAGCTTCAACACTTATTTTAACCAATTCATCTAAAAAACGAGAAGAGATTAAGACTGGCTTTGTTCCTCAAGCTTTTGGGTTTGAACGCGAACAAAATATACCTTGCTTTAAAACACATGTTTTAAAAGCGATGAAGTCTTTGGTTTTAGATATGGGTGAAGAAACGGATGTTCAAGAAGGAGATGAAAAAAGACCCTCTTTAAAGGATGTCGTTGTTAAATGTGTTAAAGCAATAAGCCTAAATGGTGTTAGGGGTATTATTTATGAGGTGACAAATAAGGGGGATGAAAGTGTTGATTTAAAAGAGGAATCCTTTTATATATCAGGGGATTTAGCCCTTTCTTTTAAGGTTGATAAGCTTTTAAAAAATCAAAAGACCTATCTTTATGCGGTGCGATCATGAGTTTAGGAGCCATTAAGCAAAATCAGATGAAGGTTTTATATGGTCTGTTGATTGTGTTGAGCGTTTTGGTTTTTGGGATGGGATATTTATTGCTTGAAAAAGGGAATGTATCACCTCAAAAAGCAACGAATTATAAATCATCTTTAATAAGTGCAACATCACAAATTGATCCTAAAGAGATTTGGGTTGAGCGTATGAGCCAAGAAGCACAGCTTAATCAAAAGCGTATTGATAGTTTAGAAAAAGGTGTTGAAACGATTGTTAAAACTATGGAATCAAAGGTAGAGCAACCATTACCTTTAGCTGTTCCAACAACGAATTTACAAAATGGTGAGAATGTTGTAACAGGCATCAGATCTGATATTAAAGCGTTACAAAATGATGATTTTGTTGAAAGAGGTAAAGGACAAACGATTCATTCAGCCAATGCGCCTGTTCTTTCTTCTGAAGAAATAAAAAAAGTTATCCAAAAGCGTGCACACACGAAAGGGATTCAAAGAACAAGTATTAGCCTTGTTCACTCACGTGGTCAAAAGCCTTTAAAAACATTTGATAATACAATTCCTGCAGGAACCTTTGCAAAGGCTGTATTGTTGGGTGGTGTTGATGCAAGTACGAGCATTCATGCATCAAATGATCCAAGACCGATTCTTCTAAGAATAACGGATCATGGAAATTTGCCAAGAAAGTTTAGATCTGACGTTTGTGATTGTCACGTTTTAGCAGCAACCTATGGGGATATTTCATCAGAACGCGTTTATATGAGGCTTGAAAAGCTAACCTGTGTTGAACGAAGAACAGGTGAGGTTTTAGAGATGAATGTAACGGGTTATGTTGCGGGAGAAGATGGAAGAGCAGGACTTCGAGGGGATATTGTTGATCGGGCAGGGGAGAGTGTAAGAGCAGCTGCCGTTGGTGGATTTATAGGGGGGATGGCTAATTTTATGGCCCAAAGTAATAATAATCCAACAACCTTTTCTTTACAAAGCGGTTTGTCACAAACAAATCCTTTAACAAATGGTGAAATTCTAAAACAAGGAGCATCAAAAGGCGCTACAACAGCTATGGAAAAATATGCGGATTTTTATATTAAACGTGCTGAACAAATGCAGCCTGTTATTTCTGTTGAAGCTGGACGAATTGCCGATATTGTCTTTACGCAAGGTGTTGCTTTTGAAGATTCCGCTGCAAGGTCCGCATTGGTGCGGTCATCTGATCAAACACGCTATCAACAAATTCAAGAATCACAAACAGAAACAAAGCCTGTGGAAGCATGGGTTCCAAAAAGAGAGGGTTAATAACATGTTTAACAAATTTGTCAAAATTTCCATGCTTGCAGCTTTTTTATCAGGGTGTTCAAGTACATCAGAATCTTTTGATACAAAACCTGGCAAGGGTGTTGGTTTTCACTCTATTTCAGATGTCAATAAAATGGTTGATTCTGGCAAGATTGAGGGGATCAAAACGGAAAACCATGATGGGGTGATACCGCCAATTGTAACGGTTGATAAACCATCTTCTATCGATTTTATACCCTCTGGTGATGCAAAAGTGATGCGTCGCCCGGAAGAACATATTCGTGTTTGGGTAGCACCTTTTCAGGATGCAACAGGAAATTTTCATGAAGGATCTGTTGTTCACACGCTTTTAAATCATGGAACATGGCATATGTTTCCAACATCAAACGAGAGGAGATAAATAATGCTCGCTCAATTAGGTCAAAAAATAGCCGGTGTTTTTGGGGATCCATACAGTAATCAAAAAACACATACCTATTTTCATGAAGCTTTTCAAAAAATGAGCGATTTTTATAAAATATCCGATCTTTTTCCTTATGAAAGTTTTGATACGGAAACAAACATTTTTTATAACCAAGATAGCGTTGGTTTTATTATTGAAACAACGCCTATGGTTGGAAGTTCTGATACGATGCAGCGCGAAATATCGAATCTTTTTACCAATGTTTTAGAAGATGAAAGTGCTCTACAAGTGATGTTCTATGCGGATCCTCATATTGGGGATCGATTAGATGGCTTTGTTTTAGAACGTGTTGATCCTAACCTTAAAGGGCTTTATCAAAAACGCGTGGATTATTTAAAAACATTTGCGCAAAATTCACCGATCAAACCCTATAGTCTTCGAAACTTTCGCGTTTTTCTCTCTGTTTCAATCAAAAAAACAAAAAGCGTGATGCGAGATAAGGAAGCGTTACTGCGCATTCAATCCCAAATGAAAACAACGCTTGAGATGGTCAATTGTCCCGCTTGGTTTTTAAATCCAAAGGATCTTCTCTCCCTTTTACACGGCATTTTTTTTAATTCTTCTGATAATACAAATCGTCCTCAAGTAGATTGGAATCGTTTAGAACCTATTGCTGACCAACTCATTTGTGACTCTAAAAATATATTTATTTCAGAAAAGGATCTTCTGCTCAATAACGGTGACATAACAGCCCGTTCTTATTCTGTTAGGGAGTTTCCTTTTGAATGGTCTTTGCATGCGATGAACCGTCTCATTGGTGATTCTGACCGAGACCCTGCTCAAATTCCATGCCCCTTTATTTTTCATTATGGGGTTTATATTCCAAAGCAAGATACCTTAAAGACAAAGTTGATGGCTAAAACATCCTATGTTGAAAAGCAAGCCTATTCACCGATTGGAAAGTATCTGCCCGATATTCAAAGGGAGGCTGAAGAACTTTCTTTTGTAAGGGATCAAATGGGACGTGGTGAGCGTTTGGTTCAAACACACTTTAACGTTATTTTGCTTTCAAAAACAAAAGAGATCGAAACATGTGAACAAACGCTCATCAATCTTTTTACATCAAATGAATGGAAATTGGAAGCCAATCGTTATTTACATTTGCCAATGATTTTAAATTCTATGCCGATGATGTGGGGGGAAGAACAAGTTCAATCATTTTTAAATTTAAAAAAGATTAAAACAACGCTATCAACAGAGTCTTCAAATCTTCTACCTCTTCAAGGTGAATGGCAGGGGACTAAAACAAAAGCAATGTTGCTTTCAGGACGACGAGGTCAAGTCTTTGGCTGGTATCCTTTTGATAATGATACCGGAAACTATAATACCTGTGTTGTTGGAAGATCAGGTTCTGGTAAATCGGTTTTTATGCAAGAACTGATGAGTTCAACACTGGGTCTTGGTGGGCGCGTGTTTGTTTTGGATGTGGGACGTTCTTTTCAAAAGACCTGTTCTCTCCTTAAAGGTCAATTTATAGAGTTTTCACCCAAAACGCCTCTTTGTCTCAATCCCTTTTCAACAATTCCAACGCATGATGAAACAGCATCTGAAGATGCTCTTGCTATGCTTAAATCTATTTTAGCACTCATGGCAGCACCAAGTTATGGTGTTGATGATAAAGGGGCAGCACTTTTAGAAAAAGCCATGCTTGAGACATGGCATATCTTTAAAAATGAAACTACGATTACAAAAATTGCAGAGTATCTTATTAAAAGTGATGATCCAAAAGCTAACGATCTAGGACAAATGCTTTATCCTTATACAAAAAATGGAACTTACGGGCGGTTTTTTGAAGGAAAAAGTACCGTTGATTTTAAAAGCCAACTAGTTGTTGTTGAACTTGAAGAACTAAAAGAAAGAAAAGATCTTCAAAGTGTGATTGTTCAAATGGTGATTGTGAGCATCACGAATCAAATGTTTTTAGGGGACCGTACAACACCTTTTAGTATTGTGTTTGATGAAGCATGGGATATGCTCCGCGGCAAACAAAGTGGCGTCTTTATAGAAACCCTTGCAAGGAGACTTCGAAAATATAGAGGGTCTTTAGTTGTTGGAACGCAAAGCATTAATGACTTTTTCGTCAATCCTGGTGCACAAGCGGCCTTTGATAATAGTGACTGGATGTGTCTTTTATCTCAAAAGCCAGAATCAATTGAATATCTTAAAAAAACAGATCGTTTATCCTTAACGCCTCAAAAAGAAGCGCTTTTAAAATCCGTTAAAACTAAACAAGGCCAATACGCTGAAGTGATGATTACAGGATCGAATGGATACGCTGTGGGGCGTCTTATTTTGGATCCATTCTCAAACCTTCTCTATTCAACAAAAGCAGAAGATTATGCTGCGATATCTAACCTCATTGATCGTGGATATAGTTTGTCGGATGCAATCGATAATCTTAACCATACAAAACAAGAAAGGAATGTTGCATAAAATGACATTTAATTTAAAAGAAAGTTCAAAAAAATATGGCGTTTTGGCTCTTTCAACATCAGCATTAATGCTTGGTATTTATAGCTGCTTTTTAAAAAAGACTACATCCCAAATAGGGGTTGTCGATATGAAAAAAATGGTCACTGTCTTATCCAAAGATTTGGTAAAGCAATACCCAACAGGGCAAATCCCAAAGGATAAAATGGAACAACTGATTGGCTATATCAATATACGGATTCAGCTTTTTGCACAAAAACACAAAAAAGTAATCTTTTTAAATAAACAAAACATGTTAACAGGAGAGACTCATGATTGCACAGATGCGATTATTGAAGCGATTCAATGTTTTGAATAAACTGACATTTTTAAAACAAGATTGGAAAAAGGGTGTTGTTGCCTTTTTTATAACCTATTTTCTTTTTGGTCTTTTAAATGACAACATTCAAATTTTAAGGAACACGAGTCAATCGTTACCCTATCACGTGTTTTTATATTTTCCCAAAATGAAACCAGAAAGAGGTGATATAACGGTCTATAAATTTAATGATCAGTACATTATTAAAAAAATATCCGGTATTGCAGGGGATTATATTACGCACGGTAAAAATGGTTTTTTGTTTGTATTTTCTGATCCAATCGGAAAGCCGATGAAGGAAGATAGCAAAGGAATTCAACTTGACCCCATTGAAGAAGGGACGATTCCAGAAGGGTATGTATTTTTAAGTGGTACACATAAAAGAAGTTATGATTCCAGATATAAAAATGTTGGCCTGATTCAAGAATCCGATTTGAGGGGAAAAGCGATCCCGCTTTTTTAAAAGAATGCACAAAAAATTTTTAATACTTCTTTTAGGAACACTTACGTTAAAAGCAAAGGATCTAGGTGTTATGGGTGAAACATTTATGATTCAAGAGACCAGTCTTTTGGATGTGATTCAAAGTAAACTTAAAACCTTATCGGATACAGGAAAGCTTAAAGACCTTGAAAAAGAGATTCAAAATCGCATTCAAATAAGTCTTAAAAATCCAAAAGCTGTTCAAAATATTGCTCATACAAAAGTTGAAAAAACCCATACATATGATCCAAGCATCACAGTTAAGTCAGATCTTAAAGACAGCCAAGGTAAAGTTTTTCATAAAAAAGGAGATGTTGTGAATCCTTTAAAACAGATGAAAATGACAAAGCCGCTTTTATTTATTGATGGAGAGGAAAAATCCCATATTGAATGGGCAAAGAAAAAGCTTCAACTAAATCGGTTTTCAAAAGTGATTTTGGTTAAAGGAAAACCTTTTGATATTCATATTGAAAGTGAAGATCCAACGGTTGGGGTATATGAACATCCCATTTACTTCGATCAGGAAGGAATTTTAACAAAAAAGCTTGGCATTCAAAATGTACCAAGCATCGTTTCACAAAAAGGAGATGTGTTAGAAGTTAAAGAGGAGGTTCCTAATGTCATTTAAGGTCTTTTTTTTAAGTTTAATCTTTTTTAAAACTGTTTTTGCAGAACAAAAGTGTGAAGGAAAGTTTGTAAATCCATTAACGGATATTTGTTGGGGGTGTATTTTCCCCATCACAATTGGGGGCCTTAAAGTATCGCCAAGTGGAGAAGATACAGAAAATCCCAAAAAGATTATTTGCACATGTTCAAGACCGCCTTATATTGGTATTCCAATTTCATTTTGGGAACCTGCACGCCTTGTTGATGTGACAAGAACACCTTATTGCATGGTCAGTCTTGGGGGTTTTAAAATCATGCAAAGTGGTGTTAAAGGGAGTGGATCTGTTGAAGGGGGACACAGTCTAAATGAAGGTCATTCCAGAATGCGCCAAAGCTTCTATCAAGTTCATTGGTATATGTACCCTATTACTTATCTTTTGGAAATCTTGGTTGATTTTTTATGTATTGAAAGCGGCTCGATTGATGTTGCTTATATTACAGAATTGGATCCTCTTTGGAATGATGATGAAACAGCCTTTATCTTAAATCCTGAGGCTGTTCTTTTTAATAACCCCATCGCCCAAGCAGCCTGTGTTGCAGATTGTGCGAAGGCAACGTTTGATTTTCCCTTTGATTCGATGTTTTGGTGTGCCGGATGTCAGGGTACGATGTACCCCTTTACAGGAACTGTGAATTACCATGTAGGAGGTGTACAAGCCAGTCTTCTTATGGTTAATCGTATGATAGGAAAACTTCACCGTGAGTTTCTTCTCGACATTACATCTGGTGAAGAGGCGCTGTGTGATAAATATAAATCCATCAAAATTAAAAAATCCCAGTACAAAACACAGATGGTTTATCCCATTCCAACAGCCACGAACAAGTCTTGTTATCCTTTGGGCAGGACAGAAACAATTTGGGGGGCTGGTAAAGAATTTCCCTATAGTGGAGAAGATTTTGGGTATCTTATATGGAGGAAGAGAAATTGTTGTATGCTTTAAAAACGTCTTGTTTTTTTTTTTTTTTAAGTATGGTTTTAAATGCAAAGCCTGATCTTGAAAAAGCGTATAAAGATGGTTTAGCCTTTGCGAACAGTAAAGTGGAAGAAAATAAATCCATCTTTAAGCCGCGTGTGGGTGTTTGCCAAAAAGCAGCAAAAGAAGAGGATATTTTAAAATGTTTAAAAGGCGGCAAGGGACACGAATTTAAACTGCCAGAAAATAAAAAAGAAGAAGACGTTAAAACAACAATAGGCGATAAAATTTATGTATTTGTGTCCTTTTCGATGCCAAAAGCAAGTCTCATCAATCTTTTAAAGGAAGCGCCAAAGCACAATGCAACGCTTGTGTTAAGAGGGCTTAAAAACAATTCCTTTAAAGAAACAGCAAAAGTTATACAAGACTTTTATGATCAAGAAAAAGGGGAGGGCGTTGGTTTTGAAATTAATCCCGAACTCTTTGAAAAACACAAAATCGCTTCTGTTCCGGTGTTTTTAAATCTAACAAACAACAACAAATTATCAGGCAATGTAACCCTTGATTTTGCAGTCAAAAAAATCAAAGAAGAAGGGTTTTCATGATGCTTTTTGTTCTTCTTTTTTTGAGTGTTTTTTTAAAAGCCGGCGATATGGGGAAAGCCCATCAAGAAGGAATGACGCTTGCTCATTCTCAAAAAGGGGATGCAACAAATAAAGTAAAATCAATCAATAAATTTGATGTTCCAGGATATCAAACAGACAATCCACCTGAAATGAATCTTGATCAAAATAGTTTAAAAGATGAAGCATCAATTCGAAAAAATGGGGATGACGCCGCCAATTATATCCAGAAAAACTCAAACGATCCAAACAGAAAAAAATATGATCTTGAAACGGAAGATTTTGTCCTCAATGCAGAAAATGCCACAAAAGATCCTTTAAAAACAATGAATGAAATCGTGATGGAAGAGCAAGGATCGGATGTGTCATCTGATGAAACTTTCGACTGTGAAGAAAGTGGGGAACCTTATCATGTAAGCTGTTCAAAGTGGTTAGAGGTTGATCTAGAAGTTATTCCAGAAATTAAGGAAGAGAGAAGGTGGTGTTCTGGGCATGTTAAGAAAGTTCAAATTGGTACGGAATATAGAGGAAGTAATCGCGGTGGTGGCATGTATCCAGTTTTTAGAAGCACAAAAACATATTGTAATCCCGGTTGTCAATCAGAAACAGTTATCAAACAAGAAAAAAAAGTTAATGTCATACGCAAGGAATGGAAAACCGATTGTGATCAATTAGAAGCACTATCTGAAAAAGGATTTTGCGTTTATGGTACCAAAGAAAAAGGTGCTCCAGAAACAAGAACGATTCAAGGGGAACCGGTTACAGAATCCTCTTGGTCTGAACGCTTTACGTATATTTGTAAAAAAGACGTTAATTCAGAAAAATCCTGTGATGTTTTAAAGGCAAAACGGTGCCAACAAGTTGATTCACAGTGCCTTGAATTTGCAAACGGTGTTTGTGTTCTTTGGAAATATACATACAAGTGTTCTCCAACAACCAAAAAAATAACAACTTATCGCACAAATAGCCAAAGTTCTCCGTTTTGTTTTACGGGAAATTGTGCTGATAGAACGTATCCTGTGAACTCTGATATTATGGATGCGTTTTCACACCTTGCGATTTTAAAGCAGGTTCAAGAAGATAACAAAAACAATCTTGGCATTTTTAAAGGTCACGGTTGCCATTGTTCTAAACTTTGTCTTGATTTTAAAGATTGTTGTGGTGGCAATGATGGCTGGGGCGTTGATATTGGTCTATCCAATTGTGGACAAGCTGAAAAGGAACTCCTGGAACGCCGAAAAAAAGGCCTTTGTATTGAACTTGGGGAATATTGTGCAGAAACAATAGATTTAGGGTTTACTGAGGTTTGCCTTCGTAAAAAAAGAGGGTTTTGTTGTTTTGGAAGTAAACTTTCTAAAACAATTCAACAACAAGGAAGGGCTCAATTGGGGCTAAACTTTGGATCTGCAGAGCATCCTGATTGTCGGGCTTTAACATCTGATGAATTAAGTCGATTGGACTTTTCTAAGATGGATTTAACCCCCCTTTATGATGACATTAGCCAAAAGATGAAAGTCCCCGATCAGGGGCATATGGCAAAAGGGATTGAGCTTGATCGTATTCGCGACAATATGAAAATGTTAACCAACAACAAAACAAGGACACCGTGATGAAACTTTTAATCATAACACTCTTTCTTTTAAATCACTGTTTTGGAGATGGATTTTTTAATACCCATTCTAAGGGGTGGCATTGGTATGAAAAGATAATTGAAGAAGAGGATGAACTTAAAAAAGATGTAAAAAAGGAAGATCAAAAACAAAAACCAATGACACCAAGCGAAACCGTTAAAGCCTATTCAAAAGAACTTGAAAACCGTCTTCATAAAGCATGGATAAATCCAACAGGTGAAAATATTAAATCATATATGGAAATGCAAAAAGATATGGTTGATCGATCTGAAACATTTTCTAAAAATTGGATGCAGACCATTTTTACGAATCCTCTATTAGATGAAACACTTAAAAACCCCGTGAATCAAAAAGCACGTCACCTTCAACTCGATCTTCAAAAGCAAAAAACAAAGGAGACAATCAAGGGTCTTTCAAAAGAATATGGGCTTTTTTTCTTCTTCTCAAGTAAATGTGCGTATTGCCATGAGTTTGCACCGATCGTTAAAAACTTTTCTGAAATCCACGAATGGGAAGTGTTAGCAATTTCACTTGATGGGGGTCAAAGTGATGTCTTTAAAAACAGTGTTCCAGATAATGGGCTCTTTGAACAGTGGAATGTGCAAGTGCTCCCAGCCCTTTTTGCTGTGAACCCCACCACAGGTCACGTTATTCCTGTTGCTTACGGCCTTACCTCCATTGATGAAATGGAAAACAGAATTATGCAACTCGTTGAAAATAAGGAAGAACCAAAATAATGAAAAAGTATTTTTTAAAAATTATAAACATCTTTTCTGTGCCCAATATGGATCGTAACAATAACCCATTTGTTATCATCGATTGTTGCAATCAATCGATAGTCTCCAATGCGCATGGAATGCAAATAGCTTGCATTTCCAGAAAGTCTTTTGAAAAAAAGCGTTGGATTAATTTTTCCACTCATGATCTGTTCAATTTTTTTCTTAATACGAAGCTGAACAGGTTTATCAAGTTTTTTAAAATTGTCTTTGGCTTCATCGGAAAATGCAAAATTCCATGTAATGGGATCAGCAGATTTAAAGGCCATTTTCAGCCATTACATCAGCAAAGGTATGTATCTTTTTGGAAGAATCAAGAAAGTTCTGATAAGCCTTTAAAGCACGCTCCTTTTCATCTTCATCCTCTAAAAGTTTTTCTAAGGCTTTTTTTACGTAATAGCTTTTTGATCGTTCGTTACGGATGGCAAGTTGTTCAAGTCTTTCTTCAATGTTTTTTGGAAGTCTTACAGCGAGCATGGTGTTACCTTTTAAAGAGAGGATTATGTATTACATTATATAACACTGTTGTACAAAAAATCAAGATCTTATTCATTATCTGTTTGATCTCAAAAAGTGCTTATGCCGATATATCAAGTGATTTGATGACCTTTTTTAAAAAATCTGGGATGGCAAGTAACGCCACGATGCCCAGTGCTTATAAAGATCAGTCTGCAGGATATTATACAGGGGGATCTCTCAGTGTTCGAACAGGGGTTCGAAATGCACAAATTGCCTCTGTTCAAATGCCTGGGTTTAGAGGAGGATGCGGTGGTATTGATCTTTGGGGTGGTGGATTTTCACATATCAGTGCTGAAGATCTTGTAAGGGTTCTTAAAAACATCGGATCGAGCGCTGCAAGTTATGCCTTTATGCTCGCTATTCAAAGTGTATCACCCCAAATCTATAACATTATGAATGAACTCAATGCTTTGGCCACACAAATTAACCAAACCAACATTAATTCCTGTGAGGCGGCGGCAACCCTTTTAGGGGGTGTTTGGCCAAAGACAGATCAAAGTAGTAAACATCTTTGTCAAGCGATGGGAAACCAAATGGGGAAATTTTCTGATTGGGCGAATGCGCGTCAAGGGTGTGGTGCAAAAGGCAATAGAGAAGATGTTTTAAGTCATGCGCATGCGGATCCCAAATATAAAGATATGCTGATCGGCGAATTTAATCTTGCTTGGAAAGCAATTCAAAAGAATGAATTTTTAAGGTCTGATTCACAACTTGCACAGCTTTTTTTAACCCTTGTGGGTTCCATTATTTCAAGAAAAAATGGTGAAAACCTTGAAATTTCAAGTTTGCCGTCCCATGCGGATCGAGATGATCTTTTAAATGGTTTATTAGAAGGGGGAGATACCGATATTTACATTTGTAATGATGATCGATGTTTATACCCTTCAAAACAAAAGGTAACGATTAACCAAAGTTCATCGCTTATTCGAAGAACACATGAGATTTTAGAAAGCCTGATTAATAAAATCTATGATGAAGGAGCTTTAACTGAAGAAGAAAAAGCTTTTTTAAATTCAACAAGGTTACCTGTCTATAAAATGCTGAACGTTATGACAGCGTATAGACGAGGGGAATGCCCTTTGGATATTCACCATTATGCAGAACTGATCGCTTTGGATATTTTATATAAATATATTTTAGAGGTCATTGATATCGTTCATGATAGTGTTTCAGATTTAAAGTCGGCGCAGGTTGATGAAGCCCATATGGATCGGTTTTTAAAGCAACTCCAACATGCAAGAGAGCGCATTTTACAAAAACGACAAGCAGCCTATCAACAGATGGATTCAACCCTTTCATTTATAGAAGCAACCCAAACAATCGAAAAACAACTCTATATGATGATCGGTCAATCCGTTGATGAAGGAAGCTTTGTGGAATAAGGAGAGATAAAAATGGCATATGAAATTTATACCTGCGGGAATGGTGAAATATTAAAGGGTGTTTTTGATGCGATAGCGATGTGTTTAAATGGGCATTCAGGAACCCTTTATGAACCTTTAAAGCGTATTGGTCTTATTATGGGGGCTTTTTGGGCAGCCATTTATGCTCTTTTTGGGGATCAGGTAAAAGTTTTAACGCATTGGATTATGCCCATGGTTGCCATTTCAAACCTTTTGTTTGTTCCAACAACAGAAGTTTGGATTCATGATCCGGTTACCCACTACCATCAAAAGGTTGATCATGTCCCTTATGGCCTTGCAGCCTTTGCAGGCAATATCAGTAAAATTGGACATCTTATAACAGAACAAGTTGAAAAGGTTTTTTCACTTCCCGATGATCTAAGATATCAAAAATCAGGAACACTTTTTGCATCCAATATTATGATGCAGGCTAAAAAGTTTCGCATTGTTAATGATGATATTGCCCAAAATATGCGAAGTTTTGTTGGCCAATGCGTTGTTTATGATGTGATGCTGGGGCGTAAATACACGATGCAAGACCTTAAAAACACAGATGATATTTGGGGATTGATATCACAAAGAGCATCGCCCAATCGGTCTTTTGTTTGGCGCGACCCAACCTCAAGGCGATCAGAGATTATAACTTGTCAAATAGGTGTTCAGAAATTTAATGCTGTTTTGGGCCAAGAGATTGATCGAACAGCAACTGTGTATGGTAAGCGTCTTTTTGGTAAAGGTAGTGTTGTGGACGCTAAAGTTGAACTTTTAAAGTATTTGCCTATTGCCTACAGTGCTCTTGGTAACATCTCAAAATCGGCAACCGATATTTTAAAGCAGCAAATGATGATTACAAGTATTATTGATGGGATTGAAAGTGGATCCCAAGCCGTTGGAAATGCGCCTAATTTTGCCGCAAAACGGGCTTACCTTCAACAGAGATCAACCTATGAGACATTAGGCGCTATGGCAGCAGATACATTGCCGACCATGAAAGCTGTTTTAGAAGCAATTGCTTATGCATTTTTTCTATTTGTGATACCACTTGCCTTTTTACCATTTGGATATAGTTTTTTGTTTCGCTGGATGCAGATTCTGATTTGGCTTCAAATGTGGGCGCCCCTTTATGCGGTTTTAAATTTCATTATGACTATGGCTGCAAAAATTAAAACGGTAGGCGCCTTATCCGTTTCAAATGAAGCAGGAATTACCATTGCAAGTTCTTTAGGCGTTTATAATATGAACGCCGATATATCCGCAATGGCAGGGTATTTAGCGATGAGTATTCCGTTTTTAAGTATAGCGCTTGTTAAAGGTGTAGGATCTTTTGTTCATATGGCGTCCCACCTTGGAAATGTGAGTCAAAGTGCGGCAGGTCATGCAGCATCAGAAGTGACATCAGGCAACTTTAGTTACGGAAATATAACAGAAGGGACAAGCCAAATTTCTAATTCATCCCAGTTTCAAAACAGTCGTGCCGCCAGTTACAGAGCAGGATCATTTCAATATCAAGATGGGCGGTCCGATATTACAACGATGGGAGATGGATCCCAAATTGCCAATATTGGTACATCGAATTTACCCATCAGTGTGAATGCTGCAGAAAGTATGAGTACGCAACAATCAGAGATGGCGGCTAAGTCATATCAAAAGGGTTTAAACTTATCGGAAAGTTCAGGGCAAAGTTTGGCAAGTAGTGCACGGTCTATGGTGAGCCTCAGTAATAGCTTATCTCAAATGGAACAAAGTGGGGATTCGGCAATCCAAAACATTTCAACAGAAGAGAGTAGATCCATTCATAAAGGAGCGCAGTTGATTCAGGATTTTGCTAAGCAAAATAATATTGATGATGTTAAATCAGCTGAACTTTTAGGATCGCTTGGTTTAAAAACACCCAATAATATACCATTTGTTGATGGGTCTTTGCGTGCTCAAGGGAGTATTAGTTCAAAAGATCAAGAACTTTTTCAAAAAGCACAAAAATTTGCTGAAGATCATAATTTTCAAGAAGCAATGCGTGAATCTTCTCAAGCATCCAAGAATTTATCGCATAATTTATCGGATGAAAATGCAAAGCGTTTGGCAGAGGATGTTTCTGGCAGTTACGAAAAAGGCATGCAACAAAGATCTGAGGCTTCAAAAAACTTTAGTGAATCAGAAAATTACCAACAGCAAGCTATGTTTACAAAAGCTAATTCTGCCAATATTAACAGAAATGCCAATCAAGAGTTCTTTGATTGGTTATCGAATCAACCAGCCGATAATGCGCCAGGTAAAATGGGTAAACAAGCAGCTGCTTATACAATTGCCCATGAACCAGAGTTAACGATGGAATATGCACGGCACTTTTCAAATGAAAAAGGATTTACACAAAACACTTCTGGCTTTGAAGGTCAACAACAATCTTTAAGATCAGGTTATGATCAAGAAAACAGACAAAACGTTTATGCAGTTACAAAAGATGCGATGAATGAGGTTCGGTCAAAGGGTACGGTTGAATTCGAAAAAGAGAGATATATATCGTCTCACCCAACACGTCAACACGTTGAGTCCGTCCAACAAAATACAAAGTCCAACATGAATGAATCCATCAGCCAACTTCAAGAAAAAGGAAATGCGACAAAGGATATTGTTATTCAAAATCAACAAAAAGGTGTTGTCAGACGCCTTGGAGAAAAAGGAGTTAAGGAAGTTAAAAACACAGCCAAGGATGTTAAAGATTTTTTTAGTGGGGAGTCACAACAAGGATGAAAAAGTTAGTAGCGATTATTTGCGCTTGTAGAACTAAGAGCACTCAAATAAGCAGGGGTACTAACAATACTGCTGTTCCAATAATTATCGTTACGCAATCTTCTAGAGTATTCTGTCAATGGATCGCTGGTATCATAAGATTCATAAGATCTTTTTCTTGTTTTCAGCCAGTCAACAGCAATTGCTCCAATGAAAAAAGAGATTGTATTGACCCAAGAAATATGTCCTTCTGCCAACACGTATGTTGCAAAGAAAAAACCAACAAACGTCAACAGATGACGCCAAATGAAGGAAGCAAACTTTTTAAGGTGTTCTTTTTGAATTACGTCAACTTTAATCCATTTTGTTTTGGCAAAATCAAAGGCCGCAAAAGCGAGCAACAAAACAGAAGAATTGAAGAGGGAGAGGGTTTGATAGGTCAAAAGAACAGAGGCGCAAATACAAAGCATCAGGATAACAAGCATATGACGCCACATAAAATAACCGATTTTTTGAAACGCTGTAATCATGATAAATGCTCCAATTCTTCATACCTTCATTATAGCATAAAAAAGGTTAATTGTTTATGACTTTAAACGATATAATAGCAAAAAATACATCTTCAAAGGCTTTCATTCATGACTGACATTTTAAACACAAAAGACTACATTACCTTTTTAAACGATATCAAAAAAGATATTCAAACATCCCGTGTTCGGGCTGCTTTATCTGTAAACAGAGAGCTGATCCTTCTTTATTGGCGGATTGGTACTGAAATATTAAAACGTAAAAAAGAACAAGGTTGGGGATCTGACGTTGTAAAACAACTATCTTTAGACTTAAAACACACTTTTCCTGAGATGAAAGGTTTTAGTGAAAGAAACCTTGTTTATATGCAAACATTTGCGGCAAGTTATCCTGATTTTGAATTTACGCAGCAGCTTGCTGCGCAAATACCATGGTTTCACAATTGTGTAATTTTAGATACTGTAAAAGATCAAAAAACGCGTATTTGGTATATTGAAAAAACGATTGAAAACGGTTGGTCCAGAAATGTCTTATCGATGCAAATTGAATCTTCAGCTCATCTAAGGTTGGGGAATGCACAAACAAACTTTGAGATGACTCTTCCAAAGCCAACATCAGATTTAGCAAGGGATCTTATCAAGTCATCTTATAACTTTGAATTTTTAGGAATAGCTTCTGACGTTCATGAAAAGGTGATTGAAAAGGGACTGATCGATAATATTCGAAATTTTCTTCTTGAGATGGGAACAGGGTTTAGCTTTATAGGAAGCCAATACAGAATAGAACTTGCAGGTGAAGACTTTGTAATTGATATGTTGATGTATCACATTAAACTTAAATGCTACGTTGTAATTGAACTTAAGGCAGGGAAATTTAAACCTGAATATGTTGGAAAATTAGGATTCTATACAACAGCGATTGATCATGAAGTAAAAGACGATTCTGATAACCCAACAATAGGTATTCTTCTTTGCCAATCCTCCAATCAGATGATGGTTGAATATTGTTTAAAAGATACAAGAAAACCCATTGGTGTTTCAGAATATACAACAGGGTTACCAGAAAACTACCAAAAATTATTACCAACACAAGAACAGTTTCAACATTTATTAGAAACACTTGAACCAGAAGAGGAAATAGATACATGAAATTATTTTCAGACGCATTCACCCAAGGTGGTCAAACACAACTTCATCAATTTAGGATGATTAAACAAGTTGTTGACGCAACATTTAAAGTGAGTTTTTGGGTATTTTTGGTCTTGTTTGTTTTATTGATTTTAAAGACGCATATTTGGCAGGATTTTTGGATGCTTTTAGCTTATGGAAAGGCTTATCTTCGTGTTGAGTTTATGTCTTTTTTACCAAACGGATTTTTTGATACCAGTTATATTTATTATGACGATGGAACGGGTGATTGGTTCAGTGACCAAAACCTTCTTAATCACACAAAAATTACAAATTTTGTTTGGGTTTGCCTTTTTTCATTTTTAAAGAAGTTTTTTCAAAGTTTAATGATAACCTTTGTTGCAATGATCGGTGTTTGTTATTTTTGGTATTCAAGGGGAAAACAAAAACAATCACTTAAAATTTTAAGTGGGTTTGAGTTGGTTGATCCAAAGAGACTCTCTAAACTCGTTAAAAAACAAGGGGCCAGTGTTTATAAAATTGGAGAGGTTCCACTGCCTAAAGATGCTGAATTTCAACACATGATGGTAACGGGAACAACGGGTAGCGGTAAGTCCAACATGATTCACCACCTTTTAAACCAAATAAGGGAACAAGGAGATCAAGCGATTATTGTTGATACAACAGGGGGGATGGTCTCTCGTTTTTATGATGGATCAAGAGATTTGATTTTAAACCCTTTAGACGAAAGATCACAAAAGTGGAATATGTGGAAGGAATGTACAGAAAAATCTGATTTTGATGAACTGGCTGAAACGCTTTTAGAATCCAATACACCAGATCAGTTTTGGGTTGAAGCAGGACGGCAACTTTTTGCAGAAACAGCGTATTTGTTTTCTAAAGAAAACAATGGGTCTTTAAAGGCGCTTTTAAAAACGTTATTGCAAGATCCGTTGAAAAACATTCAATCCATTCTTCAAAAAACAAACGTTGCAAGTCTTATGGATCCTTCAATTGAAAAGACAGCGCTTTCTGTTCGCGTCACTATGATGACGCATCTTCGGTCTTTTTTAAACATTGAAGATGGGGGGACCTTTTCGATTAATCAATGGATGCAAAGTCCTGAATTTCACCAGTTTTTGTTTCTGTCGTGTAAACCCGATCAACGTGAACTTTTAAAACCGCTTATTACAGCATGGGTTGGGGTTGCCATTAAAGCGCTTATGAAACAGAGTGAAGATAATGGACGCCGTGTTTGGTTCATCATTGACGAGCTAGCATCTTTACAGAAAATACCATCCCTGATGACAGCGCTTACTGAAATTAGAAAGTATGGAGGATGTATTGTTTTAGGTATTCAAAACTTACCTCTGATTGAAAATACGTATGATCGAACAATGGTTAAAGCGCTTTCTGACTTAACAGGTACAAAGGTTGTTTTTAGATCACTTGATCCAGATGTCACACGCACAGTAAGTTCCTTTTTAGGGGAACAGGAAGTGATGGAAGCATCTGAAAGCGTTTCTTATGGCGCACACCAAATGCGAGACGGGGTGAATTTAGGGGCTCAAAAAACAACCAGAAAAGTTGTACCTCCTACAGAGATCATGAAACTTCAAGACCTTAATTGCTTTATAAAGCTTAAAGGTGATCTACCTGTTGCAAAATATGCATTTACGTACCTTAAGATGGAACAAAAAGCCCCATCCTTTATTCCAAAATCAAAAAATAGAGAGGATGATTTTGTATTCTCTATTCCTGTTACGAAAGAGGATCTTTTAAAAGATATGGATGATGCTACTGTTGTTGAAATGAAATCAAAACAACAGGAAGAAAAAGTGAGCATGGAAGAGATAGTTAAGGAATTGAAAGAATCTAATGTTTAATATGTAGAAACACCTTTTTGAAGGAATTGTTTTATCGACATTCTTTCTTGTAGGCTAGGAATGCTTTGTGGGAAAGGGTTAAATTGAAAAAAAGTTTCATAAGAACCAAGATAAAACATAACTTCATCATTAAAATAAGCTTCTCCAGAGTCTGAAAATTTTATATGATTCATGTCTTTTCCAAATGCTCTATCAAATATAAACTCTCTCATCTTTAAGAAATCTTGCCTTTCGTGAATATATCCATTATTTATATTAGAATTATTTCTAATATTTCCTATGATAAACACTTGATCTTGTTTTAATCCCTTATACACTTTTGCAAAGTACATATTAATCTCCCTATCACCAACTTGAAAGGTTGCAGGTGTTGCGAATTGCATCGTTTGATAAGTATCAAAATCAATAAATCGTTCAACATTATCTGAAAAACTTTCTGTAGCGTTTACACTTATGGAAAATCCGATAAAAAACATCAACAAATATTTCGTAAACATATTTTACTCTCCTAAAATTGAAGTAAATATTGAGTAAAAGTAGAAGGGTTAATTCCCTTTAGGCTCATACTACTATTTATGCCAAGCTCTTTGCAAGATGTTTGTATTTTTGTTTGCAATCTATTTTTGGCCTCTTCAAAAAGAGATTTAAAATCTTGATTAAGCGTTAATCCTTTTTTTTCTGTATAGTAGGGATTCATTTTTTCTAAAGATGATAGACTTCCAACAGCAAAGTGATCCTCCATTCTATCCTCTAGCCTATCTCCTCTTGTGTTATTTGTGACAGGTATCTTATCCATGAAGGTAAAATGTGGGTTATCTCTATTAACTCTATTTGTTAATATCATCAATTTTGGAGATTTATAAGTGGCTTGATCTACGGCTCTATGTTGAACGGCATATCCTCCCCCATTTCTATTAGCTATTGCAAACAGTTTATCAGATAAAAATAAACTGTATTGTTTCTCTGATATGGCAACTCTTTCTATTACCAAGATTTTATCTTTTAAGAATGAAATGATGATTTCAGAAATATTGCCTGATGAATATTTTAATTTTCCATCTTCAGCTAGAGTAGCGGTTATGTTATTGTTCCCACTGTCTTTAATTTGTTTATCATTAAAATAAGATAGCATTAATTGCAATGTCGAAAATTTAAAACAGGATAAATCTAATCTTCCTTCTTTATTTTTTTGAACATTTATCGAAGATTCTTCATTAAACATGATGGTCATAAAACATATTCTAGATAAAATATCTATAGCTTTTGTTTTGATTTGATCATTTTTTTTTAAATCTTCTAATAACAAAATATTAACAAATGCTGTAAAAAGGCAGTCGTTAGTCCCAAGATTGTCAGCTTCAAATGGCATGTAATCAACACAATCAGGATCCTGAATCATACCTGATATATCATTTTTTAAATGGTCAAACAAATGAAAAATAAAAGGTTCAGCCGTAGGAGTGTATAAAGGTTGTTCAGCTTTTTTATAAACTATTGCTGCTACTGTAGGAATGGATGCACCACATAGTGAAGAAATGGAAAAAAATAGAAATAAAATACAAAGACTTTTTGATGTTTTAATTATTGACATTCTTAATATAGGATAAGAGATACTGAGTTCAGTTTATCATAGAGCTTATTGGAGTCAATTAATATCATCGTTCAAACCCCCGTTCTAATTCTTTTTGCCGTTCAAAGGTTTTAGATTGTTCGATTTGTTTTTGAAGTTTGACTGTTTCTTCTACTGCTTTAAAGATTGATTTTTCAGTATTAAGATTTGAATTTTCCATTCTTGAAATAAGTGTATTTTTAAGCAGTACCTCTTTATGCCGATCATCCATTTTTGATATTTTTGGGTGATTTTCTATATAGTGATGAATATTTTTGATTTCCTCTAAGAGTTGTGTTTTTGTTGTATCATTCATTTGAGTATTTGTTAAAAGTTTAATTTGAACAAACATCTCAACATAGGCTTGATGAATATTTTGAGGTACTTCTGGATTTTTTTGCTGAAGTGCATGAACAGCTTTAGTGTTTTCTTGGTTTTGTTGTCCCATCATTTTGTGAGCATCTTGTATAAGAATAGATTTGTCATGGCTCATGTAATAACTGGGATTGCCCATAAATTTTTGTGTTGCATAAAAGGCTATATCATTAAGGGATTTTAACGTATCAAGAGGGGAATCTTCTTTGATGTTATAATAATTTTTAGCGGTGTCATAAAAAGTTGACTGAATAACAGCTTCTTCTCTTAAGTGAGGAGGCTCTTCTTTTTGAACAAGTGCAAAACTCGTTCTTAAATTTTGATACATATGATTTGTCATCTCTTTTTGGTGCAAAGAGAAGCTGGACTTAAATCCATAGAGATCGAACTTATAGAGTTCAAATTTTTGATGCGTATCATTGATTTCTTTATCTGTAATTTCTCTGAGTGGAGAAAGGGTTATTGTTAATTCTTTTTGAACAACGTTACCTTTATCCTTTACAAGTTCTTTCTGATCTATTTTGATAGCGTTACTCATCAACTCTTCATGGGTAAAGCCTTGCGGGAGTTTATCAGCAAGGTCCCATTTGTGGGGAAGCGTTGAGGGGAGATCAACAATAGCAAGGGATTTGATATCTTTTTCATTGAGGATAGCTGCTATTTTGGTAGCTGCTAGACTTCCTGCTTTATCGTGATCGGGCCAAATCGTAACATCTCGATCTTTTAAAGGGGACCAATCGGATTTTTGAACAGATCCACAGCCACCACTCCAGGTGATTACAGCGTGATCTTTAAAGATAAGACGTGCTGCTTCACAGGTTTTTTCACCCTCAACAATAAGGACAGGGGCATTTTGTTTTTGTTTGAGTATGTCAAGACCATAAAGGGGTCGATCATCGCCAAAGCCTTTGAATTGCCACTGTTTTTGACCTTTATTATTTTGGCAATAGGTAAGGGTTGGCGTTATTTTGTTTCCATCCTTATCTTCTAACCTTACAACATATCCAAGCGTCTTTCCTTCTGCATCTTTATATTCAAACGTTGCAACCTCATGACGACCTTTCAGCATATAACTGAGCTGTTTTTCACGTTTTAAATCAGGGTAGGGGATATTGATTGGGAAAGTTGGAACCCACTGCTTTTCTTCTAAGTGGATCGGTTGTGTTTTTTCTTTTGATTCATAAACAGGTTTTTTGAATTCCTTACTGCCAAGGCCTAAATAATCGACTCCCCATTTAAAGGCTTCTTTTTTATCTAAATTCATTTGATCTGCAATAAATTTGACAACATTTCCACTTTCACCTGTTTCAAAGTTGGCATAAAGCCCCTGCTTTTGGCCGGCAACATGAATAGCGATGGATCCCTTTTTACCATAACGCCATTCTCTTGATGTTTGACTTGTTGGCTTTCCTAAAAAGTGGGTTGCAATATCTTTAATGTTATTGTTGAGGTCGATCACAATTTCATGAGATGTGCGTGTAAATTCGGGAATTGTTTTTGTATAAGATTTTGTCACCTCATGATGGTGTTCTTTAACATTTTGAGTATTGTCAACCGTTGACGAATTTTGTTTTTCCACATGCTTTATCAATGTCTTTTTAGAGATTAAATATTCTTTAGCCTTCTCCTTAATAAAAGGGGCATGGAGGCGGTAGTTTTCTAAAATATCTTTCGCCAAACTATTTCGTTCACCTTGCATTGTTTTAAAGGCATCAAATTGACTTTTATGTAGATTCAAATCTTTGCCTTTTAATTCCTTCCAAAGAATCCGTGTTGCAAGTGCTGTCTCGCCATAAAGTTCAACCTGAAGCTTGGCCTTCTCTTCTAAGATTGATAGAGGGCGTTGTTTAAGTCCTGTTGTAATCTCGAGCATTTCCTTTGTAAAACCCCCTTGATTGATAAAGGTTTTGTGACTCTCAAAATCCTTTAAGATCTCCCGTCCTAACGTTATTTGTTCTAATCGAATTGCTTGATAGGCTTTGATATCAAAGTCATCTTTACTTGCTTTCATGTGCGCCAAATCAAGGCCGCAAAGCTTATAATCTTGAACCCGCTCCCACGCTTTTTCATAAGGTTTTTGGATTGTATAATCCTTTACCAAATCTTTATCCTGATAACGAGAAAGAGCAATCTTTAAATGATTAAACGATTTAAATTGATTGGGTGAATAATATAAATGTGATTCCTCCCTGTGACGCGTCATCGCCACATAAAGTGCTTTGGCATCATGGCGTTTATGAGCTTTAACAAGTGTGATATCCACTGTTTGACCTTGTGATTTATGGGTCGTGATGGCATATCCATAATCAATGGATTGATAGTCATTCACATTAAAATGGGCAAATGTTTGATCTTTTAATTGAACCTTTACATTTCCTTTATGATCCGCTTTTAAAAGTGTTCCGACAGATCCATTTTTAATAAAGGCACCCTCCACTTTTAGACCATACTTATTGGTGATTTTAACATCTTCTTTATCGTTCTCTAAAAAGACGATTTTTTCACCCTTAACATATGTCTTATTTTTAAAGGTTAAAATGGTTTCTTTCTCTATAAGGCTTTCTTGTTTTAAAAGGGATCTGATTTCATTATTTAAAAGCCCTGTTTCTGCATTGGTATAGGCAAGGACTGCAACATCTTTACCAAGCTTTATATGATGGATATAATCCCTTGCCATATTGGTTGCTATGTTCTTTTGATCGACTTCATGGACATAACCATTTCTGTGATAAGCTGTTAACCCTTCTTGTATATCCAACCTTGAAAATGCGAGCGATGCTTGCTTCATCCAATCAACTTTTTGACGTCTGATTTGTGAAAGTTCAAACAGATTCTCTTTCCTACTTTCCTTAATGGCCCTAAAGAAGTCTCCAGCATTAACAGCACTAAACTGATTATTATCACCCACAGCAATGATTTTGGAGCCAGCTTCTTTGGCATGAGTCAGTAAACTTTCCCACTGTTTGATCCCAATCATCCCAGCTTCATCAACGATAATAACAGTTTTATTGTTCAAACGATTATTCCCAAACAACACAAGGTTTTTATACCAACTAAACTGTTTTAAAACCCCCTCTTCTACCACAGAATCAAAGGATAATAACTTATTATCAGCCTCTTTTAAGACATCGAGTTTATAAAGAAGAGAATGTAATGTTGATGACCCAATCTCTGCTTCATTGCCCAAATTTTCAGATGCAACAGCCGATAAAGAACAACCGATAACATTAAAGCCAGCCTTTTGATAACAGTCAGATACAGCTTTAAGTGTTGTTGTTTTACCAGCCCCAGCACGTCCTACCAAAACCGATAAAGCATCGTCTTTTAAAAGGCCAAAGACAGCATGTTTTTGTTCATCAGATAAGTAGCTATACTGTTTTGCAAGAGTCTTTGCAATATCTGAACCATATATTTTTTGTTTAAAGGATGCTTGATTAAAATCCTTTAAAAGCGATAACGCTTGTTCTTCACTTTTTGCATAATTGACGGATGAATACCGTCGTAGCCCATCAATATGCTCACCAACATAAATCGATTCTTTTAAACAATTTTCAAAAACATAAGAGGTTAAATTAACATCATCGCCAACACGTTTTTGAATGGCATAAAGAAGATCCTTTTGTGAAAACGTTGCTTGTTTACTTGTTATCTCATCTAAAATAACGGTTGGTGTGATTTCTATTTTTTGCTTATTGTCTAAATAAACTTGTTCATTTTGAGAGATGATGCGGGATGATTTTCCCTCAACAACCAATTTATCAGCATACCAACCATGATGTTTTGTTGGTTTTAAATTCAAACCCAAATCCAAAAAACTTTTTTCAGAAATGCGTTCATCAAATCCATCTCGTTCCAAATAAAAGTTGGTTTTATCAGCCCATAAACTGCGTGTTATCTTCAATTCTTTTTTGAGACAAATTTCACGATCTTTAAGCCAAGAAAACGCACCTTTTTCATCAATAGATCTTCTCGATATTAAAAAATGCGCATGCGGGTTACCTGCATTTTCATGAATGGCATAGGTACAAAAAAGTCCACGGGATACAAATCGTTCTTTTAAAAAATCTTCTATCAATTCTTTTGAGGAATCAAGTGATAGCTCTTTTGGTAAAGCTGCAATGAGTGTCATCGCTGTTTGTGCAGAATTCATATACTTTTCACGAGCGAGTTCCCCATTTGGAAAACGTTTTAGAGCATATTCATCTTCAAACGATTCTGCTTTATCCCAAATAGAAAGACTCGCTAAATGAGAGGGAGCATGTTCTGGAAGGAGAGTGGCAAAACAGGCAACATCATGTGATCTATTTTGATAATTAACATCGATTCCTCTTCTTGATTCATGGAGTTTTTCACCTGTGATATAAGCAGTATTTTGAACAGCACTTCTGCCGGAACTTCTTGAAATAAATCCTGATGAAAGATGATATATTGCCATAATTTAGATATTACCTTGTTTTTTTAATAAGCGCAAGTGCGCATAAGTGCGCACTTGAGCTTATTTGCCAAGTGACATCGGAATCTATTTATTATATTGACACTCATATTATTTTTTAGATATATCTATACTAACAAGACTTTTTTATGTGAATTTTAAATTATGAGCAAGCAAAGGCTAACGCCAATTGAGAAGATTAATAAACTCAATGAAAAAATAGAAAAGCTTAAAGTTCAACAGCAAAATGTTCAAAAAACCTTTGAGACAAAAATCACAAACATCTTAAAAAAAGAAAAAGCATTTAATCATGATTTTAATATTCTTTATGGTGGCATATTAGATCTTTGTCAAAAACTCAATAACCCAAAAAATAATGAATCTGATATCCAAAAGTTTCAAAAGCTTGGAGAATTGGCTTTAGATAAAAATAAGAAAAAAGAAAAAAAACAAAAAAATGAAAAAATAGATAATACAAAAAATAACAATGATGAAAATTTGAATACGCAAGAAACAAGAAAAACACTTAAACCAAAATATGATCTTTCTTAAAATAAATGGATCAAGCTTATCCTAAAAATTCTAAAATTACAGATCTTCAAAAAAAGATTAATGATCTTGAACTTAAAAAGAATTCTATAAAGTCTCAACAATTAAACTTTTCTAAAAGTGAGCGCAAAAAAAGAACAAGAACCCTTATTCAAGCAGGTGCCATTTTAAACATGATGGGCTTTTTTGATATCTGTGATATAGCGGAAGGTGATGATTTAGAACTTGATATAGAATCAAAAGATAAGGCTGCTGTTTTAATTGGTATGCTTGAAACATTAAAAAACACACTGCCCCATTCTTTAGATAATCAAGATTTACAAAAATTTAAAAATATTGGCATTCGCGTTTTAAAAATGAGGGGAAGACGTTATTTTTTTTTATTGTTATTTAATGTAAAATATGTAATATATCTGATATAAATTTAAATCTTTATAAAAAATGTTTTTCAAACTCTTCTTATTTTTATGCTTAACACAACACTCATATTCGACCAACAATACTGATCTACCATCACATAACCATACAAGGTCTGGAGATATCGATGACTCCTTCTTAGAGGGTATAGCCTCTTTGTTTATTACAGAAGAAGAAAAACAAAAATATTTATTTTTACCAAACCTAAATTCAAAAGAAAGCTATGTCATTTCGATGTGTCCAATGAATAGCTCTGGTGATGGGTACCATATTTTAGCATATGCTATACTTGCAAAATCACATGAGAAAGAAATTCCACCTATTCAGCTAACTTACGATAGTGATGATGATGAGCAAACATCCGAAAGTAAAATGAACAATTATACTGCAGTTTGCAGAACGATAACTTTGGCAAAAGTTATATCTTGTACAAATCTTTTTCTTGACCCTTTGTATCTTAATCCAGGTGTTAATGCAGAAACAGGAGAACCATACAAAAGAAAAACTTATCAACAAAATGTTAGACAACACAATTTAACTCATACACTTAAACATCAGTATACACATTTCATTGATCAAAAATTGTTAACAACCCTTATAGCACAGTATTTTTTACAATATGGAAGAACAGATACTATAAACAAACTTAAAAAGGGTTTTTCAGTTTTTAATGACGGTAATCAACATCTTAAAACAGTCGTCAAAACAGTAAATACTGAATATCAAAAAATTATAACAACAATTGGTACAAAACCTCTTGTTATTATTCATGCAAGGTATGCATCAACAGCGAATGATGTGCAAAATATAGAAGATGATGCTTTAAACTTAAAAAACTATCTTGTTCAAAATGGTTATTTTGTTTGGTTTATTATGGCAGATGGTCGCTCTAAAGGAACCTCATTTAAACAGTTAAAAAATGAAAATAGAACAGATCCTTTTCCTCATTATTTAGAAGGTGATCATACAGATTATGGAAAATTCTATCATTTGCGATTACTTTTAAAATTAACCGAGTTTCAAAATGTGAAAATTATTGGAAACACCAGTGGAACTTTAGATCTTGCAGCTTTTTTAGGGCATAATGTTTATAATCTCCACATATGGAATAAATCTATGAACTATCAGTGTGCACGAATTATCATTCAATCAACTTTTTTAACTCTAGATTTAATAACAGCAGATTTTTTAAGTCAATTAGAACCAACAGATGAAGATTGGAAGCTTTCAAGTTGGCTAATGGGTCAAAAACAAAAAATAAAAACAGATACAGATACAGTTCAAAGTGCTTTCACTGCTCCAACACAAGCTGGGTATAGAGATCTTTTCTGTATACAAACATTAAACGAAGAAAAATTAGTTCAAATAGAATACTTCGAAAAAATAAAATCATTCTTATTAGAATTACATAAGGATGATTGATATGGATTAATAAGGCACCGTCAATTTAATTTTTGAGACATAATATAAGACTAATTTTTAATAATTTTCATGCATAAAAATATTAAAATATGAAATTAATTATTATAATATAAGGCGTTCATTAAAATTAAATTTTGAGCAAAAAGTTAATTTGACGGTGCCGATTCACTTGAATATTTTTTACAAATCATGAGATTTTAAATAAGAGTTTTTACTCTTTTATTCTAACATAAATCATATCTTTATATAAATACTCTCAAAATTTCAAAAATTTATAACAGCTCCTCCTTGATAGGGATTTATCTCTATTCCCAACTTTCCTGTCATTAACTCATTATCAAAAAAATAATTAGGTTTATGATAAAACCATACAGAGCTTGGTACATTCAATATTTTTGGTGCATTTATATAAAAAGGCATTTCTTCCAAAAGGTAGTTAACAGATAAAAAAGGATCTCCATTACCAATACTTATACCTGGAATTCTAAAATTACTTATAACTTCTTTTGAAAGATTTAAACATTTTTCCTTAAATATTTTGTTTTTTTCATAATGTTCCTTAATTTTATAAAGAGTATCTAAAAAAACATTCGAATTTTCATAATAATGCCACAATAACAACATATTTTTAGCAGTGGTATTATCAAGTCCATTTCGTTCTAACACTCTTATAACTCTATTAAAAAGGCAATTTATTTCTTTTCTCACTCTTTTTTCTATTCTTTCTGCGTCATAATTAAAAGCTTTTAAATTCCAAATTGAAGGTTTATCAAATATTATAAAATTACATCTGTTAAAGTTTCCAGATCCATAATGCCAAAGTTTTTCAATATTATCTTCTTTAAAATAAGAATTCCAAGGACTGAGAAGCAATAGTGCATGATCTCCCTTCTCTATCAACTTTTTTGAATTATTACAACAAGGTAAAATGTTCATATATCAAGCCCTCTATTACATATATAAAGTAAATAGTTTCACAAAGGGAAACCCCAAATAGGCCATGTGTGGGTAAGTAGCCCTTTTTCGGACAACTCAAATCCTTATAGAGTAAGGATTTTAAAAAAACATCCTCTGAAATAATTTTTTTGATATTTCTTTTTAAGTATTTATTGATGCATT